>JBDTOX010000073.1:0-29627 GCA_039933015.1 Methylophilaceae bacterium
TCCAACAAATTCGGCAGCATTGTTCTCACTACAGGCAACAAGAGCGAAATGGCAGTAGGTTATTCCACGCTGTATGGCGATATGGCGGGCGGTTTTTCCTTACTCAAGGATGTGCCGAAAACACTGGTCTACCAATTGGCGCGTTATCGCAATGCCATGTCACCTATTATTCCAGAGCGGATTATTTTGCGCCCACCTTCAGCCGAGCTGCGCCATGATCAAACCGATCAGGACAGCCTGCCGCCTTATGAGATACTGGACGCCATCATGGAAGCGTATGTTGAGCATGATCGCAGCGTTACGGAAATTGTCGGCATGGGTTATCACGAGCAGGATGTCACGCGCGTGATCAGTTTGATAGACCGCAACGAATATAAGCGGCGCCAGGCGCCTGTGGGTGTGCGCATCACACGCAGAGGGTTTGGCAAGGACAGGCGTTATCCAATAACATCCAAATTTGTTTTAAATGGGTAAAAACATTTTAAAATATGAAACCAAGGGGAGAGCCTGCGTATGAAAAAAATTGAAGCCATCATCAAACCATTCAAGCTGGATGAAGTGCGCGAAGCATTATCAGAAATTGGTGTTAATGGGCTGACAGTAACAGAAGTCAAAGGTTTTGGCCGTCAAAAAGGTCATACCGAGCTTTATCGTGGCGCTGAGTATGTGGTGGATTTTCTGCCAAAAATCAAAGTTGAGCTGGTAGTTGGGGACAGTCTGGTGGATGCCTCCATGGAAGCCATTATTAAAGCTGCGCGTACAGGTAAAATTGGCGATGGCAAGATTTTTGTGTCGAATGTAGAGCAGGTGGTGCGTATCCGTACCGGCGAAACTGACGAAGCAGCCATTTAAGTGCTGTAGTGAAGCATGCCAGTTGTATTTAAGAGTGTATTCCTGCCTTTTGCCATCTCCTATATGCACCAACCTGTGAAGCTGGATTTTTTGTGGGTAGGGCTATGTCTGATGGGCGCCGTCTACTTTAATATTCAGGACTTAAGCGCTAATCGCAGCTTGAAATTACGGATAAGCTCCAAATTTAGGTGATATAGCTTCAATACTGGATATTCAAAATGATAGAAATCAAACAACTCATGCATGCCGGACTCATTGTGTCCGACTTGAATAAATCACGGGCCTTTTATGAAGGCTTGCTGGGTCTTACCCCGAATCCTGCACGCCCAGATTTCGGTTTTGACGGCGTGTGGTATGACATCGGCCGTAACCAGGTTCACCTCATGGTAGTGCCCAATCCTTATGCTGATGTGGCCCGTCCCCAACATGGCGGACGTGATAACCATGTGGCATTTTCGGTAGAGGATGTAGAGCCTATCAAGGCTGTGTTGGAAAAGGCGGGTGTACCTTACAGCATGAGTAAATCGGGCCGGGCGGCGGTATTCTGTCGTGACCCTGACGGCAATGCGCTTGAGTTCTCGGCTGTTAAGTAACGAAAAGCCCCCGTAATTAAAACCTGGGTAATTGAAACTGAGTATTAAAACCCCAGCGCCCGCGCTGATTGGTAAAAAATAAAGCTCACAACCCAGGCCAGTCCTAAAGACCAGGCAATTGATAGCAGCGTAAAACCCATACTTTTGGATTCAGCCTTGAGTGTAGCAATCGTCGATAAGCACGGCGTATAAATCAGGGTGAATAGCATAAAGCTCATGCCTTGTACCCAGTCCAGTCGCTGCGCCATCACATGCATCAGGGCATCGCCCTGCAAGCCGTAAATCACTGCCAGGGCTCCGATTACAATCTCTTTGGCTACAAAGCCAAAAATCAGTGCTAATGCCAGCTGGCTATCAATGCCAATAGGGTTCAAAACCGGCGCGAAAAAGTCACCAATATGGCCAGCCCATGTTGCGCTGCTGGCAGCGGCAACACCCGGCGGTAAATTGGTGAGTGCCCATACCAGCAGCACGCCAATGACAATAAATTTGCTGGCGCGATTGAGGAAGTGCCTGACCTCATGCCAGCCACGCAGCCATATTTGTCTGGGTGTGGGAAAACGGTATGGCGGCAGCTCCAGGATAAAAGGCTCGTTATTAGGGAAGCGACCTTTGTACAGCATGGCTGTCAGGAATATGGTGGAAAAACTGACCAGATACAGTGAAAACAGCACCAATGGCGCATGCTGAGCGGTGAACAAAGTGGCCGTGATGAACAGAAACACCTGCAAGCGCGCCGAGCAGAGCGATAGCGGGATCACCAGCATGGTCAACAGGCGCATGCCGCGTGAGCGCATGACGCGCGTGCCCATGAGCGCCGGTACGTTGCAGCCAAATCCCATCAGCATCATGACAAAGCCACGGCCATCCAGCCCCATTTTCGACATCAGCGCATCCATGAGGAAAGCTGCGCGCGACAGGTAGCCGCTGTCCTCCACCATGGTCATGATGAGGAAAAACAGGACAATGATGGGGATGAAAGCCGCTACGGTGCCGACACCATTGTAAATGCCATCCAGCAGCAGCCCCTGCAGCCAGGTTGGAGCTGTCGCAAGCAGAGGGTCAAGTAAATCGGTGCGCAGTATTTGCAGCAGCCATGCGATAACATCCTGCAATGGCTTGCCCACCGTAAAAATAAACTGGAATAGCAAATACATGGCAGCGAAAAACAAGGGCAGGCCTAGCCAGGGGTGCAATAACACCTGATCAATGCGCGTGGTGACCTGATCGGTCAATTGCGCAGGCATTGCCACCGTGCTTTTGATGATGGCTTCCATTTCGTGCTCTATCGCGCTGTCAGCTTGCAGCAAGGCATTGATTTCCTCTGGGGCTGGGTGGGAATGCGGCTGCTCAAGAGTTCTGGCAGCCAGTTTCAGCGCTTCCGGGCAGCCATTGCCATACTTCGCACTAATCTGCAGTACCGGCATATGCAGTTGCTGTGCCATGGCCGCCGCGTCAATAGTGATGCCGGAACGGCGCGCTTCGTCACTCATGTTGAGCATTAATATTGCAGGCAGGCCAAGGGCGCGGATTTGCAGGGCGAGGGAGAGCTGGCGATCAATCTGCGAGCTATTGAGGACGATCATTACCAGATCGACAGGATTACGGGATAAGAAATGGCGGACTACTTGTTCATCATCAGAAAAGCCATGCAAATCATATAAACCGGGTAAATCGACCAATTCTGCAATATGGCCGCCCAGCAGGATTTTCACGCTCATCAGGTCTACGGTAATACCCGGCCAATTGCCAACCCGCGCCGAAGCACCGCTGATTCGATTGAACAGCGTGGATTTGCCCGTATTGGGCATGCCCAGCAGGGCAATGCGCTTCATTAGTGGGTGATCTGGATACGGCGCGCTTCTGACAAGCGCAGAATAATGTCGGTTGTTCCTATGCGCACATGCACAGGGCCATTGAAACTGGCACGACGCACGAGTTCGATCTTTTTGCCGATACGGAAGCCAAGCGCGGCCAGGCGCTGGAATAATGAATCTTCAGCATGTATGGCGTGGATGGTGGCGTTTTGACCGGGATGCAGGCTAGTAAGGCTGGTCATGTTCATTAGAATGAAACATTCTCTAAATGATAATAGTTCTTATTATTGCACATTTGGCGGTAAGTACAAGTGCTATTCCGCACGCTTCATGTCAGGTTGGCTTAACCAGGCATCCAGTAACTGCTTGGAACGTTTGCCAGGTTTTGTTTGTAAGGCAAGGTAGCAAGTGTCGTCAGGGGCAGGCTGTACTACGAGCACAAATTCCATCAGTTCATCACGGCGAAACGCGTGCACATGAAGCTGAGCGCCTGGTGCTTTGCTGCTGACCATGCGTTCCAGATTCTGTGCAGTTATTTTCAACCCATCAATGGCGATAATCACATCACCGCCTGCCAGCCCCGCCCGCTCGGCGGCGCCCTTGCCGTACACATGCATTAGCCGGGCTTCATCCCCGCTTGCCAGTTTGACGCCAAGCACGTTGCGTTTTAGCGCATGGCCATTGGCGGGTTTGCCACCCTTGTCGCTGTCAGAACTAGCCGGCCTGATGTGGTAATCAATACCGAAATCGGCGAACAGTTCAGCTAAAGGCAACTCGGCAGTATTACGCAATACAGTCTCAAAAAATCCGCTTAATTTGTATCCGAGCAGTTTCTCCACGAGTTTCTCAAGCGCGTCCTCAGGTACGCCGAGTCCGGCCTTGCCATAGCTTTGCCATAACGTTTGCATCACCTCATCCAGGCTGTTTTTGCCGCTGCTGCGTAATTTGAGATCGAGTGCCATGGCTGTCAGCGAGCCTTTGAGGTAATAGCTGACCTGAGCATTGGGTGTGTTCTCATCCGGCCGGTATAGCTTGATCCAGGCATCGAAGCTGGATTCCTCCAGTACCTGCAGCTCACGTCCTGGCGTGCGTAGCAGGCGGGTGATGTCCTGACCAAGATGCTGCAGATACTCGTCACGACCAATCAGGCCGCAACGCAGCAGGGTCAGTGTGTCGTAATAGGCGGTAAAACCTTCAAATACCCATAACAGGCGGGTATAGGCCTCGCACCCAAGATCGGCGTTGCAAAAGGCCAGGGGGCGGATGCGCTTGACATGCCAGGCATGAAAATATTCATGGCTGCATAAGCCCAGAAAGTCTTGATAGCCTTCTTTATTGAGACGCTCGCCTTTAACTGGCAGCCAGCTACGTGGACAAATCAGGCTGGTGGAATTGCTGTGCTCCAGGCCACCATAGTGCTCATCGCCAGCGGCATATAGCAGAAAATCGTAACGAGCAAAAGGCGCAGGTGCGCCGAAAAAGCGGATGTGATAACTGCACAAAATTTTCAGATCACAACTGATGCGCTCAAGATCGGCCTGATGCCGGCCAGAAATCACGAGGCGATGCGGCACGCCGCAGGCCATGAATTCAACCGCTGAAAACTTGCCAATTTCCACCGGATAGTCAATAAGCTCGGCGTAGTTCTTTGCGCGGTAACGTCCAAAACCCCTATCATCGGTCTTCTCGGGCGGCATTGCAGTGGCGACTTGCCACCCTTGATAAGGTTTGTCTGGTTGATGCAAGGTCACGCTGCATGCATATTGCTCCTGCCCGCGCACGCACAGAAACAGGCTAGTGCCGTTAAAGTAGGCACGCGTAGTGTCCAGGTAGGCTGATCTCACTGACAGATCAAAGGCATATATCGAGTAGCATAGAGTCAGTGGGGTGATGCAAGGAGCGCAACGCCAGCTATGCTTGTCGATCTTTTCTGTGGGAACGGCTAGACCGTCGCTACTGGCGGTCAGTGTCACTATTTGCCGCGCAAAGTCGCGTATCAGGTAGCTGCCCGGTATCCATGCGGGCATGGATACCATTTGGCCCGTGGGGTCTGGCGCGGCAATGGTGCAGCGTACTTCAAATAAGTGAGCTTGGAGCGAATGCAGTCGAACTTCGTATTTAATGATTTGCATAGTGTGAGCTAGGGTGAGATGCAAGCCAAATTTAGCGATGGCATGGAATTGCGCAAGGATTGGATATTAGCGAGACTGCCTCAGATATCTCTCAACCATAAAAAATGGTCTGCCAGATGGGCAGACCATTTAAACCGGGATAGTTATCCGGCCAAGTATTTCTTATGGAGTTATTTCTTGCCGGGACTTTCGACAATTTTTGCCTTGGCACGCAAATCAGTCAGTAGCTTTTCCAGTTGACGTTGTTGCAATTGCTTTTGCAGGCCTTCTTTAACCTTGTCGTAAGTAGGGGGCTGCATATCACGGATGTCATCAAGCTTGATCACATGCCAGCCAAACTGGGTTTGGATTGGAGTATTGGTGTAGCTACCTTTTTGCAGCTTGGCGACAGCATCGCTGAATGGCTTGACCATACCACCGGGAGAGAACCAGCCAAGGTCGCCGCCTTTTTCTTTGGAACCTGGATCCTTGGATTTATCTTTGGCGATCTTGGCAAAATCTCCGCCTTTGCCTAACTGGGTAATGACGTCTTTGGCTTCAGCTTCTGTTGGTACCAGAATATGGCGAGCGCTGTATTCCTTGTCGCCCATTTCAGCTTTGTATTTGTCATAGGCTGTTTTGGTGTCAGCTTCGCTAACCGGGTTCTTTTTCAAATAATCCTGCAGATAAGTGTTCACTAGGAGTTCGCGGCGAGTGAGTTCTTCTCTTGCCGCATAATCAGATTGCTTATCCAGGCCCAGGCGTTGCGCTTCCTGATAAACCAGCTCGCTGGTGATAAGCTTGCTTAAAATCACTTCACGCACGTTGGCATCCACGGTCTGGCCGCGGGCAGTGGCATCTTTGACGATGTAGTCAACCAGTGACTGTTTGATTGCTTTGCCATTGACCGTGGCGACACTGCTGTCAGCCGCTTGCGCTGGCTGTAGCAGGCCGAAGGTGCCAGCTGCAAAAAATGCAGCCAGAGCAATATGTTTACGGCTAATCAGATTCATTAATAATTCCTTAAAAGTGGAGTAATTAGTTTTATTGCAAAGGTTGTGGTTCATCCGTAGCAATGGCATGAATGCTCAGCGCATGAATGCGGTTAGGGATAAGGCCAGTAAGTGCTTGATAAACTGAACGATGCCGAATTATCTGTGATTTCCCGCAAAATTGCGAGCTAACGATAGTCAGCGTGTAATGCCCGCCGCCAGTGTTGCCAGTGTGGCCTGCGTGCAGGGCGCTATCGTCCTTGATATCAAGCTCGGTGGGCTCGAGTGCTGCTAGCTTTGAGCGTATTTCATCAATTAATGTCATGAGGTAGGGTGTCTTTAGGCAGGTAGTGTTTTACGGAATGGTTTGACTGTGACATTGGCATACACGCCAGCGTTCACGAAAGGATCCGCGGCCGCCCAGGTTTGCGCTGCTTCGAGGCTTGCAAATTCAGCAACAATCAGGCTGCCGGAAAATCCAGCCGGGCCGGGGTCAATGCTGTCTATGGTGGGGAATGGCCCAGCCAGCAGCAGGCGACCTGCATTTTGCAATGCCTGCAAACGTGCTAAATGCACAGGGCGGGCAGCCATACGTTTTTCCAGGCTATCCGGGAAATCCTCAGCCACAATTGCATACCACATCATTCATTATCCTTGGCGGTCATGTGCCTATCGAGTGCTATGCTTTGTCCGATGACAAATGCCAACATCAGGCCCATGGTGCCAAATAGCTTGAAATTCACCCATACATCCGTGGAGAAATTGAATGCCACATATAAATTGAGGCAGCCAAGCATTGCGAAGAAAATTGCCCAAGCCAGATTAAGTTTGTCCCAGATTTTTTCCGGCATACTGATTTTTTTACCCATCAGGCTTTGAATCAGATTTTTCTTAAATAATACATTCGTCACTACCAAGCTAATGGCAAACAGCCAATAGAGCACGGTGGGTTTCCATTTGATAAAGCTTTCGTCATGCAGCAGCAAAGTTGCGCCACCGAAAACAACAATAATTACACCGCTGGCAATCAGTGCGTTGTCTACTTTGCCGTGACGATATTTCACCCAGCCAATCTGAATAATGGTGGCCGCTATAGCCGTGGCTGTGGCGGCATAAATCCCGAAAAATTTGTAAACGATAAAAAACAGGATGACCGGGAACAGGTCAAAAAGAAATTTCATACGGAAGCCTTAAATATAGAGTGAACTCTTTAGTAGAATGAGACAATACATCTTCAGATACCTAAGGTATTAGTTAAAGCTGTATTTTGCTATGATTTGTCTCCTGTCACAAGACTTCACTTGTAAGACCATATACATCCCTCCATGCCATCACTGATTGATTTGCATAGCCATTCCACTATATCTGACGGCTTATTGACGCCAGTCGAGCTGGTCGAGCACGCCGCTGGCAAAGGCGTGCGCGTATTGGCCCTGACTGACCACGATGACACAGCCGGCCTGATTGAAGCGAAAAATACTGCTGTCCAGCATGGAATTCAATTTATTAATGGTGTGGAAATTTCTGTCACCTGGCGTAAACGTACTCTGCATATCGTGGGCCTCAAAATTGACCCCCAATATGCGCCATTGTTTAATGGCCTGGCGGCAATCAGGGCAGGTCGGCATACACGCGCTGAAGGAATGGCTGCAAGCCTGGAACAAATCGGTATTGAAGGCAGCCTGGAAGGTGCTTATCAATATGCCAAGCGAGGAATTATTAGCCGCACGCATTTTGCGCGCTTTTTGGTCGAAAAAGGCCTGGCTTCAGATATGCGTGCAGTTTTCAAAAAATATCTGGTCAAGGGCAAGCCCGGTTATTTTGAGCATCAATGGGCTAATCTGGAAGATGTGCTGGGCTGGATTGTTAATAGTGGCGGAGTGGCTGTGCTTGCGCATCCGGGGCGCTATGACCTGGGCCGTACCAATATGCTGCTGCTGTTGGAGGAGTTTCGCAGCCTGGGCGGAACGGCTATCGAGGTTGTGACTGGCAGTCATACAGTGGGTCAGTATCAGGAATTCGCCAAACTTTCCAGGCAGTTCAGCCTGCAAGCTTCCATGGGCTCGGATTATCATGGTCCAGCCCATGCCTATATAGAAATGGGGCGTTTGCCGGATTTGCCGGCTGGTTGTGTACCAGTATGGCAAGGCTGGCCAGAAGCAGAGCGTTTACAGGCGGGCTTGCATTAATGGCGCAGTATTTCATCATTCACCCGCAGAACCCTCAAGCCAGATTAATACACCAAGCGATACAGATTCTGCGTAATGGCGGCGTTATCGCTTATCCGACGGATTCCAGCTATGCGCTGGGTTGCGTATTAGGTAACAGAGAAGCCCAAACCCGCATTCGTGAAATCCGCGGCGTAGATGAAGCTCACCATTTCACCCTGGTTTGCCGCAATCTGGCCGAGCTTGCGACTTATGCGCAGGTGAACAATAGCCAGTTCCGGCTGCTCAAAGCCAATACACCCGGGCAATATACATTTATCCTCAAGGCTACACGCGAAGTTCCGCGACGCTTGCTGAATCCCAAGCGCAGCACTGTGGGATTGCGCGTACCGCAACATGCGGTGACACAAGCTATACTCGATGAGCTTGATGAGCCCTTGTTAAGCATGACTTTATCGCTGCCGGGTGATGAGGCGGTGCTGAACGAAGCCTGGGCAATCCGTGATCGGCTGGAGCGTCAGGTGGATTTGGTAATAGACGCAGGTGCCTGCATGGCAGAGGCAACTACAGTGGTTGATTTAACAGGCGAGATACCACAACTAGTGCGCTTGGGAGCGGGGGACCCTAAATCACTGGGTCTGCACCTTGATTAAATAAGTAACTGGCACGGAATAATTTTTGGACAAATGATGGAACTGACCCTGATACAGAAAATTGCGATTTATGCCTTGCCCGTGATATTTGCTATCACCGTGCATGAGGCTGCTCATGGCTATGTGGCGAGATATTTCGGTGATATGACCGCGCATTTGCAAGGGCGTATCAGTCTTAATCCAATCCGGCATATTGACCCAGTGGGCACTATACTTATTCCGGCGCTTACCTTGGCCGCCGGGGGGATACTGTTTGGCTGGGCGAAGCCCGTACCAGTTGATTTTTCGCGTTTGCGTAACCCCAAGCGCGATATGCTGTGGGTGGCTGCTGCCGGCCCTGCAGCTAATTTGATCATGGCTATTCTGTGGGCGTTAGCATATAAATTCTCTGTTGATTTTCCACCGGCTATAGCCATCCCGCTGCAATATATGGCGCAGGCCGGTATCATGATTAATGTGGTGCTGATGGTGCTGAATCTATTGCCATTACCACCACTGGATGGTGGCCGCATAGCGGTGAGCCTGCTGCCCCACGGACTGGCTGACCGCTATGCCAGAGTTGAGCAGTATGGATTTATCATTCTGCTGGTGCTGTTGTTCACCGGCATATTATCCAAAATTCTGTATCCGTTTATTCTAGGTACCATCAGCTTAATTTCCTGGTTGTTCGTATAATACGATTTATCTTTAATTTGAAAGTTTTTACTTAATTATGGCTGTTGAGCGCGTTATATCGGGCATGCGACCCACAGGCAACCTGCATCTTGGACATTATCACGGCGTATTAAAAAACTGGATTCGGCTACAACACGAGCATGAATGCCTGTTCTTTGTTGCTGACTGGCATGCACTCACTACCCATTACGATACGCCGGAAGTCATTGAAGCTAACGTCTGGGAAATGGTGATAGATTGGCTGGCAGCAGGAGTTGATCCAGCTAATGCCATTCTTTTTATCCAGTCCCGCGTACCTGAGCATGCCGAGCTGCACACTCTGCTTTCCATGATTACGCCACTGGGTTGGCTGGAGCGAGTGCCAACCTATAAAGACCAGCAGGAAAAGCTGGCGCAAAAAGATCTCTCGACTTACGGTTTCCTCGGCTATCCTTTATTGCAGAGCGCAGATATCCTGATGTACAAGGCTACGCAAGTGCCGGTGGGCGAAGACCAGGTGCCGCACATCGAATTCACGCGCGAGATTGCCCGCCGCTTTAATCATATCTATGGGCGTGAACTAGGCTTTGAAGAAAAAGCGCATGCTGCGATCAAAAAACTTGGCAGTAAAAAAGGCAGTCTGTATGAGGAGTTGCGCACGCGCTATCAGGAGGGCGGAGATGATGAAGCGTTGGAGTCCGCGCGCGCCATGATCGAGGAGCAACAAGGCTTGAGCCTGGGTGATCGCGAGCGCCTGTTAGGTTATCTGGAAGGCGGCGGCAAGATGATCCTGGTCGAGCCTGATTACAAACTCACACCTGCCTCAAAGATGCCTGGTTTGGATGGGCAAAAAATGTCCAAGTCTTATAACAACACGATTTCCTTGCGTGAATCAGCCGATGTAGTAACTAAGAAAATCAGGACTATGCCGACTGACCCAGCGCGTATCCGTCGCACGGACCCGGGTGATCCGGCCAAATGTCCCGTATGGCAATTACACGCAGTCTATTCTGATGAGGCGATCCAGGAATGGGTACAGACGGGCTGCCGCAGCGCAGGCATAGGTTGTATCGAATGTAAGCAGCCGGTAATAGATGCTGTGCTGGCTGAGCTTAAGCCCATACAGGAGCGTGCGGCCCAGTACACGGAAGACTCCACACTGGTGAAAAATGTGGTGGCAGAGGGCTGTGAACGCGCGCGTAAACTAGCTAAAGAAACGATGCGTGAAGTGCGCGATGCCATGGGCCTTAACTACTCGTGATACCTGCTGTATTCCCGGCGCCAACAAATGTCCGTATACACGGCGAAACCTTAACCTCACTGCCGCAGGATTTATATATCCCGCCAGATGCGCTGGAAATTTATCTGGAAACATTTGAAGGCCCTTTAGACCTGTTGCTGTATCTGATACGCAAACATAATCTGGATATTCTCGATATCCCGATGGCGGATTTGACGTACCAATACATGGCTTACGTCAAGAAAATGCACCATGTCGATGAGGGATTCAAGCTCGAACTTGCGGCTGATTACTTGCTCATGTCAGCGATGTTGATCGAGATCAAATCGCGCATGCTGTTACCCAAGCCAGCTGAGATTGAGTATGAAGACGACCCGCGTGCCGAACTGGTACGGCGCTTGATGGAATATGAATCCATCAAGCTTGCTGCACAAAGGCTGGATGCCCTGCTGCAGGTAGGCAATGAAATCCTGGTGGCACAGGCTTATTATGAGCAGATTGTTGAGGTTCAAGCGCCTGTGGTGTCGCTGGAAGAGCTCATGGCAGCATGGAAGGCGGTGCTGGAACGTGCCAGCCACTTCAAGCATCATAAGGTCAGCCGCGCCGAATTATCAGTGCGCGAACACATGAGCCATATTTTACGGCGCTTGCAACAGGACAAGCTGGTGGAGTTTGCAGCACTGTACAATGTGCACAGCGATGGTTTGCCCAAGCTGGTTGTATGCTTTTTAGCTATGCTGGAACTGGTGCGTGAAGGTTTGGTGCGGATGACGCAGCAGATAGCGTTTTCACCTATCTATTTGCAAATTGCCTAGAAAATTATGCAGATGCGTATGCAGACAGAACCGCAGACCATAGCGGAGATGAAGTTGGTGCTGGAAGCCGCTTTGCTGACAGCGGCACAGCCGCTTTCGTTAGATGCACTGTTACGTCTTTTTGCCGACCGCATGGAGCGAGCGACGCTGCGTATGCTGCTGGATGAATTAAAAACCGACTGGCAAGAGCGTACTATGGAACTGCTGCAGGTTGCCAGTGGCTGGCGCTTTCAGGTACGTGCTGAATACGCGCCATTTTTGGCGCGGCTAAGTCCTGAAAAACCGCAACGCTACTCGCGTGCGGCGCTGGAAACCTTGGCAATTATTGCCTACCGCCAGCCTGTTACGCGCGGTGACATTGAAGATATACGCGGTGTTGCAGTTAATCCCAACATCATCCGCCAACTGCAGGAACGCGACTGGATAGACGTAGTAGGGCAACGGGATGTACCCGGCAGGCCGTCTCTCTATGCGACGACCCCAACTTTTCTTGATGACTTGAGCTTGCGCTCTCTGGCGGAATTACCGCCGATGGAGAACTTTGCTCAGGCTGAAATCCCTCTGGATATTTAAACAATGGCCCGTCCTTTTAAACAGCAGCGCGATGCGCATGCTGCAAATACTAAACCCCAAGCCGTAGATCCGGATGCTGTTCCGCAGCGGCTACATAAACTGCTGGCGCTCGCCGGCCTGGGTTCCAGGCGCGAGATGGAATCATTGATTGCCAGTGGGCGCGTGACCGTCAACGGCAAGCCAGCCATTGTGGGGGTCGGAGTTGTCCCCAGTGATGTTGTGCGTCTGGATAGCCGGCCACTGCGCCTGCCTTTTGAAGCCGAATTGCCCAAAGTGCTGCTATATCACAAACCTGAGGGCGAGATTGTCAGCCAGGATGACCCGGAAAAGCGTGCCACGGTGTTTGATAAGCTGCCGCACATTAAAGGTGCCAAATGGATCGCTATTGGCCGCCTGGACATCAATACTTCCGGGCTGCTGATTTTTACCACCTCTGGTGAATTAGCCAACCGTTTCATGCACCCGCGCTATGAAGTTGAGCGTGAATATGCCGTGCGCATCTTTGGCGAGCTCACCGAAGCCCAGTTGCTGCAGCTGACGCAGGGCATTGAGCTGGACGATGGCCCGGCGAATTTCGATTCCATTCGCGCGCAAGGCGGCGAAGGTTCCAACCATTGGTATCAAGTGGTTTTGCGTGAGGGCCGCAACCGCGAAGTGCGTCGCCTGTTTGAGGCTTTTCAATTACCGGTGAGCCGTTTGATGCGCGTGCGTTTTGGCCCAATCAACCTGCCGCCCCGGCTCAAGCGCGGCATGATGCTGGAGCTGGAACCCAAGGAAGTGGTTGGGCTGCTGGAATGGGCTGGGCTGGAGGCGCCCAAAACGCCGTTGCGTCAGCTAAGTGCGCGTGAAAAAGAAAAAGCCGGCAAAACATTCATGCCGAAAGAGCACAAAGCACCAAGCAGTAGAGAAGCAGCAAGCCGGGCGGTCACCGGCAAGCCTGCGCCGGAATTTTTTGCAGCACCAGCCGATGGGCGTCGCAGAACGGGTGAAAGCAAGCCAGTAAGAGCAAGCAGAGACGCACCAGCCAGCAAGCCGAGAAAGCCTGCAGCTAATCGGCGAATTCGCCAGGGTTCCGATATGACTGCACCGGCACAGCAAAAGCGTAGTGATCGGAATCGTGGACGCGGTTAAAAGTGGGTATGGATTGAGCAAAACAAGCTGAAATAATATCTTGCTGACGCGACATCCTTACATTCTGGTTGTATTGTTGTCTTTTGTCGGCGGTTACGTCGATACCTTTGGTTTCATTGCGCTTTTTGGTCTGTTCACCGCACATATCACCGGAAACTTTGTACTGATGGGCGCCATGATCGTGCACCCTATGCAGGGTGGTCTGCTCAAGCTGCTCGCATTTCCGGCTTTTCTCTTAGCGGTGGCAGCAGCCAGGGTTATCGTTCTGGATTATGAAAAACAGCAACAATCGCCTTTGAAAGTCCTTTTCGGGCTGCAAGCGATACTGCTCACAGGATTTATGATAGCCGGACTGATGGCGCCATATCCGCTTGCATCTGATAAAGAACTCGCTGCGATACTGGCGGGCATGTTTGGTGCAGCTGCGATGGCTATTCAGGCTGCTGGTGGCAGGACAACGCTATCTTCTCTTGCGCATACGTCCATGATGACCGGCAACGTCACGCACATGGTTATTGATATCGTGGATATTGTTTATGGCCAGCATGCAGAATTAAAACAGCGCGCCTGTGAGCGCTTAAGGCAGATGATACCCGCTATAAGCGCTTTTTTCCTTGGTGCAATCAGCGCGGCTGGCGGCTATTTGTATCTGGCTTTTTGGGGATTGTTGTTGCCGATAACCTTATTGCTGATTCTTACAGCTATCTCGAAGCCTTGAGACACAGGCCACATGGACTCAATTGCTGTTGGCCTGCAAGAAATCTTCACGAGCAATCAGGAACACAAACTCATTGCCTGCATCGACTTCCAGCCAGGTAAATGGCAAATCAGGATAGGCTTCCAGCAGGGCATCACGATTATGGCCGATTTCCACCACCAATAACCCACCTTCATTGAGATGCTTTGGTGCTTCACGCAGCAAGGTATGCGTATGATCTAGTCCGGCGAGCCCGCTGCCTAGCGCCAGTTGCGGCTCATTCCGGTATTCCTGCGGCAACGTGGCCATGGAGGGTGCGTCCACATAAGGCGGGTTGCTGATGATGAGATCGTAAGTCTTGCCTTTCAGCGCGGTAAACATGTCAGACTGAATTGCCTGCACTTGCTCCTGCAAGCCATAATTGGCGATGTTGATATTGGCTACGCTAATGGCATCGGGTGAAATATCCACTACATCAATGGCCGCATCAGGGAAGGCGTGGGCAAGCAGGATGCCGAGGCAGCCACTGCCGGTGCAGATGTCAGCAGCACTTTCCACCATTTCCGGGAATTCTATCCAGGGTGCGAGTGACTCTTCCAATAATTCCGCAATAAACGAGCGCGGCACTATGACGCGCTCGTCGACATAGAATTTGAAGCCCTTGAGCCATGCTTCACGTACCAGGTAGGCCGTAGGCGTGCGCTCGGTGACGCGGCGCTCAATCAGGTGGGCAAGATGACGGCGCTCCTGTTCGGTTATGACAGCATCAAGAAAATTTTCCAGCGTGTCATGCGGCAAATGCAAAGCCGACAGGATCAACCAGGCGGCTTCATCGTAGGCGTTGTCAGTGCCATGACCATAAAAGATAGCGGATTCTTCAAAGCGTGACACCGTGAAGCGTAGCCAGTCGCGGATAGTAAAAAGCTCTTCAGCGGCGTGGGGATAGATGCTCATGCGAGTAATAACTTTTCCAAGGTAATACGATAAGTGTCTTTAAGCGGTTCAATGTCGGCTACGCCAACGCATTCGTTGAGCTTGTGTATGGTCGCGTTGAGCGGGCCGAATTCAATGACCTGCTGGCAGATGTCGGCGATGAAACGTCCATCCGAAGTGCCGCCGCTGGTGGATAGCTCAGGCGTGACGCCATAAGCCTGTGCAATCGCGCCAGAGATGGCTTCGACCAGGTTGCCCTTGGGCGTCAAATAGGGCTTGCCGGAATATTCCCACTGCAGATCGTAGTTCAGCGCGTGCTTGTCCAGCACGGCGTGGACACGTTCTTTCAAGCTGTCAGCGGTGCTGGCAGTCGAGAAGCGGAAATTAAACAGGATTTCCACTTCCCCCGGTACCACATTGGTGGCACCAGTGCCGCCATTCATGTTTGAGATTTGCCAGGAGGTAGGCGGGAAATATTCATTGCCGTTATCCCATGTGATCTCGACCAGGTCCTTGATTGCCGGGGCTACCAGATGGATGGGATTTTTGACCAGATGCGGATAGGCGATGTGGCCTTGTATGCCCTTGACGATGAGCTTGCCCGAGAGCGAACCACGGCGACCGTTCTTGATCATGTCGCCAACAACCTTATTGGAGGTGGGCTCGCCGACGATGCAGTAATCAATCAGTTCGTTGCGGGCCTTGAGCGCCTCGACCACTTTGACCGTGCCGTCTACCGCAACACCTTCTTCATCCGAGGTAATCAGCAGGCCGATCGAACCCTTGTGCTCAGGGTGTAACGCGACAAAATCTTCAATGGCGGTGATAAAGGCGGCACATGAAGTTTTCATGTCCGCCGCACCGCGACCATACAGCATGCCGTCCTTGATGGTGGGCTCGAATGGAGGCGTGTGCCATTGGTCGACAGGGCCGGTCGGCACCACATCGGTATGGCCGGCGAAAACTAATAGCGGGCCACTAGTGCCGCGTCGCGCATAGAAATTATCGACATTGCCGAAGCGCATGCGCTCGATCTTGAAGCCCAGCGGCTCCAGTCGCGCAATCATGAGGTCTTGGCAGCCCGCGTCGTCTGGCGTGTTGGAGCGGCGGGAAATTAGCGCTTTGGCTAGTTCTAGAGTAGAGCTCATTGTGCAAGCAGCTTTCGATAAATGTTTTCGTCAAAGCCCAGGTGCAGGATTTTGTCATTCTCGATCAACACCGGGCGTTTAATCACGGAAGATTTTTCCAGCATCAATGCAAGAGCAGAAGCATTGTCGTGGATGGCGGCCTTGGTTTCGTCGCTCAAGCCGCGCCACGTCATACCAGCACGGTTGACGAGCTTCTCCCATGGTACCTGTGCGAGCCAGCCATTGATCAGTTCGGCATTAATGCCATCTTTCTTGAAGTCATGAAATTGCACTTCAATGCCGTTTTCTGCCAGCCAGACGCGAGCTTTTTTTACAGTATTGCATTTGGGAATGCCGTATAGCTTCATCAGATAGGCAATATAACAAGCAAAGCGTAATTCTAACAGTAGGGGAGGGATGAGTGCGATGCGTATTACAGCCGGGATATCGCTGATGCCACTTGCACAGCCATGTAGGTGGTTATGAGATTAGCTGTTGCTAACCTGGCTTTTTGGAGGCTCGCAGGTTGCATGCTTGCCAGTGGCCCAATGCAGCGCCGCTTCTATCTTATGTATCAGGTGTTTGCTATCGAAAGGTTTGTTTAGAAAGCCGAACACTCCACGCTGCGTCGCAGCCTCAGCTTCTTGCAGGGTAGTAATGCGTGCTGTCAGCAGGATAACTGGCAGTGCTGAGTCTATTGCATAAATCGCGTCGAATAAGGCTAAACCATCCATGCCGGGCATATGCAAATCACTAATGACTAGCGCCGGAACACTTAAGGCCATTTGCGCCAGTGCTTCTTCCCCGTTATTTGCAGATAGCACGTGATAGCCTGCGGCTGTGAGCCGCATACCGAGTAGCCTAAGAATATCCGGGTCATCATCTACCGTGAGGATTTTTCGGCCAGCCCAATGCGGTTGAGTGGTATGGATCATATGCTGGGTACCTCTGGCTTCCCTGTGTCGGGGTCTTGCTTGATAGTCGTTAAACGCAGAATCAAACCTGCCAGATTTTCTTCAGGCACAGGGCGGGCAAATAAAAAGCCTTGTAGCTGATCGCAACCAAGTTCGGTCAGTACCTTGCGCTGATCTTCAGTCTCTACACCTGCAGCGACCACCCTCAACTTCAGTGCGTGCGCCAGCTGTATCACGGCATCTACAATCGCGCGAGTCTGCTTGTCGCTACTGATAGTGGCAATAAATGAACGATCCAGCTTGAGTTCGTTGATCTTAATGCGCTGCAGATAGGTGAGGCTGGAATTGCCAGTGCCGAAGCCATTCAGGCCAATCTCAATACCGGCATGTTTAAAATCCGTGAGTATTGCATTGATTTGATCCAGGCTATCCAGAGCGCTGGATTCGGTGATCTCGAACATGATGGATGAAAGCGGCAGGTCGAAGCGTTGCAGCACTTGTAATATATCCGTGACCAAACAGGGGTTACGAAATTGCTGTGGAGACAGGTTAATTGCAATTTTGAGCGTGATGCCCTGGGCGCGCAGGCGGTACAGCGCCCGGCACGATTCTTCAATTACCCAGTCGCCAATCTGGTTGATCATGCCAAAGCGTTCAGCTGCGGGGATGAAAGTTGTGGGAGCAATCCTCCCTTTAATTGGATGCTTCCAACGCAGCAGGGCTTCAACACCGACTACTGCACAAGTTTTACTATCAATTTTTGGCTGAAAATATAATTTTAATTCATCTCTGGATAGGGCTTGCCGTATGCCGTGTTGCATTTCCAGTAACTGGTCGGACGCCAGCTCAATGTCCGCATCGTAAAAGCGGAACTGGTTTTTGCCATCGCTTTTGGCGCGATACATTGCTGCATCGGCGCATACCAGCAGGTGCTTAATGTCGCCATCACGTGGATAGACAGCAATACCTATCGAAGCGGAAATGCTGATCTCGTGCTGATCAATAAAAAATACTTCGCGTAGCGAATGAATAATTCGATCGACAATCGGGACAATATCCTGATCTGATTTAATGTCCTCAAGCAGCGCTACAAACTCATCGCCGCCCATGCGGGCCACAATGTCGCCGCCACGCACTGCAGTGTTTAGGCGCTTGGCTACTGCAAGCAATACCTCATCGCCAACATGGTGGCCAAGCACGTCATTAACCAGCTTGAAGCCGTCGAGATCGATAAAGGCCACCGCCAGTGAATTTCCCATGCGCATCGTGCGCCCTATGGCCACTTCCAGATGTTGCTGGAACAGGCGACGGTTGGGTAGTTGCGTGAGCGCATCTATCATCGCCATGCGGCTTAACTCATCATTGGCATCTTTCAGCGAAAGATTGAGCGATGCCGCCCGGCCTTCCAGATGCGCATCAAGCGCGGAAACAATAATAGTTGCCAACAGCAAGCCAACGACACCCAGCGCAATCGTTACAGCCAGTAACTCTGGCCGGGCTGTTGCCGCTGCACCACAAACAGAATCAGGTGAAAACTCGGCGGCTGCCATAGCGGTGTAATGCATGCCAGTGATTGCGACAGACATTACCGCGGCGGCCAGTATTTTCGACATCCAGGCTTGCTTGATATCTTGCGTGCGTAACCGAAACAGAATCAGCAGGGCGACAATAGAGGCGGCAACGGCTATCAGTATGGATAGCGATAACAAGGTCTGGCTGTAAGTAATAGGCGGCGACATGTGCATGGCATGCATGCCGGTGTAGTGCATGCCGCTAATGCCAGTGCCCATGAATAGGCCGCCTGTAATCAGCAGGTGTCTGGACAGCTCAGGCTGCTGCGTAATTTTCAATGCCAGCCAGGAGGTTGCCACGGCAATCAGCCATGAGAGAGCGCTGTAATCAAAGGCATAGCCGAGGGGAATGGGTAGCGAGAATGCCAGCATGCCGACAAAGTGCATGCACCAAATGCCCGACCCCATTGCAAGCGCGCCGCTGAGCAGCCAAAGCTCTGCGGCTCTAGGCTCGCTGCGATGCACCTTGGCGGACAGGATGAAAGCAGCCAGGGAAGCAATAAAAGCGACCAATAAGGACAGCAGGACCAGGCGATAGTCGTAGCTGCCTAGCATGCGGCCCGCCTTGTGAGCCAATACTGAAGAAGGGTTGCAGTAAGCGTTAGCATGATACTGCAAGCGCAAGTTGTATGCCCATGTGCGGGGCAGGCCGTAGATTAGTGCCAGGCGAGCTTGTAAATATCTCTGGAAGTGAGTATTGGTGCGGCTTTATTGGACTTCGGTTGTACTTTTACCCGGCTTGAATAAGCCGGATTGAGCGCTGTGGCGGACTGAAATAACAACACCCGCCGTAGCGGGTGTTGTTAGCGCTTTGACCGGGTTGTCGAAATTATGACAGCCCGGAGGGTCAGATGCCGCGCAGTAGTTCGTTGATACCGACCTTGCCCAAAGTCTTGGCATC
Source organism: Methylophilaceae bacterium (assembly GCA_039933015.1). Classification (GTDB taxonomy): domain Bacteria; phylum Pseudomonadota; class Gammaproteobacteria; order Burkholderiales; family Methylophilaceae; genus JBDTOX01. Next base: position 19,743 of record JBDTOX010000073.1, read on the forward strand.
CACCTTCTTCACGATGACAGCGCAATAGAGGCTGTATGTGCCATCCTTGGCAGGCAGATTGCCGGATACCACCACGGAGCCGGCAGGCACGCGGCCATAAAACACTTCGCCGGTTTCGCGATCGTAGATCTTGGTGGATTGGCCGATATACACGCCCATGGAGATTACGCAATTGTCTTCCACAATCACGCCCTCTACGACTTCGGAGCGCGCGCCGATAAAGCAGTTGTCGCCGATGATGGTAGGGCCGGCTTGTACAGGTTCCAGTACGCCACCAATGCCGACGCCGCCGGAGAGGTGCACGTTCTTGCCGATCTGGGCGCAGGAGCCGACGGTAGCCCAGGTATCAACCATGGTGCCTTCATCCACATAAGCGCCGATATTGACATAAGAGGGCATTAGCACGGCATTCTTGCCGATGAATGAACCGCGGCGGACGATGGCGTTAGGCACTACACGGAAGCCGCCTGCCTTGAAATCCGCCTCAGTGTAATCAGCAAATTTGGGTGGAACCTTATCAAAATATTTGGTGCAGCCACCATCCAGCAAAATGTTGTCTTCCAGACGAAAAGACAGCAGCACCGCCTTCTTGATCCATTGGTGCGTCACCCATTCCTGCGTGCCAGCCTTGCGTTCGGCAACACGCAATTTGCCTGCGTCGAGGTCAGCCAGTACGCCGAATACGGCATCTTTGACTTCCTTGCTGGCATTGACGGGAGTGATGTCGGCGCGACGCTCGAAAGCGTCTTCAATGATCTGTTGCAGTTGGCTCATGGTGGTTTCCGGAAGTGACAAAATAAAACGCTATTTTACCGCCATTCTGCTGCCCCATAAAATCAAAGCGCAAAACAAACCGCCAAATGCTTGCTGATCCGCTTCGGTTAACTTGCTATTCGGCGATGAGCGGGCAGTGAGGACTCATGGTTTTTTGTTCTTGGCTTGCTCATACAGCGGCATGACGGCGGGAATCAGCCGCTTGATATCGTCCATGCGTGATGCATCGGAAGGGTGTGTGCTCAGGAATTCGGGCGGCTTCGCTCCGCCTGCCTTAGCCATTTTTTCCCAAAGTGTTAAGGCCGCATTGGGGTTATATCCGGCACGGGCGGCAAGTTCCAGGCCGATCTGGTCCGCCTCATGCTCAGCACGGCGGCTGTGCGGCAAGGTCAAGGCTACTGCGGCGACGGTGCTGCCTAGAGCTAATGCGGTACCAGCCTTGTTTGAATCCTTGGAGGTGATACCGACGACAGCAGCCAGACCCAGTAAGCCAATTTGCTGGGCATAGGCTTCTGACATTTGCTCACGGCTATGCTCACGCAAGGCATGAGCCATTTCGTGGCCCATGACAGCGGCTAGTTCGTCATCCGTGGGTTTGATCTGATCGAGCAGGCCGCTGTAGACCATGATTTTGCCACCCGCCATGCAATAGGCATTGATTTCTTTGCTTTCCTGCACGTTGATCGCCCATTTCCAGTTCAGTGCATCAGGGCGGAAAGTTCCGGTCTGCGCAATCAGGCGCTGGGCAATATTGCGTACCCGTGCTGTTTCGGCCGAGTCGGTATTAAGGGCTTTATTTGAATCCGCCTGCTTCAGCGTCTGAATATAGCTCTGTGCAGACATGTTTTCCACCTGCTGCTCGGACAGCAGCATGTATTGTTTACGTTCAACACCGACAGTGCCGGATTTGGTGGTCTGTACGCTGGTGCAACCGCCCAGTGCCAGCGTAAAGGCGATTAACAGGCTGGTAATATTTTTCATAACAATGCCTCGCTCAGAATTGACTTTGGGTATTGACGTTTAGTAATTGGCCTCATTAAGCAAACGCACTTGCTGATAACAGGATAAGGCAAAGTCACAAAATGACTTGCGATCCCAATTCGACCACCCGATTGGGCGGGAGTTTGAAATAGTTGGTCACGCTATCTGCATTGCGGAACAAGGCGACGAATATTTTTTCGCGCCAGTAAGCCATGTCTGAATCACGCTTGGCAATCAATGTCTCCTTGCCGATGAAGAACGAGGTATCCATGGCGTCAAACACCAAGCCCTGTGTCGCGCAGAGGCCCATGTCAAGCGGCAGGTCCGGGTCGTCCTTGAATCCGTATTTTATGACAACACGATAAAACTCGTTAGGCAGCTTTTCCACTTCTGCGCGATCTTCAGGTGGAATGTAAGGAACATCCTCGGACTTGACGGTAAGCAATACCACTTTCTCATGCAGCACCTTGTTGTGTTTGAGGTTATGCAGCAGGGCATGCGGTACGCCTTGCAGGTCGGGGGTCATGAACACTGCGGTACCCGGCACGCGGGTGGGCGGGTGGCTGCCGATGGCCTCAATAAAAGGTTCAAGCGCCATGGCATCGCTCTTCAGGCGCATATACAACAGCTTGCGGCCAGTTTTCCAGGTGCTCATGACGGTAAAAATGACTACTCCAATCAATAGCGGGAACCAGCCGCCGGAGGGGATTTTAAGCAGATTGGCACCAAAGAAAGCCAAATCTATCACCATAAATACGCTTATTAGCAGGCCGGTGCGTAGTTTGCTCCAGCCCCATACATTATGGAATACGATTGCCGCCAAGATGGTGGTAAATATCATATTACCTGTGGCGGCCACACCATAAGCGGCCGCTAAATTGCTTGAAGAGCCGAACCCAATAACCAGGGCCATGACAGCCAGCATCAGGCTCCAGTTCACGCGCGGCATATAAATTTGTCCAGCCTCGCTTTCAGAGGTGTGGTTCACCCGCATGCGTGGCAGATAACCCAGTTGCAAAGCCTGCCGCGATACCGAGAATGCGCCTGAAATAACGGCCTGGGAAGCAATGACGGTAGCCAGTGTTGCCAGCACTATCATTGGGTAAAGCAACGCAGGAGGTACCAGCAGGTAAAATGGGTTTTTGACCGTAGCCGGGTCATGCAGTATCAGCGCACCCTGGCCAAAATAGTTGAGCAGCAAGGCAGGCAATACCACAATGAGCCACGCCAGCGTAATCGGTTTGCGGCCAAAGTGGCCCATGTCGGCATACAAGGCCTCGGTACCTGTGACAGCCAGCACCACGGCACCTAGTGCGGCAAATCCCAGCCAATGATTAGTCTGGAAAAAGTGTAGGGCATGTATCGGGTTGATAGCCTGCAGTACGGCTGGCTCCTGGACTATGCCATGAACACCGAGTGCTGCCAGTGACAGGAACCATACCAGCATTACCGGCCCGAATAGAATGCCCATGATCGCCGTACCCTTGGACTGGAACCAGAACAGCAAAAACAGCACCGCCAGGGTGGCCGGAATGATGGCATGTTCCAGTTGCGGCGCCGCTACCTCCAGGCCTTCAATCGCGGACAGCACGGAAATCGCCGGCGTGATCATGCCATCCGCATAAAACATACAGGCCCCGAGTATGCCGATAAGCATGACGAACTTCTGTTTTTTGGCGCTCCTGGGACTGCTTCCTGATGCCAGCGCTATCAGTGCCATGATGCCACCTTCGCCGCGGTTATCCGCACGCATGACAAAGCTCACATATTTGACGGTAACTACCAGGATCAGCGCCCACAAAATCAGCGAGAGCACACCCAATACATTTGCCGGATCGATAGGTACGATATGGTGTGGGTCGGTGAAAACTGCCTGTACGGCATAAATCGGACTAGTGCCTATATCGCCATAGACAACGCCTAGAGCCGCTAGTGAGAGGGTAGACAAACGGGACTTGCTGGTGTTGGCAGAATCCATACTGGCAAGTTCAAGTAAGAAGTTGGCGTATTTTATCAGCTAACGGGCCACGCATCTGTATTAAGGCGATATTTTCCATAACACTTCAGGGATGGATTTTGCTGACCTGCACGTCAGCTTGCCCTTCACCGAGGGTGAGCCGTACATCCTGCCCGGGGCTAAGCTGCTGGTGCGTGCGTACCAGCTTACCCTCCACTGTGTGGACCAAAGCATAACCGCGCTTCAGCACCGCCTGCGGATTCAAGTGACTTAAATTCTGCTCCAGCTGCAGCAGATGCTGTTGCTGGTGTTGCAGCTGTTTCAATATGCCAGCTTGGAGCCGAAGCTTGAGCTGGCATAAATGGCTGATTTTATGCGTCACTTGCTGTAGTGGGGAAAGCAGGCGGCGCGCAAGGAAATCAAGCTGCTGCATGCGGCGGTTCAATATATAGTTCAACTGCCGTGACAGGTTCTGATCCAGTTGCTGCAAGGTGCGTAGCAGCGTTGCGCGATCCGGTGTTGCCAATTCAGCCGCAGCCGTGGGAGTGGCGGCGCGCCGGTCGGCAGCAAAGTCGGCAATGGTGAAGTCAGACTCATGCCCGACTCCGCTGATGGTTGGAATCCTGGAAGCGGCTATCGCACGCGCAACGATTTCTTCGTTAAATTGCCACAGGTCTTCAATGCTGCCGCCGCCACGGCAGATAATCAGCACATCGCATTCAGCACGTTCGTTAGCCTGGTTGATGGCATTGGCAATCAGCGTAGCCGCGCCTTTGCCTTGCACGAGTGTTGGATAAAGCACCACAGGGATGGATGGCATGCGCCGCCGGAGTGTGGTCAATACGTCATGCAGGGCAGCAGCGTCAGGAGACGTCACAATACCAATCTGGCGTGGATACTCGGGAATGGTTTTTTTAAGGCGGGCGTCGAACAGGCCCTCGGCTTCCAGTTTTGTTCTAAGGCGCTCATAGGCTTCAAACAAGGCTCCCAGACCGGCGCGCTGCAGGAACTCCACCGTCAGCTGAAAATCACCGCGCGCTTCATATAACGTGACTTGCGCGCGTGCCTCGACTTTATCGCCTTCCTGAGGCACCCAGTCCAGATAGCTGTTGCGGCCGCGGAACATGACGCAACGTACTTGTGCGCCACTGTCTTTCATGGAGAAATACCAATGGCCGGAAGCCGCGCGCGTCATGTTGGAAATTTCGCCCATGATCCAAAATAGCGGAAAACTGCGTTCCAGTACGTTTTTCGCCAAACGATTTAGCTCGGTTACAGTCAATACACGAGTGGGGTTGTCGGCCATCAGGCGCGTTATCCGTTACAATTGTCGATACCAATTATAAGTGCTGAATAAATCACATGCTGAATAAACTTTTTGCAGGAAGGACAGGTTATCTGCTCGGAGTCATTGCCAGTTTTGGCTTGGTGGCCTTTGCCTTATACATCCAGCAAAAGCATAATCTTGAGCCTTGCCCGCTATGCATATCGCAGCGCATCGCCTTTATGGCATTGGGTTTAACCTTTCTGGTAGCTGCAGTTCATAATCCGGGCCAGATTGGCCGGCGTATCTACGGCCTGTTGCAGTTCGCTGCTGCGGCAGCGGGTGGGGGCATTGCCGCGCGCCACATCTGGATACAAGCCAATCCCGACAAGGTGATGGCCGAATGCGGTGCTGGTTTCGACTATATTTTTGACACTTTCCCGCTTAAAAAAGCGCTGGATTTAGTGTTCAAGGGCACAGGTGAATGTACGACGATAGACTGGACATTGTTTGGGTTAACCATCCCGCAATTGTCCTTGATCTGTTTTGTGGCACTGGCAATCTACGCGGTGTTATTAGCAACAATAAAAAAGGCTTGAGATGTACAAGACGTTAGAAGATTTTGTTGGCAACACGCCACTTGTTCAGTTACAACGCATGCCGGGCAAAACCAGCAATACGCTACTGGTGAAGCTGGAAGGCAACAACCCTGCAGGCTCGGTGAAAGATCGCCCGGCGTTATCCATGATTCTGCGAGCTGAAGCACGCGGCGATATCAAGCCCGGCGATACGCTGATCGAGGCTACCTCGGGCAATACGGGCATCGCGCTTGCCATGGTCGCTGCCACACGCGGCTACAAGATGGTACTGGTGATGCCGGACAGCCAAAGCGTAGAACGTCGCCAGGCTATGAAAGCCTTTGGCGCCGAGCTGGTGCTGACGCCCAAGGATGGCAGCATGGAGTTGGCGCGCGATGTGGCGATGAAAATGCAGGCCGAGGGCGAAGGCGTCGTACTGGACCAGTTCGGCAATGCCGACAATCCGCTGGCGCACTACGAAGGTACGGGTCCGGAAATCTGGCGCGATACTGCGGGCAAAGTCACGCATTTTGTTTCCAGCATGGGTACTACCGGCACCATCATGGGTGTCTCGCGTTACCTCAAGGAACAAAACCCACAAATTCAGATTGTCGGCGTGCAGCCGGAAGAAGGCTCGCAAATTCCCGGTATCCGTAAATGGCCGGAAGCCTACATGCCCACGATTTATGATGGCAGCCGGGTGGATCAGTTGCTGTATGTGAATCAGGTCAATGCCGAGAAGACTACACGGCGCCTGGCGAGTGAAGAGGGCATCTTTGCCGGCATCTCTTCTGGCGGCGCGCTCTGCGCGGCCTTGGAGCTTTCAAAAACGCTGGAAAATGCAGTCATCGTTTCCATCGTTTGCGATCGTGGCGACAGGTATCTATCTACCGGAGTTTTCCCCGGCTAGGCTTGCCCCGTGACCACCTGCGCCTATCGTGCTCAGTTAATTTGTCTGCTTGGCTTTCTCGCCATTTCCTTCGACGCTGCTGCTGCAAGTACTATCAGCGTGCAGATAGGACAGATAGAGAGCGCAGTGGGCCAGGCACGTAATGTCACCTTGGATTATCGGCTCGGTCATCAGCTCAAATTAAAAGCTCAGATTAAAGCGCGAGATGAACAACAGTGGTTGGACGCCAGTCTGGCTTGCGAAGCGCTGACCAACCCTCAAGCTGGGCAATGGCGTTGTCAACACGGTAAATTAATCAGCGCGCTTATGCGTGTGCCATTCTCGTTGACTATCACTAGGCAAAACCGCCAAGGCTTGCAGCAGATCGACGCTGATCTTGCCTTGCAAGATGCCAGTTTTAGCGATGTTGCCGGTTTGCATGCCGGGGAGAAGATCACGGGGAAAGTCCGTATCAAGGCCCAGCAACAAAGCCGCCTTTGGCAGTGGCAAACTGCCGTGGACTGGAGCAGTGGCGAGGTGTTCTGGCAGCCATTTTACGTAGCTTCCGTCGGGCATCATTTGCAGGCCAGGGGGCAATGGAGCCAGCAGTTGCTGACCATAGAAAACGCTGATCTCAACCTGAAAAATGTAGGCAATGTGAGCTTGAATGCGCAGCTGGGTTTGCCCGGCTATAAAGTACAGTCTCTGAGCGTTAGTGCACCCAGTCTTGATTTGGCGATGCTTTATCCCTTGGTGCTAAAACCATTAGCGGAAAAAACGGTGCTCAATAATGCAGAAATGGCGGGTAAAGCCAGTGTGCGACTGGAAGTGAGAAATGGCGAACCCAGGTCATTCCAGCTGGATTTGCAGGGTGCTGATATCGATGACAAAAACGGTAAGTTTGCGCTGTATAAACTGAACGCCAGCATACCCTGGTCTTATGACGATATTAAAGCGGTAAAGCTTGCCTACCAGGGCGGGCATTTGCTGAATCTGCCTTTGGGCGCGGCTGATCTTAGCGCGGACCTCAATCGTTACGCGCTGACTTCGCCTCAGCTGAAACTGCCGATCATGGACGGGGCTTTGACGCTATTGGATGTTTCCGCCGCCAGGGTGAGCGACCAGTGGCATTGGCATTTGCGCGCCAATCTGGCGCCCGTAGCCATGAGCGAGTTAAGCCATGCACTTGGCTGGCCACGCATGCAGGGGAAGATATCGGCGGCAATTCCTCTGGTCACTTATACCAATGGCCAACTGCGTACCGATGGGGCAATGCAGTTCAATATCTTCGATGGCAAGATTACTGTCAACAATCTGGCGATGCAAACTCCGCTGGGGCTCACGCCTAAACTCATGGCAGACCTACACATGCGTAATCTTGATTTGGGCGACCTGACCCGTGCTTTTTCTTTTGGTGCGATTGAAGGCAAGCTTGATGGCGATGTCAGCAATCTGGAGCTTGCCAACTGGCAGCTAGTGAAGTTCGTTGGGGTATTGCGTAGCAGCCCCGGGCGCTACCCAAAAAAGATTTCACAGCGTGCTGTAGAGAATATTTCGGATTTGGGTGGCGCAGGGGCGACAGCAGCGCTGCAACGCAGCTTTTTACGCTTCTTCAAGAACTTTAATTACGACAAGATCGGGTTGAGCTGCCGCTTGCGCGGAGACGTCTGTGAGATGGACGGCATAGAAACCGATTTTAATAAGACCAACGTCAACAAATCCGGAGGCGGATACGTTATTGTCAAAGGCAGCGGTGTGCCCGCCATTACGGTCTTGGGTTACAATCACAGCGTCAGTTGGCCAGATTTAATAGAGCGCTTGAAGCGCATCACCGCGGGCAATACCAAGCCTGTCATCAAATAAAGGATAGCAACATGCAACGATGGATTCGGCAGCTGCCAGCAGCTTTGGGGTTATCGGCAATATTGGTCTTACCGGCCTGTGTCACTATCAATGTCTATTTTCCTGCTGCTGATGCAGAAAAAGCGGCAGACAAAATTATCGACGAAGTCTGGCAATTAAAAAACAAGCCCTCCAGCCAGGATGCGCCTGCTCAAGCCCCAGCCTCAGTCCCGGCAAAATAAGGAAAATATCATGAAGACATCTATCAAAAATGGTTTGTTTGCCTTTTACTTGGTCTTTGCTGTCCTGTTGGTCTCACCTCTGGCATTGGCGGCGGCTGACCTTGAGATTAATACTCCTGCGATTTCAGCGCTGCAATCCAGCATGCAAAGCCGTCACGGGCAGCTCGCGGCATATTATTCGAACGGGGCCGTAGGGCTGACACGAGATGGCTTGATTGCGGTTCATGATGCAACTGTCGTGCCGTTGGCGCAGCGCCAGAGCGTAAACTCGCTGGTGGCAGCCGAGAACAATGACCGCAATGCGCTCTATAAGGAAATTGCCAGTGCCAACGGCCATCCCGAATGGGAAGCCGAAGTGCGTAATACCTTTGCGCAGCGTTGGGTGCAGAAAGCGCAAGGCGGATGGTGGTATCAGGGTGCCAGTGGCTGGGCCAAGAAGTGACGCCTACGCTTGTTTTCGATATCGAGACTATTCCCGATACCGATGGCCTGAAAACGCTTTATGAACTACCCGCCGAGACTTCGGCGGAAGACGTCGCCAAGATCGCTTTCCACAAACGCCGCCAGCAAAATGGCGGCGAGTTTTTGCCATTACACCAGCACCGCGTAGTTGCAATTTCATGCGCGCTGCGCGAGGGCGATAACTTCAAGGTGTGGACCTTGGGCTCGCCGGACGAAGCAGAAGGCCAGTTGATACAACGCTTCTACGACGGTATCGAGAAATACACGCCTAATGTGGTGTCCTGGAATGGCGGCGGGTTCGACCTGCCCGTGCTGCACTACCGTGGCCTTATACATGGGGTGCAGGCGCCGCGCTACTGGGATATGGGTGACGACGACCGCGAGTTCAAGTGGAACAACTATATTAGCCGCTACCACATGCGCCACCTGGACCTGATGGACCTGCTGGCCATGTTCAATGCACGTGCCAACGCGCCGCTGGATCAGATCGCCCAGCTCTGCGGCTTTCCCGGCAAGCTTGGCATGGATGGCAGCAAGGTGTGGGATGCCTACAAGAATGGTGAGATTGAGGCCATCCGCAATTACTGCGAGACCGATGTTGCCAATACCTACCTGGTGTTCCTGCGCTTTCAGCTCATGCGCGGCGTGCTGAATGCGGAATCCTATGCGCGAGAAGTTGAACTGGTGCGCAATACGTTAGAGGCTTACAACGTGCCGCACTGGCAGGAATTTTTGGCGGCCTGGAAATTGTAAAGATATTTTATGCCTACTCTAATGCTCATCTAAATCGCGCTGGTTTGAGTCCGGATTGAGGAGCCAACTTAGGCTCGAACAAGTGAACTGTGTCCCGTCCTAAAATGAGTTGACAGAAATCAAGCCCATTTCAGGTCTTCAGA
>JBDTOX010000074.1:0-4038 GCA_039933015.1 Methylophilaceae bacterium
ACCAGCCCGGCGACCAAGACCAGCCCGGCGACCAAGACCAGCCCGGCGACCAATTTCGACAAAGCCAACGGGCGTTGGATCAGCACCGGTCACGCTGCAGCAAGCCACACCTACGACCTGCGCGCGGTGACCAAAGATGGTTCGGAACTGGTGATTCTGCGTGCTGGAAGCCCCGCTGGGAATCAATGCACGCAACCGCACTATCACGCTAGGACCAACGGTCCGCTGATAGCGCACTACAACATCGACAATAAAACCTGGCGTTTCACTGTCAAGCCGCCTTGGGGCGGAGCTAGCGCGTCCGAGGTCGACCCGGTTTCCGGGAAAATCATCGTGTTGGATCGGAATAGCGGCATCTGGGCATACGATCCGGTGGCTGGTACGACGCCTGTCAAGGTGTCGTCATTCAAAAACGGAAATATGGGTTATGCCAATAACCTCGTTTACTTTCCCCCCAACGACAAGTTTTATTATTTTTCCAGCAGCACGGGGCGCGTGTGGGAGGTCAGCCTGATACGCAGCGCTGACAAGGTGATCAATGCATCTGTTCAAGAGGTGGGCAACGGCACAGGACCGAAATTACCGGAGACGGGCTTTGCCTATGATGCCAGCAATCAAGTGATCGGCGGTGGCGTCTACAATAATCAATTCAATGTATTCAATCCGATTACCATGGCCTGGACTACAACTAACATCCAGGTTGAAGGCGGCGGCAATGTCGGGACACAGGCGTTTCACGCACTGGATTACGACCCTGTTGCAGACGTATACATATTCATCAGCAATGCTGCTTCCGGTTTCCGTGTATGGGCTTACCGGTTTAGTGCCTCGTCGACATCACATACTCCAGTACCCATCGCAGCCCCTTCAGCCGTCCCACCTCATTGACAAGTGGTATGAGCTAGCACTTGGAGAAAAAACTGCGTCGGACCATCCTTTAATTTGAAAATAAAAGCCAACAAAAATAACAGGAGGGCGTATGAGTAAGCTTTGGGGCTGGTACAGCAGCAATGCCGCTAATACACAGAACAGCCGCGATCTGTTAATAACGATGGGCACAACCGCTCACGCCGGGTCTGCCGGTGCGACAGCAACGCTCATTCATGGGGCTTGCGCGCTAGCTGCGGATAGTCAGCAAAGCCTCGCGGAGGAAAATGGTCTTTGTGTCGTTTTAATTGGCCAGCCACGCCTGGAAGGTGCATCGCCTGATGCCTCATCCGCGCAAAAACTGCTCGCGCTTTGGCGGCAGCATGGCCGTGATACGCTGCTAAAAATTAGCGGGCCATTTGCGTTGGCCATCATTGACACCAATGCGAATACCGTCTTGCTGGCGATAGACCGGACCGGCGTGCATACACTGGCATTTTCCAGCGTTGACGGAGGCCTTGTTTTCGCCAGCCGAGCCGATGCTGTGGCCGCGCATCCCAGCGTTGGCGCGCAGCTTTCTTTCCAGGCGCTGTTTAATTATTTTTATTTTTATGATGTTCCGGCTCCCGGCACGGTCTACCAGGGCGTGGAGAAACTACTGCCAGGACAATATGCCTGGTTCAAGGATGGCAAGCAGGAACGCAATTTTTACTGGCATTTGAAATATCGCGACGAACCCCGCACTGACTATGCAGAGATGTCGGAAAAATTCCATACCGTGCTTCGGGAAAGCATAGGGCGCTCGGCCGGGAGTGCTGAAACTGCCGCTTTTCTTTCTGGGGGCACGGATAGCTCTACGGTGGCAGGCGTGCTTACTGAGTTGCGTGGAAAACCAGCGCGCACGTATTCAATCGGTTTTTCCGCCGATGGCTTCGATGAGATGGGATATGCGCGCCTTGCGGGCCAGCATTTCGGTCTTGATATGCGTGAGTACTATTTAAAGCCGGAAGACATTCTCAACGCTATCCCCATCATCGCGCAGCATTACGACGAACCGTTTGCCAATGAATCTGCCGTGCCCACTTACTTTTGCGCCAGAATGGCGCATGCGGATGGCTATCGCGTGATGCTGGCGGGTGATGGCGGCGATGAGATATTCGGCGGCAATGCGCGTTATGCGAAACAGAAGGTTTTCGAGGCTTATCATGCGCTGCCTGGTTTTCTCCGTAGTGGACTAATCGAGCCTCTTGCGGCCTTACCTGGGCTTGATCGTTTTCCACCAACCAGAAAACTACAAAGTTATTTGCGCCAGGCCAATATACCGCTGCCGGAACGCATGGAGTCGTATAACTTCATCTATCGCCAGCCACTCAATCAGATGTTCACGGCAGATTTCCTGGCAGAGGTTAATCCAACATTGCCGGTGGGTTGGCTTCAGGATGCATATAGCCGTACGGACTCTGCCTCATACATCAACCGTATGATGCATTTGGATATGAAATTTACCCTGGCGGATAACGATCTGCGCAAAGTGAACGGCATGACCGAAGCAGCCGGAATCGAGGTGCGTTTCCCATTGCTCGACGATGCAATAGTGGCTTTTTCGGGGGAAGTGCCGCCGGATTGGAAGGTAAAGGGGCAATATCTGCGCTGGTTTTTCAAGAGCGCATTGAAGGGCTATCTGCCTGATGAAATCATTAACAAGCGCAAGCACGGTTTTGGGCTGCCTTTTGGCGTTTGGGCGCGCGATTATGCGCCACTACGCGAACGGATTGAGGATCGCCTGTCCGACTTCAGAAAACGCGGCTGGCTGCAACCGGCCTATATCGATCATATCCGCACCGAGCATATGACCGGGCACGCCACTTATTTTGGAAAAATGCTTTGGGTAATTTTAATCCTGGAAGAATGGCTGGAACGGCATGGCCATTGACCCTGAGTATATTCCCCCAGCCAGATTGCCAGGGGAGGGGACCTTCCAGCCGCTTAATCCCGTCCGTCTGTAGACATATGGGCTGCTGATTTTGAATCAACGCGACGGCCTTCCACCATCTGTTGCCTGCCGGATTTGTGATTCTGTCTACGGTGAGGTGGGGTAGATGGCTCAGTACTCGCTTTAGGTGCTTGCAGCGCCAGGTTCCATGTAATAAGTGTGATGGCGATCAAGTGGTAGTAATAGTCGAAATATGCCAGCCCCAGGAATGCACCACTTACCGCGTAGCCGCACAGACTTGCCTGTAGCACGGACGCCAGATTACCCGCCCATTTTTGTTCAGGGTTTTTATTGGCAAAGCGAATGATCTGGCCACACCTTAGCCAGGTCGTCAGCCCCAGCAGCAGAAACAGGCCCAAGCCGATAAAGCCATGTTCACCCAGTACTTGAAAATAAATGCTGTGTGCATCATGAAGATCAAGAGGGTCTGGTGCGTAGAGATGAAAGGTTGTAGCGGTAAACATCCTGAACCCACCTCCCAGCAAATGGCTCGTTGCCACGTTCCAGGCAGTCCACCACGCATTGATGCGCCCCATGGCAGAGCCGTCTTGCTGGTAATTCCTGATGCTCTCCATGCGCTCCCACCAGGATTCCGGCATGAATAGCATGATGGTGATGACAGCTACCGCGATCAGAATGCCGACACCAAGCTTCTGCCGACTCTTCAACCAAAGAAACCCACCCATCGCTACAACTCCGACCAATGCACCACGCGACTGGCTACCCACGATAGCCAAGGCGGTCAGGAAAATGGCCCCCATCATGGCGTAGCGTGCCCATTTCTTTTGCAGCTCGTGCAACAGGTAGAACATCAGTGGTACGGTCATAATGAGCGCCAGCGCAATCTCATTATTGCCGTTAATAAATGAGCCGGCAGGCCCCATTACTCTCTCCGCGCCCCCACCAAACAGGGTAAAAATTCCGCCCTTTACGCCATAAAACCCTAAGGATGCGACTGTAATCCAAAGCAGGCCGGTCAGTTTTTCTTTGTCAGTGATCAGATAAATCGTGAGAAATGCGAATAATAGAATTTTCAGCACGCGACTGAGGTATTCAAACGCTACTGCAGTATCGAATGCGAACGCGGTGGTGAGTATCATCCATAGTGTAAACAGCACTAGCAACACGGTTTCGCGCGACCATATCATTCGCCTTGGTGCCTTTGAGAACAAGATGCC
>JBDTOX010000075.1:0-6175 GCA_039933015.1 Methylophilaceae bacterium
GAAACTGCCGTGCTAGCACCACCCATAATGCCAGCCAATGCAATGGCGCCGCTGTTATCGGCAATCACCAGCATATCGGATTGCAACTCTACAGTTTGCTGATTCAGCAAGGCCAGGGATTCACCAGGCTGGGCCATACGCACACGAATATCACCTTGCAACTTGGCGGCATCGAACGCATGCAACGGCTGCCCCACTTCCAGCAACACGTAATTGGTAATGTCAACTATGGCGCTGATGCTGCGCAAGCCACTGCGCTCAAGACGGCGCACCATCCAGGCAGGCGTTTTAACCTCGGCATTAACACCATTCAGCAGGCGTCCGCAATAACGCGGACACTCGGCAGGTTGTTCAACCAGCACATTCCTGCTTGTTGCTGCCTGCACAGCAACGGAGCTAACCTTGGGCAAATCCAGCACTGAGCCGGTAATCGCAGCCACCTCACGTGCTACACCTAGTATGCTTAAGCAGTCACTACGATTAGGCGTAAGTTTAAGCGTAAAAAATTTGTCGTCTAGCTCCAGAAAACTACGGATATCCTGGCCAACGGCTGCATCAGCAGGCAATTCCAGCAAGCCGGTGCTTTCTTCAGCCAGTCCCAGCTCCTTGGATGAGCACATCATGCCAAAAGATTCGACACCACGCACCTTGGCCTGCTTGATACTGAAGCCAGGCAGCTCTGCGCCGACCAGCGCGCATGGTGCTTTCAGGCCAGCGCGGGCATTCGATGCGCCGCAAACAATCTGCAATGGCTCACCCGCACCTACATCAACACGACAAACCTGCAAGCGATCTGCATCTGGATGTTTTTCGGCACTGATAATTTGGCCGATTACCACACGCGTAAATAATGCAGCAACGGGGACCGAAGCTTCGACCTCAAGGCCAGCCATGGTTAGCGCGTGACTCAAGGCATCGCTATCGAGCGAAGGATTAACATATTTGCGTAGCCACTGTTCGGAAAATTGCATGTTGGCTCTAATTAAATTGTTTTAAAAAGCGCAGCTCGTTGTAGCTACGTCATAACGCGACAATAACAGCCGCACTAGACTCCACTGAAACGGCTGCATTGATTAAGTTTGAAAAAACACTCATGAAAACTGCTTCAGGAATCTCAGGTCGTTTTCAAAAAACAAGCGCAGGTCGTTTACGCCATAGCGCAGCATGGTCAGGCGCTCTACGCCTAGACCAAAGGCGAAACCACGGTATTTCTCGCTGTCGATACCGACATGCCGGAACACTTCTGGATGCACCATGCCACAACCGCCGATTTCCAGCCAACCATCGCCCCAGCTCATATCCATCTCGGCAGAAGGCTCGGTAAATGGAAAAAACGAAGGACGGAAACGCACCTGCAAATCATCACGCTCAAAAAAGCGCTGCAGAAAATCCTGTACGACACCTTTGAGGTTGGCGAAACTGATATCTTCGTCGACCCATAAACCTTCCACCTGATGAAACATAGGCGAATGGGTGGCATCGGAATCCACGCGGTAAACCCGACCTGGCGCAATTATCTTCAATGGCGGGGTCTTGTCCTGCATGTAATGCACTTGCACAGGTGAAGTATGCGTACGCAACACGTGCCTGTCGTCGACATAGAAGGTGTCATGCATGGCGCGCGCCGGATGATCGTCGGGGATATTCAGCGCAGTGAAGTTATAAAAATCGGTTTCGATTTCCGGGCCTTCTGCAACTTCAAAACCTATCGAGCGGAACAGTTCTTCTACCCGGGCCAGTGTCAGCGATACCGGATGCAGGCCACCCTTAGCGTTACTGCGTGCTGGCAAGGTTACGTCCAACGCTTCACTTGCCAGCTGTTGCACCTGCTCAGCGAGCAGAATAGCGTCGCGCCTGGCTTTTAGCGCTTCTTCAACTGCCTGTTTGACCACATTAATGGCAGCACCTGCCGCCGGACGCTCTTCAGCCGAGAGCTTGCCCAAGCCTTTAAGGGCTTCGGTCAACGCTCCGCTTTTACCGAGATAGCGCGCCTTGGCTTGCTCCAGATCGGTGATGGATGTGCAAGCGGCAAAGTCCGCTTTAACTTCTGGCAGGATTTGTTCTAATTTTTGCATATTTATATTGTGCCATAGGGCGTTTTCATAAACGCTGCGCGCGTGAGGCGAGCTAGCGCCACATACTAATAAAACCAAGTCCTATCATACAGATAGGCACTGTTTTGAGAGAACTTGAGCTATAAAATAGACCGCCCACGCAGATGAATCCATGAAAATACCCATAAAAAAAGGAGGCTCTAGGCCTCCTTTTTTCAAGATTGCGAATTACGCAGCGAGACCGGATTTAGCCAATTCAACAAACTTGGCAAAAGCCGGCTTGTCGAATACGGCCAGATCAGCCAACACCTTACGATCCACTTCAACAGCTGATTTTTTCAGGCCGTTCATGAAACGGCTGTAGGTCAGGCCGAACTCGCGAGAACCTGCATTGATACGTGCAATCCACAATGCGCGGAACTGGCGCTTTTTCTGACGACGGTCACGATATGCGTATTGACCAGCCTTCATCACCGCCTGTTTGGCGACGCGATATACGTTCTTGCGACGGCCACGATAACCCTTGGCAGCGTCTAAAACTTTCTTATGACGTGCACGGGCAATGACACCACGTTTGACTCTAGGCATGCTCTATCTCCCTTATTGTGTCGGCATCATAGCGCGTACGCGCTTGACGTCAGTTGAGGAAACGATCGCCGTGCCGCGCAGCTTGCGCTTTTGCTTGGTGGTCTTCTTGGTGAGGATGTGACGCAGGTGCGAATGGGTACGCTTGACCTTGCCATTCCCCAAGAACTTGAAGCGCTTTTTGGCGCCGCTCTTGGTCTTCATTTTTGGCATTTTGTTCTCCTAAAGGACAATTTAAATGAGCGATCGGGCATGCCGGTATGGCCGCGTCGCTACAGCTTGGGTACATCTCACTACAACCACATAAATTTATTACTTCTGTTTTTTATGGGGGCCAAGCACCATAACCATTTGCCGGCCTTCCATTTTCGGGAATTGTTCCACCACCGCATACTCCTGAAGATCAGCTTCGACGCGCTTGAGCAACGCCAAACCAAATTCCTGATGGGTGATTTCACGGCCACGGAAACGTAAAGTTACCTTGGCTTTATCCCCTTCCTGCAAGAAACGTATCAGATTACGCACTTTAATCTGATAGTCTCCCTCGTCCGTTCCCGGACGGAACTTCACTTCTTTTACTTGAACCTGCTTTTGCTTAAGACGGGCTTCGTGCTGCTTTTTACTCTCGGCATATTTGAATTTACCGTAATCCATCAGGCGGCATACAGGCGGCGCAGCTTGCGGGGCAATTTCAACCAGATCGATATCGGTCTCTTCCGCCTTGGCTAACGCTTCATTCAAACTGACGATGCCGAGCGGCTCGCCATCCACACCCACTAAACGAATCTGAGGTGCTGTAATGTCACCGTTGATCCGTACTTCTTTGTCTTGAGCTATCGCAAATTCTCCTATTCAATAAAAAGTCAGGCCGCGCCACCCTGAGCTTCAACTCTGGTGTTAATTTCACCTTGCAAGCGCTCTATGAACGCCTGCAACGGCATGGAACCCAGGTCTTCACCCTTTCGAGTACGCACGGCCACTTGCCCGCTTTGCATTTCTCGCTCACCCGCAATCAGCAAGTAAGGCAACTTCTGCAAGCTATGTTCACGTATTTTATAGGTTATTTTCTCATTTCTCAAGTCCGACTCAACACGGAAGCCATTTTTCTTGAGTTCTGCGATCACTTGAGACACATATTCAGCTTGGCCATCAGAGATATTTAGCACCATGGCTTGTATTGGTGCGAGCCAGGCTGGCATGGCACCAGCGTAATGTTCTATGAGTATGCCAATAAAGCGCTCCATAGAGCCAACAATGGCACGGTGGAGCATCACCGGATGTTTACGTGTATTGTCTTCCGCCACGTATTCAGCGCCCAAGCGCTCCGGCAGATTAAAATCGAGCTGAATGGTGCCGCATTGCCACAAGCGCCCCAGGCTGTCTTTCAGCGTGAACTCGACCTTGGGGCCATAGAAGGCGCCTTCTCCCGGCTGAATCTCGAAGGCCAACGTGCTTTGCTTGAGCGCCGCTTCCAGCGCGGCTTCCGCCTTGTTCCAAGTTTCGTCGGAGCCGACGCGTTTATCGGGACGTGTGGACAGCTTGACCAGCACTTCGTTGAAACCGAAATCACCATAGGCCTGGTACAGCATCTTGATAAAGGCCGCGACTTCCGCCTGCACCTGATCTTCGGTACAGAAGATATGCGCATCGTCCTGGGTAAAGCCGCGTACGCGCATTAGCCCGTGCAACGCACCGGAAGGCTCATTGCGATGACAAGAGCCAAACTCGGCCAAGCGTAGCGGCAAATCGCGGTAGCTATGCAGCCCGCTATTGAAAATCTGGATATGCCCCGGGCAATTCATCGGCTTTACCGCATAGTCACGGTTTTCCGAAGCAGTCGTGAACATGCTTTCACGGTAGTTTTGCCAATGGCCGGATTTTTCCCATAGTGTCCTGTCCATCACCAAGGGCGTGCGCACTTCCTGGTAATCATGCGCACGGAACATGTTACGCATGTACTGCTCTACTTCTTGCCACAGGCTCCAGCCGCGGGGATGCCAGAACACCATGCCAGGCGCTTCGTCCTGCATGTGGAAGAAATGGAGCTGCTTACCCAGCTTGCGATGATCACGCTTTTCAGCTTCTTCCAGCATATGCAGGTAAGCATCGAGCTCTTCTTTTTTCGCCCAGGCGGTGCCGTATATGCGCTGCAGCATTTCGTTATTGGAATCGCCGCGCCAGTAAGCGCCCGCCAATTTCATGAGCTTAAAAGCTTTCAGCTTACCGGTGGACGGCACATGCGGGCCGCGGCAAAGATCTGTGAAGCTACCTTCCGTGTAGAGCGAAACGTCTTCGCCAGCAGGAATGGAAGCAATAATCTCGGCCTTGTAATGCTCGCCGATAGACTTGAAGTAAGCCACCGCTTGGTCACGCGGCAATACTTTACGGGTTACCTGCTCGTCTTTCTTGGCAAGCTCGACCATTTTCTTTTCGATGGCTTCAAGGTCTTCTGGCGTAAACGGGCGCTTGTAGGAAAAGTCGTAGTAAAAACCGTTTTCGATGACAGGGCCGATGGTGACTTGCGCATCGGGAAACAGCTCTTTGACGGCATAGGCTAGCAAGTGTGCCGTGGAATGACGAATAACCTCCAGACCATCGGCATCACGCTCGGTGATAATGGCTAAATCAACATCTTCAGCAATCTGATATGAGGTATCAACGATTGTTCCATTGACCTTACCCGCCAATGCGGCGCGTGCAAGACCAGCGCCGATGCTTTGTGCAACTTCGGCAACGGTAACAGGCACATCGAACTTGCGTTCGGAGCCATCAGGTAAGCGGATAACCGGCATTAGACTCTTCCGTACAACTCGTAAAAATAACAAAAGCCGCTAAACGGCTTTTGTTCAGTATTGGTCGGCGCGGTCGGACTCGAACTGACAACGCCACTATATAGCAAATAATGACGCGCATTATTGCATAAACTGAGAAATACGAACAAGTTAAACCAAATAGCGCGGCCTATCTCCATGGGTTAGTGCGCACTAGACTAGTCTAATTGTCGGGGGGCTCAAAATGCAGCCTGACATTGTTGATCCCTGCTTATGCAGAAGCTCGCATAGAAACATGCTAGAACTGTGCGCTGATACCTCCCGCATGGGCGTTGAAATCAAAACCAGAGAAATTCGAGGCGCGGGTGTCGTGTTGTTACGGTAGCATTGATCAGCATGGTACGTGCCGGTTTCCATTCAGCACCAAGCACAAAGGATTGCACATCATCTTGGCGCAAGTCCGATACGGGGATGATAGCGCTGTGATAATCCCATTTGCTGTAGTCATATCGCAATTGAATCGCAATTTTATCGCTGATCCCAGACCGGCCTAATGGCAGGAATTTGAGGAATCGGGAGGGGACTGGATATCCAGAACCGAAGTTTTTATCAGCGCATGGAGTAAAAACAAGGGGGGAGCTAGGCATAGAAAACAAAAAAGCCACCTTGCGGTGGCCAGTTTGATTTTTTAACTACCTAAATACTCGAGTATTTGGTAGGCGCGATTGGACTCGAACCAACGACCCCCACCATGTCAAGGTGGTG
>JBDTOX010000076.1:0-7507 GCA_039933015.1 Methylophilaceae bacterium
AAAGGAGATCCTGCAGTCTATTACAGATAGCATCGAACTTGAAAACCCGGCCATGTTGTGCAGCATCCTGTTGTTAAGCAGCGATGGCAAGAGTCTTCATGCCGGTGCTGCATCCGGCCTGCCGGCTTTCTATAATGCAGCCCTGCATGGTATTGAAGTCGGCATGGGTGTGGGCGCGTGCGGCACTGCGGCCTCTACCGGCCAGCGTGTGATTGTCGAGGATATCCAGACGCATCCATACTGTGGACCCTATAGGGAAATCGCCGCTCGGGCAGCGCTGGCCTCATGCTGGTCGGAACCGATCAAGGGCGCTTCCGGCAAAGTGCTCGGCACTTTTGCCATTTATCATCATGAAGTCAAAGCTCCGACCGAAGACGAGATCCAGCTGATTGAGCAGGTAGCCGGCCTGGCAGGGATTGCGATTGATCAAAGCCGCGCCAACGAGGAAAGGCAACTAGCCCTGCTGGTGTATCAGCATAGTGGTGAGGCGATGATGGTCACTGATGCAGACTGCGCTATTATTACCATTAATCCGGCTTTTACCGAGCTGACGGGCTACACTCTGGATGAAGTCATCGGCAAGAACCCTCACATGCTCAGTTTCGGCCATCAGGATGAAGCTTTCTACCAGGCCATGTGGCATGCCATCAATACCACAGGCTACTGGCAGGGTGAAATCTGGAACCGGCGCAAGAATGGCGATATTTTTGTCGAATGGCTCACCATCAACTCTACTTTCAACGCAGATGGTTCAGTTCACCGCCGGGTCGGATTGTTCTCTGATATCACTGAGAAAAAAGCATCCGATGAGCTGATCTGGCAACAGGCCAATTTCGATCCCCTTACCAGCCTGCCTAACCGCCATATGTTTCTTAATCGTCTAGAGCAGGATATCAGGAAAGCCCATCGTGCCAACTTGCCGCTGGCGCTGATTTTTCTTGATCTGGACCACTTTAAGGAAGTTAACGATACCTTTGGCCATGATATGGGAGATATCCTGCTACGGGATGCCGCGCAACGTCTGCGCAGCTGTGTGCGCGACACTGATGTTGTGGCGCGCTTGGGAGGGGATGAATTTACTATCATTGTCGGGGAACTGGCTGACCCCGGTGACGTTGAACGTGTCGCGCAGAATATCCTACAGAAAATTGCCGAGCCATTCCCGCTTGGAATTGAAACCGCTTATGTGTCTGCCAGCATCGGTATTACCTTCTATCCTGAGGATGCCGGCAGTGTCAAGCAACTGCTCAAGAATGCTGACCAGGCCATGTATGCCGCCAAAAGCCAAGGTCGCAACCGATATAATTATTTCACCGCATCCATGCAGGAGGCGGCACAGAACCGGATGCGGCTGGCCAATGATTTACGCATTGCGCTGGCTCGTGGTGAATTCAAGGTCTACTACCAGCCCATCGTGGAACTGGCGACTGGGGCTATCCACAAGGCAGAAGCCCTGATTCGCTGGCAGCATCCGACGCGCGGTCTCATCAGCCCCGGTGAATTCATCCACATCGCCGAAGAAACAGGCCTCATACTGGATATCGGTGAGTGGGCGTTCCATGAGGCAGCCAAGCAGGTAGGTCATTGGCGTGCAATGTACGATGCCAAATTTCAGATTTGCGTCAACAAGTCACCCGTACAGTTTCATAACGCTGGTAGAGGCCATCGGCCCTGGATCGATTATTTACAAACACTTGGCTTGCCCGCGCAAAGCATAGTGGTGGAAATTACCGAGAGCCTGTTATTGGATGCAAGTACTTACGTTACCGACAAACTGTTTGAATTTCGCGACGCAGGCATGCAAGTGTCGCTCGATGACTTTGGCACGGGCTATTCGGCGCTGCCCTATCTCAAGAAATTCGATATTGACTACCTCAAGATTGACCAGTCGTTTGTGCATAATCTGTCCCCTGACTCCAGCGACCTGGCGCTATGTGAGGCTATTATTGTGATGGCGCACAAACTTGACATTGAAGTAATCGCCGAAGGGGTGGAGACCACAGAAGAACGTGACTTATTGATAGCCGCTGGCTGCGACTACGCCCAAGGAAATCTATTTTCGCGGCCGGTAACGGTCGAGGAGTTTGAGAAACTGTTTTGCCAAGACAGGCGTTAGTAGCAGTCGGTTTTTTACTGGGTATTAAATAACCGGGTATTAACTATTAGACATGCCTGCCATGAGGTACAAGAAAGCGATCCAGTTCTGCCGCAAACGCCTGTCTATCTCCCTGGCTGAATGCCGAGGGCCCTGCAATGTCCACACCGCTGCCGCGCAACTCTTCCATGAAGTTGCGCATGGCAAGCCGCTCGTTGATATTGGCTAGCGAATAGAACTCACCGCGCGGATTAAGTGCATGGCCGCCTTTGGCAATTACCTGGGCAGCCAGTGGTATGTCGGCTGTAATCACCAGATCCCCGGCCTGCAGTTCCTGCATGATTTTATTGTCTGCCACATCGAAACCGGCAGGCACCTGGAAGGCCTTAATGTAAGGCGATGGCGGCACGCGCATCAGCTTGTTGGCGATTAGTGTGGTCAGAATGTGCGTGCGTTCCGCAGCGCGAAACAGGATTTCCTTGATGACGAGCGGGCAGGCGTCGGCGTCTACCCAGATTTGTAAGCCGCGTTGCATAGAAGGTGCATGTACAGGGTCAGGCATTTGCCGCATCTTCCAGCACTTTGAGAAATTCATCTCCATAATGCGCCAGCTTGGCCTGGCCCACGCCGCCAATCTGCGCCAGTTCGTCTAGTGTGGTAGGACGGCGGTTGAGGATTTCCAGCAGTGTGCTGTCATGGAAAATCACATAAGGCGGCACGCCCTGGTCCCGCGCAAGCTCCATGCGCTTGGCTTTGAGTAATTGCCAAAGCGGATCGTCGTCAGCGCCGGCAAAGGCTTCCCGCACGCGCGCGCTGCGTTCAGCCTTGCTGATTTTACCGCGCACGGGTTCTGCATCGCGGCGCAGCCAGACCTCGGCTTCACCGCGCAATAGCGGCCGTGCGATCTCTGTCAGGCGCAGGCCGCCGTAAGCTTCCATATCCGCTTCCAGATATCCTGCGGCAACCAGTTGCCGGTAGACACTGCTCCATTGCGCCTGGCTTAGCGCTTGCCCGATGCTGAAAGTGGAAAGGTGTTGGTGGCGGGATTTTTCCACTTGAGACGTCAGTTTGCCCAGCAGCACATCGATCAGATGCCCGACACCGAAGCGTTGTCCTGTGCGATAGACGCACGAGAGCGCCATCTGTGCAGCTTGTGTGCCATCCCAGGTATCCACCGGGTGCAGGCAGTTATCGCACTGGCCACAAGCGCCCGGATGCTCCTCGCCAAAGTAGCGCAGTATGGCCTGGTGGCGGCAGGCGGTAGATTCGCAATAGCCGAGCAGTGCATCCAGCTTGTGCCGTTCCAGCCGCTTGCGCTCCTGCGGCGCATCGCCTGCGTCCAGTAGTTGGCGCATGTTGACCACATCACCCAGGCCATAGGTCAGCCAGGCGTTGGCCGGCAGGCTGTCACGCCCGGCGCGGCCGGTTTCCTGGTAATAGCCTTCCATGCTTTTGGGCAGGTCAAGATGGGCAACAAAACGCACATTGGGCTTGTCTATCCCCATGCCGAAAGCCACGGTCGCTACCATGACCACGCCTTCCTCGCGCAGAAAACGGCGCTGGTTGGTGTTGCGCGTCGCGGCATCGAGCCCGGCGTGGTAGGGCAGCGCATCCCAGCCTTTATCCTTGAGCCAGGCAGCGGTTTCTTCCACTTTTTTGCGCGACAGGCAATAAACAATGCCGGCATCGCCGGCATGTTCGGCTTGCAGAAAAGCAAGGAGCTGCTGACGCGCGTTATTTTTCTGCGTTACGCGGTAGCGGATATTGGGACGGTCGAAGCTGGAAACGAATTGCCGCGCTTGTTCCAGCGCCAGCCGTTCAATGATTTCACGCCGTGTTGGGGCATCTGCCGTGGCAGTGAGGGCAATGCGCGGCACGCCGGGAAAGCGCTCGTGCAGTATGCTGAGTGCGCGGTATTCCGGCCGGAAGTCATGGCCCCATTCGGAAACACAATGCGCCTCGTCTATAGCGAATAAGCTAAGCCCCGAGCTTTCCTGCACCTGCTCCAGCAAGGCCAGAAAACCGGATGCCAATAAACGTTCGGGTGCCACATAGAGCAGATCCAGAGCGCCGCGCAGCATCTGGCTTTGCACTTCGCGCGCAGAGTCTGCATCGAGGCTGGAATTGAGAAAGGCGGCACGCACGCCAAGCTGACGTAAGGCATCTACCTGGTCTTGCATGAGCGCGATCAGCGGCGAAACCACAATGCCAACGCCGCGCCGTAGTAATGCGGGAATCTGGAAGCACAAGGATTTGCCACCGCCAGTTGGCATCAGCACCAGCGCATCGCCGCCCGCAGTGACATGTTCTACAATAGCCCGCTGTTCTCCGCGAAAGCTGCTATAGCCAAATACGTCATGCAATAGCTGTGAGGCGGAGAGGGTGGACATGGATGATTTAACGGCTACACCTGGTGGCTAATACACGATTAAAAAGCGGCAAGCTTAAAAAGCGTTTACGTGCCTGTGTTGGTAAGACAGGCAGCGCATGGCTAGCGCCCCCGATATCCGCTCTTGGGAGCGAACAAGGCTGGTTGCGGCATAGCCTGATGGCGAGCGGCTTCCGACATGGGCTTGCCAGATTTGTTCTGGGCCGGGGCGGCATCTGGCTTCCTGGCATGCCCGTTTGCTTGTTGCGGGTTGCGGGGGTTGTCCTGTGGATTCGCGCTTCTGCCATTGGGTGTATGGCGTGCGTTGGCTTGGCCCGGGCGCCCATTGGCATCCCTTTGTGGCCGGCCTTCAGTATTTGATCTGGTCCGGTCTTGAGGCTGCCCCTGTGGCCGTGCCTGGCCTTGGCGCTGGCTGCCTTCCTGACGCTGACCTTGGCCCTGGCGTTGCCCTTGCCCTTGGCTGCGGCGCTGCTGCTGCTGTCTTGGCGGGCGTGGTGCTTCCGGTTCCGGTTTAGCGGATGGGACAAAGCTTTCGACAGTGACCTTGGGGATTTCGCGTTTAATCAGGCGTTCGATATCCTTCAGGTACGGCATTTCCTCATGGTCCACCAGCGATATCGCAGCGCCACTACTGCCTGCACGGCCAGTACGGCCAATGCGGTGTACATAATCTTCAGGCACATTCGGCAGCTCAAAATTGACGACTTGCGGCAGTTGTTCAATGTCCAGGCCGCGTGCGGCAATGTCGGTGGCTACCAGCACGGGCATGGAGCCATCCTTGAATTGCGCCAAGGCCTTGGTGCGCGCAGATTGACTTTTGTTGCCGTGAATCGCAGCTGCGGGAATGCCGTCTTTAATCAGTTTTTCTGCCAGCTTGTTCGCGCCGTGCTTGGTGCGGGTAAAAATCAGCACTTGCTTCCAGTCGTGATGCTTGATCAGATGGCTCATGAGCTCGCGCTTATGGCTCTGGCCGACCAAGTGCACGGTTTGTTCGACCAGTTCGGATGCGGTGTTGCGGCGTGCGACTTCAACAAAGCCCGGGTTGTGCAACAGGCCGTCGGCCAGTGCCTTGATCTCATCAGAAAACGTGGCGGAGAACAGCAGGTTTTGCCGTTGTTTAGGCAGTAGGGCGAGGATTTTCTTGATGTCGCGAATGAAACCCATGTCCAGCATGCGGTCAGCTTCATCCAGTACCAGAATTTCAACGCCGGAAAGATCCACCGTTTTCTGGCTGACATGGTCCAGCAGACGCCCTGGCGTTGCTACCAGGATGTCCAGATGGCGCGACAGGCGGTTAATTTGCGGGTTAATGTTAACGCCGCCAAAAATCACCATGGATTTCAACGACAGGTATTTGCCATAGGTTTTGACGGATTCTTCCACCTGCGCCGCGAGTTCGCGCGTGGGTGTCAAAATCAGGCAGCGCGGCTGGCCAGCCTTGTTCTGGGCAGGCTTTGCCTGCAGCAAATGCAGTAGTGGCAAGGTAAAGCCGGCGGTTTTCCCAGTGCCGGTTTGTGCGCCGGCGAGTAGATCGCCGCCGCTTAATACCTGCGGAATAGCCTTGGCCTGAATCGGCGTTGGCGTGGTGTAACCTGCGTCAGCAATGGCACGCATAATGGGTTCTGCTAGACCTAGGTCAGCGAAATGGATTTCAGTAGACAATGTAAAACTCCTGCGACGGCCTTTTGCAGCCCCTTGTGGGCTTGATGCAATACCAATCGAGGCAGACGTATTAAGAGATCAATTAATGAACGATGTTAAAAGCATCGAGTTGATCAGGTGGATAAATGCCGCTGCGCTGATTGGTATGGCGCAGGGAAACTGGATTATACGGGGGACTGAAATAAAAGCCAGCAGTCTTGTTAGTAAAACATCTGATAAACAGCCTGGGCCAGCAGGAAAACGGCAGATAAGCCGATGACGCTAAAAGTCAGGAACATGGCAATACTACGAAAACGAAAATTCTCATGCATGTGGCCTACCCCGTAGGCATGCAGCAGCCGGGCCACGAGCAAAAAAAGGCAAAGCACATGCGTGATCAGCACAGGGGCTTGCTGCATCTCGACAAACATCAGCAGCAGCAAGGCTAGCGGCACATACTGGGCAAAATTGTTGTGCACGGCTATGGCGCGCTGCAAGCGAGGATTATCGCCATCGCCGATGGCAATGCGTTCCTGCCGACGCGTCTTGATCACACGGCTACTCAGCACAATGAACAAGATGCCAAGTAATGCTGCATAAAAAGGCACAATGACGGGGAGTGCGGTGATCATGGTCGTGTTGTTTTGTTTTGTGATTGTTGATTGAGCAGTGCCAGTGCAGTTTCATCCAGCCAGCGCCATTGGCCTGCCGCCAGATCATGCGGCAAGTTTAATTCGCCGATGCGTATGCGCTTTAAACCTTCTACCCGGTTACTGATGGCCGCCAGCATGCGTTTTACCTGGTGGTATTTGCCTTCGGCCAAGGTCAGGTGTATGACTTGCTCGCTGATTTGCGTACAGGCCAAAGCGGCAATCGGAGCTGGCTCATCCACCAGCTGCACGCCTTTGAGCAGTTCAGCGACTTGCGCTGCATCCACTGCATGCTTGGCTGTGACTTCATACACTTTGGGCACTTTCCATTTGGGCGAGCTCATGCGATGAATAAACTGGCCATCGTCAGAAAGTAGTATCAGGCCCGTGGTGTCCTCGTCCAGTCGGCCTATGCATTGCACGCCGCGTTCAAGCAACGGCGGCGGCAACAGGCTGAATATGCTGGGGTGGTGCTGCGTTTTGTGCGAGCACTCGTAATTGGCGGGCTTGTGCATCATGAGATAGGCTTTTTCATGATATTGCCAAGGCTCGCCGCGTACCGTGAAATTCAAATGAGCTGTATCAAATTCGGCGAAAGGGTCATTACATTCCGCATCATTTACCGTTACTTCATGGTGCCGCACCATGACGCGGCAGGCCTTGCGCGAGCCGAAACCCTGGGAATGTAAAACACGTTCAATTTGCATGAGTTTTCAGCCTGGTAAATTTAAG
>JBDTOX010000077.1:0-14619 GCA_039933015.1 Methylophilaceae bacterium
GGCTAGCCGTTAAGCTAACCCCTTGATTTTTCTGGTGCCGATGACCGGAATCGAACTGGTGACCTTCGCATTACGAATGCGCTGCTCTACCAACTGAGCTACATCGGCTAACCTGTACTTAAGAGCGCCCTGGAAATAGGGCAGCTGGATTAAGGCCGTGAATTATAAAGTTTTGCGGCGCCTACGGCAAACCAAAGTAGGGGTTAGCGGTTATTAATGTTTATTGGGATAGCCAATCAAGCCCAGCATCAATCGCATTACCCCAAACATCATCCAGGAAACAATGCGTTTGAAGGTATGCCCACGCCGCCAGGATTCCAGCTTAACCTGCGATGCGCCGTCCAGTATCTTACGTTCAAGATCCAGCCTCAGTTCGGTCGCAAAGGCTTGATCCCGCACCACAACATTGGCTTCTCGCGCTAACAGCAGACTAAACGGATCAATATTGGAAGAACCTACTGTCGCCCATTTACTATCAATCACGGCAACTTTGCTATGCATGAAACTTTTGCGGTATTCATAAATTTCAATGCCATGGCTCAGGAACGCACTGTAAAACGCATGCGTAGCGAACATTAGCAGGTATTCCATGCGCCCCTGTAGCAGCAGCGTCACACGAACGCCGCGCTTGGCCGCTGCGATGAGGGCATGGCGGAAATGCCGCCCAGGTAGAAAGTAGGCATTAGCGATGATGATTTCAGATTTTGCCCTGGCTATTGCGGTCAGATAGGCGCGTTCGATATCGTGCCTGTGCAATACGTTGTCGCGTATCAGAAAAACCGCGGACACGCCTGCCCCAAAGTTTGGCGAGGGCCGCCGAGGCGCCGGATTGTCGTTGCCCCACTTCAGCAAATGTATCCAGGCGATGCGGTGCCACAACCTGCGGACACGGTTCAATATGGGGTTCAGCAACTTCCCCTCAACGCGCACGGCGTAGTCTACTCGCGGTGCAGATTTGTCTCCCGGCACATTGAAGTCATCAATAATATTGATTCCGCCTACAAACGCAACGTGGTCGTCAATTACCGCAAGCTTGCAATGCAAGCGTCGCAAGCGATTGCGTTTCAGGGTCCAGGGAGAAATTTTGGGCCGGTAGAACATCACATTTACATCCGCGGCTTGCAGTTCTTCCACATAAGCTTTGGATAAATCCTTGCTACCAAATCCGTCCAGCAGCAAGCAAACCGTGACCCCACGATCGGCTGCGCGCTTTAACGCAGCGCCTATGCGCCGCCCCACTTCATCTGCTACATAAATATAGGTTTGTAGATGGATTTCGTGGCTGGCGCCGTCGATAGCCGCTTCCAGCGCAGGGAAATACTCTTGCCCGTTACGCAGCAGCGTAACCCGATTGCCCTTTGTATAACGGCTCATGGCGCTCTGGTCATCACTGCAGATAAAGCAGCATGGTCTGACACATGGGCAAAACGCAGACCCCCATGCACCTGGCCATGCTGCATGTGAAAGCCGCGAGTATAAATACGGTCCAGCCGCAAAAATGGCATCAACGATGGAAAACTGCGTGCGGGCTTGCCATTGCTGTGCTCGAAAACCTCTCTGAGATTAAGCCCTTCAGCCAGAGTTTGACCTACTTTTTGACGCCAGTCATTGAAATCGCCGGCGATGATGAGTGGGGAAGTTGATGGCACCATACTCTGGATGCGCGCACGCAGCGCCGCAAGTTGCTGGTGGCGCCAGCGGCCAAATAAGCCCAGATGCACGCAAATACAATGCAAGTTGTCATCCCAACCGGGAATCGCAATCTCGCAATGCAGCAAGCCGCGCTGCTCGGTAGCATGGGCAGAGACATCTTCATTCTCCCAACTAACGATAGGATATTTGGAAAGAATGGCATTGCCGTGATGGCCTTCAGACCGGATAGCGTTTTGGCCGTAGGCAAAATCCTGCCAGATGCTATCCGCAAGAAATTCGTATTGCCCGCCGCTAAACAGTCGGCTATGCCGCCTGTGTGCACCGCGCACTTCCTGCAAAAATACGATGTCAGCCTGCAAATACCTGATCAATTCGCGTTGCTCGTGCAGCACCAACCGCGCATTGAAGCTGCTGAGGCCTTTGTGGATATTAAACGTGGCAATGCGTAAAGTTTTATTCATCCACACATCTTACTTAAAGATACCGATTAGTAGCGTTGGTAACCGCTCACATGTGCATCCTTGGGAGATATTAAGACGCTTCCAGCATGCGATCCAGTGCCAGTTTCGCCAGTTCAGCTTCCTGCGGCAGCACCTTAATCTGGTTAACTACGTTGCCTGCAGCCAGGTTTTCCAGTGTCCAGGCCAGATGCTGCGGATCAATCCGCGCCATAGTAGAACATTCGCAAACTACGTGAGACATAAATTGTACAAACTTGCCCTCGGGTTTGAAACGTTCAGCAAGGCGATTCACCAGGTTAAGCTCGGTACCAACCAGCCAGCGTGAGCCAACAGGGGATTCTGAAATGGTTTTGACGATGTATTCAGTAGAGCCGACATAGTCCGATAGCAGGCATACGTCATACGGCGCTTCGGGATGCGAAATTACCTGGCCTTCGGGGTATTCATTGCGGAACTTGATAATGCTCTGCGGACGGAACATCTGGTGTACCGCGCAATGGCCTTTCCACAACAGGATTTTCGCGTTTTTGATTTGCTCTTCGGTCAACCCGCCCATAGGCTGATCCGGGTCCCACACCGGCATCTGTTCCAGCGGGATACCCATCTTGTGACCGCTCCAGCGGCCCAGGTTCTGGTCAGGGAAAAATAGCACTTTTTCGCGGCGAGCGAACGACCATTCAATCATTTTGGTCGCGTTGCTGGAGGTACAGACTATGCCGCCATGCTCACCACAAAAGGCTTTAAGATCGGCTGCCGAGTTGATGTATGTCAGCGGCGTAATGCTTGCCCCAAAATCCAGCACTTTGGACAACTCGCGGCGCGAACGCTCCACTTTTGCCAGGTTCGCCATATCTGCCATGGAGCAGCCTGCGGCGAGGTCTGGCAACATCACGATCTGGTCTGGACGCGAAAGAATATCCGCCACTTCGGCCATGAAATGCACGCCGAGAAACACAATGTATTCAGCATCTACCGCGGCCGCGTGGCGCGAGAGTTTGAGCGAGTCGCCCGTGAAATCAGCGTGGCGATAAACGCCTTCCTGCTGATAATGGTGGCCCAGAATTACCAGCCGCTTGCCCAGCTTTTCCCTGGCCGCGATGATGCGCTGCTGACAATCTTCATCAGCCGTCGATTGGTAACGCTCAAATTTAATAGCTGCTGTTTGCATATCGTTTACATTACACCAAACTAGAGTATCAGTTGATGACGCTTGCCTAATTCCCTCAAAGCAAGCACGTTAGTCCAGGAAAAAACCTTTATTGCGGCCGCGCGCCAATCCACCCACTCATAGCGCACATGCTCATTTGCTGCCAGTTGGACAGGCAAACGCGCCGGCAATTCCAACCCGAACACATGTTCCTTGTTTTGCGTGACTCCAGGCGCATAACGTGAACGCCAGTGCGGGTAAATTTCATACACATTAGTTGTTTGCCAATCGCTGAACCCGTATTGCGTGGCATCCAGCCCGGTTTCTTCAGCGACCTCGCGAATGGCCGCGTCATAAGGTGTTTCGCCTGCTTCCAGACTGCCCGTTACCGATTGCCAGAAACTCTTCTTATCCGCCCGCTCCAGCAGTAAAACCTGCAAATCAACGGTGTGTATCAGTACCAGAACCGAAACCGGCTGCTTGTAAGCCACTAATCGCCCTCAAACTCGCACAAGGCAAACACTTTGTAACCTTTAGCTTCCAATCGTTTACGGCCGCCCACATGCAGGAGATCAATCACAAACGCGCATTCCACCACCTCGCCACCGAGCTTTTCGATCAGCGAGGCAGCCGCCTCCACTGTGCCGCCCGTAGCAATGACGTCATCCACCAGCAGGATGCGCTCACCCCGGTCAATGGCATCGGTGTGGATTTCAATATAATCGTTACCATATTCGAGTGCGTAATCCTGACCCACCGTTTCCGCCGGCAGCTTGCCTTCCTTGCGGATAGGCACAAAACCCACGCCCAGCCTGTAAGCCAGCGGCGCACCGATAATAAAACCACGCGATTCTATGCCCACGACCTTGTCTATTTTTTGATCCTGATAGCGCTTGAACAACTCATCTATCGTCACTTTCAGCCCAAGCGGATCTTTCAGCAGCGTGGTGATGTCACGGAACTGGACACCCGGCTTAGGGTAGTGCGGAATGCTACGGATGCGGGATTTGATGGGCATTTAATTATTCATCTACAAAGTAATCGGAATCGACCTTCTTAACCTCGTAAGTTGCTGCTACTGAAACGCCTACGTTGTTTTCGATCATCAAACGGGCTAATGAAATTCCATTGATGAGCACTACTTTATTGCTAATGTTCGTAACATACTCTTGAGCCTCTTTGGTGAAGTCAGAGGTAGTAATAAATACACCCTTGTGTGCACGTTGTCCTTGAAGAGCGCCAACAAACTTCTGAATCTCAGGTCGGCCAACCACACCTTCCCAACGCTTAGCCTGTATATAAATTGCGTCTAATCCAAGTCGGTCTTCGTCAATAATTCCGTCAATACCCCCATCACCGCTTTGGCCAATAGCTCGGCCTGCACCAGCGCGAGTGCCGCCGTATCCCATTTTTAGCAACAATTCTACGACTAGACGCTCGAAGAAAACAGGAGAACAACTTTTTACTCGCTGAATAATTTCACTCGCTAAACCATCGGCAAGGTTTTTGTAAGCGCTTTCCAATAACTCTTCAGGAGTCTGTTGCTCTATTTCGTTAACAGGCGCCTCAATCTCACTTGTATCTTGTCGAAGATTTTGGAAAGCTAAAAACTCGGGGTATTGCTCAAGTGTTTTTTTATTAATTTTTTCTGGATTAGTTTTCAGCAAATCCAAACCGCGCTGTGAAATCTGAAAATATCCTCGGCGAATATTCTCAACAAGTCCTGCCTGTTTAAAATAACTTCTAGCCCATGCTACTCGATTGTCAAAACGAGCCTGCTTGCCACTAGGCAACAACTCCTGCCGCTCTTCCGGTGTAAGCGCAAACTCTGCCGCGAGCACATCTATAGCAGGCTGTAGAGAATGCTCTTTGCCATCAGAGGCAAAGCGCAATAAAGGCAACATAATTGATTGAAAATCTGGAATCGCCATGTTGCCTCTTCTGATCTCAGCTTTGGGTAGTGTTTTGTTGTCTGACTCGTATATGTAACTCCCGCAACTGCTTCTCATCCACTTCATTCGGCGCGTTGGTCATCAAACACTGCGCGCGCTGGGTCTTGGGGAAGGCTATGACGTCACGGATGGATTCTGCACCGGCCATCAGCGCTACCAGACGGTCCAGACCGAAGGCCAGGCCCCCATGCGGTGGCGCGCCATATTGCAAGGCGTCGAGCAGGAAGCCGAATTTCTCCCGGGCCTCTTCCTGACTGATCTTGAGTGCATCGAATACCTTGCACTGCACATCCTGCTTGTGGATACGCACCGAGCCGCCGCCGACTTCCCAGCCGTTCAGCACCATGTCGTAAGCCTTGGACAGGCAGGCATCGGGGTTGGAAACCAGTAAATCTTCGTGGCCATCCTTGGGCGCGGTAAAGGGGTGATGCAAAGCTGCCCAACGATCGTTTTCTGCGTCGTGCTCGAACATAGGGAAATCCACCACCCACAGCGGCGCCCAGGCACGGCCATCGAGGTGGCCTTTCTCATGGCCGACCTTGGCACGCAAGGCACCCAGCGCCTCATTCACCACCTTGGCCTTATCGGCACCGAAGAACACGATATCGCCGTTCTGTGCGCCTGTGCGCTCGATAATCGCTTGCAGGGCGGTGACGTGGATATTCTTGACGATAGGGCTTTGCAGGCCGGTTTCGTTGAGTTGGGTCACGTCGTTGATCTTGATGTAAGCCAGGCCCTTGGCGCCGTAAATCTTGACGAATTCGGTATAGGCATCAATCTCGGAACGACTGATTGCCGCGCCGTTAGGCACGCGCAGCGCGGCGACACGGCCATTGGCCATATTGGCAGCACCGGAGAAGACCTTGAAATCGACATCTTTCATGACATCGCTCAACTCGGTAATTTCAAGCGTCACGCGCATATCCGGCTTGTCGGAACCGTATTTGTTCATGGCTTCAGCAAACGGCATGCGCGGGAATGCGGCTGGCAACTCGACGCCTTGTACGCTCTTGAACATTTGCCGAATCATCTCCTCGACGATGTTCATGATTTCTTCTTCGCCCAGGAATGAGGTTTCGATATCCACCTGCGTGAATTCCGGCTGGCGATCGGCACGCAGATCTTCATCGCGGAAGCACTTGGTAATCTGGAAGTAACGGTCGAAACCGGACACCATGAGCAGTTGCTTGAATAGCTGCGGTGACTGCGGCAAGGCGAAGAACTTGCTGGCATGCACACGCGATGGCACCAGGTAATCGCGCGCACCTTCTGGCGTGGAGCGAGTCAGCATCGGCGTTTCAACTTCAATAAAGCCGTTGGTGTCGAGGTAATCGCGCAGGGTCTTGGCTACGCGGTAGCGCAGCATCATGTTCTTCTGCATCGCAGGGCGGCGCAGGTCGATATAGCGATGCTCCAGGCGTACCATCTCGGAAAGATTTTCGTCATCGAGCATGAACGGCGGCGTCAGCGATGGATTGAGAATCTCGATCTCTGTCGCCAGCATTTCGACTTCACCAGTCGGAATGTTAGGGTTCACGGTGCCTTCAGGGCGCGCACGCACCTTACAGACAACTTTGAGCACGAACTCGCTACGCACAGATTCAGCCAGGGCAAACGCCTCCCGGGTATCCGGATCAATGACAATTTGCGCCATGCCTTCACGATCGCGCAAGTCGATAAAAATAACACCGCCATGGTCACGACGACGATGCGCCCAACCGCACAGGGTAACGGTTTGGCCGATATGTTCGCGGTTTAGATGTCCGCAGTAATGGGTACGCATAATAGAAGAATCAGCTTATAAATTATTGTAAAAAAAGACTAACTGTTGTCGCGAATGGTATGGCGTACAGCCTTATTCCTGGCTGACATTGCGCCAGGGGAAACCACCCCCATGGAGATAATATATTTGAGCGCATCATCCACGCTCATATCCAGCTCTACCACGTCCGCTTTTGGCATCATCAGAAAAAAACCGGATGTAGGATTGGGTGTAGTCGGCACGTAAACACTGATGTACTCGCCCTGGAGATGGTTGGCGACATCGCCGCCTGGCCGACCGGTCATGAAGGCAATCGTCCAGCTACCTTCACGCGGATATTGCACCAGCAGCGCCTTGCGAAAGGCCTGACCGGAATCTGAAAATAGCGTATCGGATACCTGCTTGACGCTGGAATAAATAGACTTTACCACCGGCACGTGGCCCAGCAGGGCTTCCCAGATAAGGATCAAGCGTTTGCCAAAAAAATTGGTCGCTATCAGACCAGTCACAAAAATAATCAGCAAAGTCAGAATTGCCCCGATGCCCGGAACCGTCCGGCCTAGCTGCGCTTCTGGCCGCCATTCGATGGGCAATAGCAACAGGCTTTGATCCATAAGGCCGATCAGTGTCGTCAGTACCCATATCGTGATTAACAAAGGCACTAACACCAGCAGGCCGGTGATGAAATAGCGTTTCATCAATTATGCCTGTGCTTTTTCAATGGCTGGCACAGCCTGTAGCGCAGGCTGCCGGTGCGGCAGTTTCTGCTGGTTTCTGCTCAGGCTTGCTGCCACTGTTTTTAAAGTCAGTGGCATACCAACCGCTGCCATTGAGCTGAAAACTGGGCGCAGAGACCTGCTTGGCAAAAGTTTCTTTATTGCATTCCGGACAAGCCGTTACATTAGGTTCGCTTACTTTACGCATGACTTCTTTTTTAAAGCCACAACTAGTGCATTGATAATCATAAATAGGCATGGAAACACCTCCTAAAAAAACGAGATTATACCCGAACACGCTGGCTAACATATGGCGATTAGCGGCGGAATATCAAGCGCTTAAACGCAAAAATCCAGCAGTGCTTGTTTGCAATCTGATGCCAAGATAAAACGATGGTGCTATTTCCTGCTCAGTACAAACACTTTAAATTGGTCGAGCGGTAAAGGCTTGCTGAACAGATAGCCCTGGTAGGCATGGCAATCATGACCGGCAAGGAACTCGTGTTGCGCTTCGGTTTCCACACCCTCGGCAATCACGGCCAGACCCAAACTTTGCCCCAGCGCCACGATAGTGCGCGCAATAGCGGCATCATTGGGGTTGGTGAGCACATCCTTGACAAAAGACTTATCAATCTTGAGTAGATCCAGAGGTAGCCGCTTCAAGTAAGAAAGCGAAGAGTAGCCAGTACCAAAGTCATCCAGAGAAAACCCTACCCCTTTGGCTTTCAGCGCGCCCATTTTGGCGATGGTGTCTTCTACATTATCCAGCAGCAAGCTCTCTGTCAGCTCCAGCTTGAGTTTTAGCGGATCGGCACCCGTTTGCTGCAGTACATCCAGTACCTGATATACAAATTCCGGATGACGGAACTGCCGCGCGCTGACATTCACCGCCAGGCTAAGATGAGCCATTTCCGGCTGTGCTGCCCAATCTACCAATTGGGCGCAAGCTGTTTCCAGAACCCAATGTCCCAAAGGTATGATCAACCCGGTTTCCTCAGCCAGCGCAATAAATTCCACTGGGGATACAAGGCCGCGGTGAGGATGCTGCCAGCGCACAAGCGCTTCTGCGCCCGTAGCATTGCCGGCGCTATCAACCTGAACCTGGTAATAGAGGGAAAATTCCTTGTCCCGCAAGCCGCGCTGCAATTCCTCTTCAAGCGATACACGCACACTCACTGCAAGCTGCATATCCGGATCGAAGAAGCGCAGGGTGTTACGGCCTGCTGCCTTGGCTTGATACATGGCAAGATCCGCCCGTTTCAAGAGCTCATCCAGTGTGTCTCGATAATCACTGAACAGCGTGATACCGACGCTGGGCGTGCTTTGGTATTCGTGATTGTGCAATTGATAGGGCTGTTTAAAGCTTTCGAGGATACGCTCACCCACAATTTGTGCCTCTTTTACGGCTTCTTGTAAGTTTTCGTTCAGATCAACCAGCATTACCACAAATTCGTCGCCTCCCAGACGCGCGACAGTATCAATCTCGCGCGCGCACTGCGTCAGGCGTCCGGCGACCTGTTGTAGCAGCTGGTCGCCTTTATCATGACCAAGGGTATCGTTGAGCGTTTTGAAATTATCCAGATCAATGAATAGCAGCGCTCCTTGGCGCTTGTTACGGGCATTGGCAGCCATGGTCTGCTTCAGGCGGTTGAGCAGCAAGCGTCGATTGGGCAGACGCGTAAGCTGGTCAAAAAAGGCTAAGCGCTTGATTTCCTCTTCTGCCACCTTGCGCTGCGTAATGTCCCGTTCAATTGCCACCCAATGGGTAAACCACCCCGTAGCATCCGCGACGGGAACAAGGTCAAGTTCCAACCAGAACTCTTCACCATTCTTTTTATAGTTGATCAGTTCCGTGCGCACCGGTTCCCATTTTTGCAAGGCGGTGCGGATACGGTCGAGTTCGATGCGTTGGGTTTTCGGCCCCTGCAGGATGCGCGGCGTCTTGCCGATTACCTCTTCACGGCTATATCCGGTGCGGCGCTCAAAAGCATCGTTGACAAAGACAATACGCGGGCCAGGCTCATCAAATGGCTCGGCCTCGGTAATCAGCACGATATCGTTGAGCCGCGCAACACAGGTTTCGAGCAGCTTGAGCTGATCCTGCGCTGCACGCTGGGCGCTGATATCCTGGAAATGAACTGCTAGGCCTGCTGAGGAAGGATATGCACTGACGGCAAACCACTTGTTCAGGGGCGGAAAAAATTCCTCAAACGAGACCTTACAGTTCTCGGTAACCGCCCGGTGATATTCACGATAAAAGTCCTGGTTCACTGCCTCCTTGAATTCATCCCATAGCACCTTGCCTATGAGATCTGTCTGCGTTCTCTGCAACAGGCGCTCAGCCTCATGATTGAGGTAAGTAAAGCGCCATTCACGATCCAGTATATAAAAACCGTCAGTAATACTTTCCAGGGTAGTGGTCAGGCGCGTAGCGAGCCGACGCAGCTCATCCTCGTCCTGCTTGTGCATAGTAATATCCTGCACCGTACCGGCCAGGATCAAGGTGTGGTCTATCTCATCCTCGACCAATTCGGCCAACTCCTGCACATAGCGCACCTGCCCATCCCGCCGGATAATGCGGTGCTGTATGTTAAGCGGCCCCTGGCCCTGCAGCACCCGCGCCTGTTCCGCCAGGCGTTGCGCTCTATCATCAGGGTGTACGAATGACATGAACGACTCGAAGTTTTCCTGAAACCCTTCCCGCTCGATACCGAAAATGCGGTAAATCTCATCCGACCATAGCAGGCGATTTTCTTGCACTCGCAATTCCCACGTGCCGATATGGCCAATCCGTTGCACTTCTTCAAGATTCTCGGTCTGGTGCCGCAGTTTGCTATGCATCTGATCCTGTGCGGCCATCATATCAGCCAGGATATGCCGCTGACGCCGGAGCTCAAGCTGCGCCATCACCTGCTCCGCAAGGGTCTCCAACGCCTCCAACTGCTCGTCCGTCAGCGTTCGGGGCACCAAGTCCATAACTGCCAGCGTGCCGAGTCCAAAACCGCGCGGTGAAATTAGCGGCATACCGGCATAAAATCGCAGGCCGGGCTTGTCCAGCACAAGTGGATGGTTGGCGAATAGGGGGTCTTTTTGCGTATCGGGCACGATGCACGGCTGGGCATGACCATTAGCGTGCGTACAGAAAGCAGCAGCGCGCGCAGCCTCCCGCAAATCCAGGCCCACTAAGGACTTAGACCATGGCCGCTGCTCATCGCCAAATATGATTGTTGCAACCGGGGTAGCGCAAGTGCGCGCTGCCAGACGTGTCAGGCGGTCAAAATCAGCCTCTGGCGGGGTATCGAAAATCTTGTAGGACTGCAACTCTTGCAGCCTGGCAAGCTCGAATACATTAGGTGTATCCATAAATTATAAAACGACTCACAAATTAAACATTAATCAATTAGCTTATGCACGCAAACCCATCATACAGCCTTGCCCACCGGGCATCTAGCAATGTAAGCACCTCAGCAAGCCGGATGCGTGCTTGAGCAAAAATATTCCCCCGTCAAAAAGCCTGTGTTTGTTTGCTGGCACAGCTATAAGTCCTGCGCTTAATTTCGCGCATCGGTAATGATGCGATTCTATGAATGCCATGGAAAGTTGGTTACTATTAAGTCGCATAACAATTTACCCTTAACAATATGACCGCCTCTTTAAAAGACGATGGTCGCCTCCTGGAAACGAATATCCCCGTAACAACCGTGCTATTTCGAACAGGACTCAAGCAATGAATATTGCTGTCAGGAAATTAATTGTTTAATGTCAATTTAATAACGCTACGCATTGTTTTCATCTATCTGCTATTTGGAACATTGTGGATTTTTTTTAGCGACAGGCTCCTGACAAGACTCGTGAGCAATCATGAAGAATATATTCAGCTTGAAATGTACAAGGGCTGGGGTTTCGTATTCTTAACCGCATTCCTGCTTTACTATCTCGTCAGAAAGACCATCAATCAACAACTATCCATTGAAAACTCACTCATTGAGAGCGAAGAGCGCTGGAAATATGCTCTCGAAGGCGCAGGCGATGGGGTTTGGGATTGGAATCTGCAGACCAATGAAGTTTTCCGCTCCCTGCGCTGGAACGAATTATATGGGTTTGCAGATCGCGAGGTAGGCACCAGCCTCGAAGAGGGAAGAAAGCTGATTCACGCGGAAGATTTGCCGCGCGCCATGGAAGAAATACAAACTTACCTCAGTGGCAAGACCACCACCTACGTTTCCGAATACCGCATGCTATGTAAAGACGGCAGCTGGAAATGGATACTCAGCCGCGGCATGCTGGTCAGCCGCACCGCAGATGGCAGGCCATTACGCATGATAGGGACGCATACCGATATCAGCGAGCGTAAACAATCCGAGGCCGAGGCGTTCCGCCTGGCGCACTACGATCACATTACCAAGCTACCCAATCGGGTGCTGTTCATCGACCGGCTTGAGCAAGCCATCAAACAATCCCATCGCACCGGCCTGCCGATGACATTGATGTTTCTCGACCTCGACCGCTTCAAGGAAGTTAACGATACACTGGGACACGATATAGGCGATTTTCTGCTCAAAGAGGTGGCAAAACGCTTGTTAAGCTGTGTGCGTGAGACGGACACTGTGGCCCGCCTGGGCGGCGATGAGTTCACTATCACCCTGACTGAGTTGAACGACCTCGGCGGCGCTGAATTGGTGGCACAGGAGATTCTGCGAAAACTGGCCCACCCATTCCAGTTAGGTGACGACATCGTTTATATATCCGCAAGCATAGGCATCACGTTCTATCCGGAAGATGCCAGCAATGTCGACATATTATTCAAGAACGCCGATCAGGCCATGTATGCCGCCAAAGATCAGGGCCGCAACTGCTTCCACTATTTCACGCCTGCCATGCAGGAAGCCGCACAGACCCGGATGCGGATGGCCAATGACTTGCGCATTGCACTCGTGGCTGATCAGTTCTGCTTGTATTACCAACCCATCGTGGAATTGGCAACAGGCAGCATTCATAAATCTGAAGCATTAATTCGCTGGCAGCACCCGGTTCATGGCCTGATAAGCCCTGCTGATTTTATTCCCATTGCTGAAGATACAGGCATGATTATTGATATCGGTGATTGGGTATTCCGCGAGGCGGTAGGCCAAGTAGCACAATGGCGTGTAACGCATCATGCGGCGTTTCAGATCAGCGTCAACACATCTCCCGTGCAGTACAGCAACAGGGGAAATATCCATGGCAAGTGGGTGGATCATCTGCAGACGCTTGGGCTGCCCGGCCAAAGCATCGCGCTGGAAATCACGGAAGGGCTGCTGCTGGAAGCTGGCACCGCAGTCATTAACCAGCTACTTGAATTCCGTGATGCCGGCATGCAAGTAGCCATCGACGATTTTGGCACCGGTTATTCGTCGCTGGCTTACCTGCGGAAGTTCGATATTGACTATGTCAAAATTGACCAATCATTCATTGCTAATCTTAAGCACGGATCCAGCGACATGGTGCTATGCGAAGCGATCATCATCATGGCGCACAAACTTGGTCTAAAGGTAATCGCAGAGGGGGTGGAGACGGAAGAACAACGTTCCCTGCTCGCCACCGCCGGCTGCGATTATGGGCAAGGGTACCTGTTCTCGCGACCTGTGCCCGCGGCTGAATTTGAACAACTGCTTTAAGGCGCAGGCTACTACAGACTTTTCAACCGGCATCGTTTTAACCATGAATGCTGGGCGCAGCCTGTGCATCGCAGTTGATGACCACCAACAATAATTAAGCAAGTCCAAATTGTTTTTACAACATCCACATTACATCCAATTAAGCCATTGAACTTAAATAGTTAATCCTAGCATCTGTCAATCCCACCAATTACATTCCCACAAATTATATTTGTAGGAATGTAATTGGTGGGCTATACTTAAACGCTATGCATAATATCTATTAATCCTATGCCCAATAACGATGATCAGCATGCGGAGCTGGTAGCTGCTTCACTAAAAAACTTCAGGGTTATTTTCAGCTCTGTCAAAAAGCACTTTACTCAAATCGAATCCCTTTACGGTGTGAGCAGCTCACAACTCTGGGTGATATGGGAAATACATAAAGCGCCGGGGATTAAAGTCTCTGAATTAGCCAACAAACTTGCCATACATCAATCAACCACAAGCAATCTCATTGAAAAGCTGGTAAAAAAATCATGGGTTGTCAAAGAACGCGCAGAGGCTGATCAAAGAGTCGTCAGGCTTTTCCTGACAGCAGGCGGCCTGGACATAATCAAGCAGGCGCCCGCTTCACCTAGAGGCGTACTGATCGATGCTTTAGACAAATTATCAAGTTCTGAGCTTTCAACTCTCCACCAAAGTTTGGAACTACTGATATCCAAAATTAAATCTAAAGATGAAACCGATGCGCTCAAGTCGCTTATGGATCTGTAGTGCTCTCCGTACGCGCCTTTCTTAATCCGGGCGCCTGTTAAATCTCCAGGAAGGAGAATGTTTGCTAGAAGAAATGAAAATACAAGGTCAGACAAACCACGTTGTAGCATTATTTGGTGAGGTTCTGGCCGACATATTTCCCGATCAAAGCGTATTAGGTGGAGCTCCATTTAATGTCGCCAGACACCTTCATGCCTTCAACATGCATCCGATTTTAATCACCCGGGTCGGCAATGACGCGCTTCGCGATGATCTCTTGAGAGAAATGCATAGCCGTGGATTGGATACCACAGGCGTCCAATTCGATCCGGTATACCCTACCGGCCAGGTCCAGGTGTTCGCAGAAAACGGTAATAACCGATATGAAATACTGCCCGACCAAGCCTATGATCATATCCATGCTGGTATTACCCATATGGTCACGATGTCGCTAAAACCTGATTTGGTTTACTTCGGGACGCTGGCGCAAAGAAACATGGAATCCCGTCTTGCTCTAGATAAATTCCTGATAGATG
>JBDTOX010000078.1:0-2256 GCA_039933015.1 Methylophilaceae bacterium
CATCTTTGCCATCCAACTTGGTCAGATATTTGTTCTTGACTGGCCATTCGCGCCATACCACTTGGCTGGCATCATCGAGATTCAGGGCATCAGCAGTGGCTTCTTTTTCCGTCACCGGGAAAGCCAGTTTCCATTCGCTATCAGCCTTTACCGCTTCCATGAATTCCTTGGTGATCAGGCAGGACAGGTTGAATTGACGCAGACGCCCGGCTTCACGCTTGGCTTTGATGAAGTCGATCACATCAGGATGCGAAATGTCGAAGGTCGCCATCTGCGCACCGCGGCGGCCACCGGCGGATGATACGGTAAAGCACATCTTGTCGTAGATATCCATGAACGACAGCGGGCCGCTGGTATAAGCCCCGGCGCCAGCCACGAAAGCGCCTTTAGGACGCAGGGTGGAAAATTCATAGCCAATGCCGCAACCGGCTTTCAGGGTGAGGCCGGCTTCATGCACTTTTTCCAGAATACCGTTCATGGAGTCGTCAATAATGCCGGAAACCGTGCAATTGATCGTGCTGGTGGCGGGCTTGTGTTCCTGGGCCCCGGCGTTAGAGGTAATGCGCCCGGCTGGAATAGCACCGCGACGCAGTGCCCACAGGAATTTGTCGTGCCACAGGTTGCGCTTTTCTTCGGTATCTTCCGCATCGGCCAAGGCGCGGGCGACACGTTTGAAGGTGTCGTCCATGGTTTGGTCCAGGCATTCGCCCTGCTTGGTCTTAAGACGATATTTTTTATCCCAGATATCGAGTGAAACAGCCTGCATGGGAACATCTTGAGGGGCTTCTTGCATCGTCTTGATAGCCTTGAGCATGGGAGGATCCTTTCTGATAATTTTTATGTGGTCAAAACTAGTTGTGACTAGCGTTTAACCACAATATATAGTGATTGGATGCAAAATTATGTCATTTTGTAGTGTTGGTCAAGCATATTTTTCTGGTGCGACTATGCCATAAAGAGGCATGGTTTCGAGGTGTTTTAGCCTAGCCATGCGCTGGCCTTGATGAACGGCTAGGTAAGTCCTCGCTAACGTGTTAAAAAAATAAATGGTTGGACTTTTATGCATAGATTTGTGTGAGAAAATCCGGACATGCCGCGCATCCTCTATACCCTGCTGCTTTATCTGCTAATACCCTTGGTGCCGCTCAAGCTTGTATGGCGCGGCATGCGCCAGCCTGAATATTTGCGGCACACGGGCGAGCGTTTCGGCTTTTACCGCCACCACCTTAAGCAACCGCTGATTTGGCTGCATTGCGTCTCGGTGGGTGAGACGCGTGCTGCTGCACCGCTGGTGGAGGAGTTGCAAAAACGATATCCGCAGCACCAGATCTTGCTGACGCATGCCACGCCCACCGGGCGCGCTACGGGCGAGCAGTTGTTCGGCGATAAGGTATTGCGCGCCTATTTGCCTTATGACCTGCCCGGCGCGGTCAGCCGCTTTGTGCAGTATTTCCAGCCGCAAATAGGTTTGTTAATGGAAACTGAGCTTTGGTTCAATCTGATTGCTGCATGTAAACGCCGTAGTGTTCCTTTGCTGCTGGTGAATGCAAGGTTGTCGCAAAAATCTGCGCACGGTTATGCGCAGATTTCCCGCTTGGCAGCACAGGGCTTGCGCGACCTTAGTGCAATCGCCGCACAAACCGAGCAAGATGCGGAGCGGCTGCAAAAGCTTATGGCGCAAGGTAAAGCTGCAAATCCTGTCGTCGTGTTGGGTAATC
Source organism: Methylophilaceae bacterium (assembly GCA_039933015.1). Taxonomy (GTDB): domain Bacteria; phylum Pseudomonadota; class Gammaproteobacteria; order Burkholderiales; family Methylophilaceae; genus JBDTOX01. The sequence continues at coordinate 1,719 of JBDTOX010000078.1, forward strand.
TCAAGTTTGATGTGGAGCCGCCTGCAGATGCCGCCGAGCGGGGCGTCAAGCTGCGCGAAAGCTTAGCCAGACTGCTGGGTCAGCACCGTCCGGTATTCCTCGCCGCCAGCACGCGTGAAGGCGAAGAGGACATCATTCTCGCAGCCATCGACCGCGCGCAAATCCCACAATTATTAACAGTCATTGTGCCGCGTCATCCGCAGCGCTTTGACGAAGTGGCCAGCCTTTTGAAAAAGCGCGGCATCAGCTACGTTCGCCGTACATCGCTGGATGCGCAAGCCCCTGCCCAGGATAAGGCCAGCGTTGTACTGGGCGACAGCATGGGCGAAATGTTTACCTACTATGCCGCGTGTGATGTCGCGTTTATTGGTGGTAGCCTGCTGCCCTTTGGCGGGCAGAATCTGATTGAGGCTTGCACTATGGGCAAACCGGCCTTAGTCGGGCCGCATACTTACAATTTTGCGGCGGCGGCCGAGCAGGCGATTGCTGCACGTGCTGCATGGCGGGTGAATGATGGCGCTGACCTGGCAGCAGCTTT
>JBDTOX010000079.1:0-11526 GCA_039933015.1 Methylophilaceae bacterium
AGCGTGTAGCGGGCAGCATCCTGAACTTTCTGATAGTGCTTTAATTCTTCCAAAACCATACAAACTCCATTTCTATCGCATGAGGTCATCCCTGGGCATGGCTTAAACGATGCCCAGGGGTCGATATCCATTACCTTGTCAGGGCAATACTGCAATGCTGTGGGTTAGCCATACCACTGCCACCGCCAGTCCTATCGCCGCAAAGGGCAGCCAGCCGCCGTGCGTGATGATCTTGTCGTCAAGATGCATATCCTTCCTGAACTCATCCGGGAACTTGCCTTTGTCCTGCACATAGTGGCGATACAGGAAAACCGGCACGATCAGCGCGGTAAAGACCAAGCCATTGCGCAATGTGCCGGGACCCCAGATATCAGCTCCCATGCCCATAAAGGCCAGATTGACGTAGCCAAATACCGCGCCCAGGCCAAGCAGCCAGGTTTTAGCCTTATATGGACGCGGCCAATTACCACGGTCCAGACGATGGATCCAGCCGGACTGCAAATTAAGGAAGTTGAAGATGAGATAGCCCACATTGCCGATTGCCAGCAGCATGATGTTGTTGGATAACAGCAACAGCACCAGATTGAAAATTAGGTCGGTCCACATGGCGTGGGTAGGGGCGCCGTGCTCATTGACATGCGAAAGATATTTCGGCAGCCAGCCATCAACGGAGCCTTGATAGAGTGTGCGCGAAGATCCCATCATGGAAGTCATTACCGCAAGCACCAACGACAGTACCAGCATGGCGACAACGAGATTGGTGATTACGGCACCACCCCCCACCATTTTTGCCAGAATGACACCAACTCCGGTGCCGTCATATAAGCTTGGATCCAACATGCCGCTATACACGGCCGGGGTCGTCACAGCGCCAGTAGCATCGACTATGGCTGGCGTGACCAGCTGCCCCAAACCCAGATGCCCCTGAAATGCCAGCGGCACCAGCGTGAATACCGCAATACATAGCAAGCCGGAGTAAAAGATGGCCTTGAACGTATCTTTTTTGGGATCCTTGAACTCGCTGGTGTAGCACACCGCCGTCTCAAACCCGTAAGTTGCCCATCCGGCAATAAACATGCCGCCAGCTATCAGGGTAATACCTGCCATATTGTAGTTGCCGAATACTACATGGCCTACCGCGTCATGGGCCAAAGGCAAAAGCGGAAGGAAATGCGTGCTGGGCATGTCACCAGTCAGCAGCGGAACGATGCCGATAATCATCAGTGGCAGCAGTGAGGTTACGCCAAGAATCATCTGGGTTTTGGCGGCTTTTGAAACGCCGTGATGCTGAATGGCAAAAGTAATCAGCAACAGCATTGCGCCTAAGATAGCGATAGAGTTAATGCGTATCGTCAGCCCCGTCTGGACGAAGTCTAGATGCAGCAATGTTAACGACCAGGTATTGATTACCGCATCTGCCGGAAATAGCGAGGTCAGAATATAACCACCCGCCAGAGATGTTCCTAGTGCCAGAACAGGTGACCAGGCGAACCAATTGCACCATACCGAAATTGGAGCAATAAATTTGCTATAACGTACCCATCCAATCGCGCCATAGACCGAAGCTCCGCCTGACTTGTGTGGAAATAGCCCGGCAATCTCAGCGTAGGTAAAACACTGCGCAAACCCCATTAAGATCGACAATATCCAAAGCAGCCAGGCCGGCTGACCTACCGTCGAAGATAAAGCGCCAATATTGAAAAGCACCAGAGCAGGAACGCCACTGGCTGCCCAGAATGCGCCTTTCCAGCTAATGGCTCGCTGCAACCCGCCATCCTGAGTCTTATTGGCTGCGGTGCTTTGGATTAATACATCCACATTTGAACTTATCGTGCTCACATCGCTACCCCCTGAAATTGATTAGCTGAGAATTCATCCGCCCATCACCGGAATGAAACATCAATGAATGGGAGGAATGTTCAGCATTTATAAACTTGCAATAATTACTCGTCAAGTAATTTATTACTTAATGAGTAATAAATTGTATTGGGGCGTAAAAACGACTATGCGTGATAGAATTATTGTTAAATAAATCAAGCATTAGCGATCCAATGAAATCATGGCGCATGGCCCAATGATTTCTTTAAAGCTAGTGCAGCCAGAAATTAAATTAGCTACGAATGCAGAAAAATACTTTTTCCATGCGCCTTAAGGCGCTGCTGGAGCAAAAGCAACTGACCTTGGCGGAAGTGGCCAGGGCGATCAACATGTCAGCCCCATCTGTGCATCGCTGGACCCGTGGCGGTGAAATCGAGTATGAAAACCTGCGCGCGCTAGCCGATTATCTCGAGGTCAACTGGGTCTGGTTGCGCTATGGAGACGAAGCCATCGAAGGCTTGCAAGAAACCATGTCGGCAAATGGCTCTGCTGCAGATGAGCGGCGCAAGCATCTTGGTCAGATCATGGAAAGCGAAGCGCGCATGACCCTCGCTCAAGATATGGCGAGTATCGTCACTTGGGAATGGAATGTCCTGACCGACGAGCTCACCGGCTCGCCTAACTGTGAGCAGATATTTGGGCAAACAATAGTGGAAATCCGTCCAAAGTTACTACCATTTGAGTCCCTTGGACTCGAAGCGTTAATTACGCAGTTCAAAAGCAGCAACCATCCTCATGAATGGGAATTTAATCTCCCTAAAAATGAGGTAGATAGCGAGCGCTGGTTTGTGTCTCGTGGCCGGTTGATTTTTGACGCACAAGAACGGCCATTGAAAGTTGTCGGCGTCAGTATCGACATTACCCAAAGCATACATATGCGGAACGCTTTGGAACAAAGCGAATATTTGATGCGCAAGGTCATAGAAACCATCCCGGTCGGGCTATGGATCGCCGATCAGAAGGGACGCATCACCAAAGCTAACCCAGAAGCAGAACGGATCTGGGGTGGAGCAAAGCTCGTCGAACTGGAACATTATGGTGAATATAAAGGCTGGTGGGAAAGCACCGGCAAGGAAATCGGCAGCAGCGGCTGGACGCTTGCGCGGGCAATCCAACAAGGCGAAGAGAGTCGGGGTGAGATTGTTAATATCGAGGCTTTTGATGGGAAACAACGTACCATCATCATGTCTGCCATTCCTCTCCTCGACGCGGATAATGAAATTATCGGCGCCATCGAGGTAAATCAGGATATCACTGCGCTGAAACGCACCGAAGAATCCCTCAAGTCAATTGTAGAACAATGGAAAGCCATTTTCGAGCAGCCTCTAGTTGGCATCGCATATTACCGAGCGGATAGTGACAGCCTGCATGTAAATGCCAGATTTGCCGAATTGGTGCAACGCAGTATGGAAGAGCTGGCGGGAGAAAGTCTGGCAAACTTGTTGGATGAAGAAACAAATGACGCATACCAAGCTCATTTATGTAGCACTCCTGCTGGCAAAACCACAACCTTTAAACAGCGCGGCAAGCTTCGCTGCAAAGCCGGGGAGACTGCCGATATGCAGTTATGCATTGTCAGCAGCAAGCAAGCTGGGAGTGTATTGAAAACGCTGGTATTCGTGTTTTAGAATTCAAGCCACAACCGTGAATCCCCCAGTGCAGATATCCACTTTGGGCCGACTACTTCCGCTTTGGGTCTGTGGCGGAAATTTGAATCTGATAGCCAGTCTCAGATCAAGTCGGAACTGCTACAAATGATCAGTCCCCCACCAGGCTATGCTCGGTACTTTACTTTTTCCATGTATCAGGTAGAAAAAGAACAGTAAAATATTTAACGTCAACGGAGCAATATTAGTGAGTGATTCATTGCCAGATGCTGCCATACAGGAATTTAATCTTGGCTACGATATTCAGCAGGACCGGCTGCTGTTGAAAGTGGGGCTGGCAGACGATACGGAAATAAGGGTGTGGTTGACGCGTAGAGTCGTCAAGGCTTTATGGGCTGTATTACAAGATTCAACTGTCACGCCTATGGTAATGCCAGCTATATTTACGACGGAGACTCAGGAAATGTTGGAGAATTTTGCTCGTGAAACTCTTGAGGGCAAAAAAAATACAGCACAGGAAGTCGTGAAAAAAATGGATTTTTCCGGGACTTATCAGCCTAACCGCAAAACGCGTACGCCAGAACCGATGCTGGTGATAGATTGCCAGGTGATGGATCTGGATAATACGCAGCCCACACTTGAACTGCATACCAAGGGTGGCAATGCGGTGTGTATGCCGCTCACCGAGGAGCTCGCACAAGTGCTGGGTAATATGCTGCAACTTGCGACCAGAGAGGCTGTGTGGGATATTTTCTTGTCATCCAGCCAGATCATTGCTGGACCATCCACGATACACCCTGTGCTGCATTAACCATATGAATAACAACCAGCTTTTACGCCGTAGCCTGCAGGCGGTCTGGCACCCTTGCACGCAAATGAAAAGCCATGAGACCTTGCCTCTGGTGCCCATCCAGCGCGGTGAAGGCGTATGGCTTTATGATTTTGATGGCAAGCGCTATCTGGATGCCGTGAGCTCCTGGTGGGTCAATTTGTTCGGTCACGGCAGCCCACGCATCAAGGATGCCATCAAAAATCAGCTGGATCAGCTGGAGCACGTGATGCTGGCGGGCTTTACCCATGAGCCCGTGGTGCAGCTCTCGGAGCGTCTGTCCGCCTTAACTGGGTTGGGGCATAGTTTTTATGCCTCTGACGGGGCTTCTGCTACAGAAATTGCGCTGAAGATGAGCTTTCATTACTGGCGTAATCATGATCTTGAAAGTAAAAACCAGTTTATCAGCCTGCACAACAGCTACCACGGTGAGACGCTAGGCGCACTCTCGGTCACCGATATCGCGCTGTTTAAAGATACCTATGCACCGCTTTTGCGGCAAAGCACGCAAGTGCCATCACCGGATTGGCGACTGGCTGAAGCTGGTGAATCTGCTGAACAATATGCGCTGCGTTGTGCCGAGGCGCTGGAGGTTTATGTGGCGCTGCATTTTCACAAAATTGCCGCCCTGATAGTCGAACCGTTGGTGCAGTGTGCTGCGGGTATGGCCATGTATCACCCGGTCTACTTGCAGCGCGCACGGGAAATTTGCGATCAATATCACATACACCTGATAGCGGACGAGATTGCCGTCGGTTTTGGCAGGACCGGCACCATGTTTGCCTGTGAGCAGGCCCGCATCAGGCCTGATTTTATGTGTCTTTCCAAGGGTATTACCGGCGGCTATTTGCCGCTCTCGGTCACGCTCACTACTGATGCAATCTATCAGGCTTTTTATGATGATCAGACTGCGCGCGGCTTTCTGCATTCCCACAGCTACACCGGTAATGCACTGGCTTGCAGTGCGGCGCTGGCTACGCTGGATATATTCGAGCAAGACGATGTGCTGAACAAAAACCTGGCAAAAGCCGACTACATGAACGAGAAGATACGGGTTTTTTCAGGCTTGCCCATCAGGCATCTGCGTAACATGGGCATGATCTGGGCATTTGATGTAGACACGGAGGATCCTCAATTTCAGCGCCGTTTTTATCAGGCAGGGCTGGAGCGCGGCCTGTTGCTGAGACCAATAGGCAACACGGTCTACTTCATGCCGCCTTATGTTATCAGCGAACCTGAAATGGACTATCTGATAGAACAGACACTACAGCTTGTGAGCGATATTGCATAAGTCCATGCACACTGGGCTGCTGCGGTTATTTTGCCTGTCAGTATTGCTGTGGCTATCTGCCGCCCACGCTGAATTGCCTGAGGCCGTCAATAAAGCTTTGCAGGCAGAGGGCGTGCCGCCGGGGAGTGTGTCGGTATTTGTGCAGCAGCTCGATCAGCATCAGCCTGTAATTAATCATCACGCCGATCAGGCACTGAACCCGGCTTCCACCATGAAGTTGCTTACCACCTATGCCGGACTGGATTTGCTCGGTCCTGCTTATCGCTGGCGTACCGAGGCTTATTACGATGGCAGTTTGCGCGATGGTGTACTCAAGGGCAACCTGATCCTGAAAGGCTATGGCGATCCAGCGCTAATGACGGAGGATTTTTGGCGCCTGTTGTCTAGCCTGCGCCAGGCCGGCGTGAAAGATATTCGTGGTGATCTGGTTTTGGATACGAGTTACTTCGCAGCGGAAAGCACTAATCCTGGCGCGTTCGATAATGAACCTTACCGTGCCTATAACGCCATGCCGAGTGCACTGCTGGTGAACTTGAAATCCACCAGTTTTCGTTTGGAACCTGGTATGCAGGGCGGTGGGGCGGCAGTGCGCGTTTTGCCCGAGCCGGATTTGCCGGAAATGAAAATTATCAATCACCTCAAATTGGTGCAGTCGGGATGTGGGGATTGGAAAAACCGGCTGGATTATGCAATCAAACCGCAAGGCCATATCACTATGGTGACCTTCAGCGGCACTTATGCAGCAGATTGCGGCGAAAAATATCTTGAGTTAAGCGTGTTTGATGATGCCGCTTATACATTCAATTTATTCCGCAAACTCTGGCAACAGCTGGGAGGCAGCCTGCAGGGCACTGTGCGGCAAGCTGCAACGCCTGTTAACGCAGTAAAACTGGCGGAACAAAGTAGCATGTCACTGGCCGATGTGATTCGCCGCATCAATAAATACAGTAACAACCTGATGGCACGCCAACTGCTGTTGACCATTGCTGCCGAGCGCGAGGGTGTTCCGGCAACGGAAGTGGGTGGTGATAAAGCCATACGTGCTTGGCTAGCGAGCAAGGGCTGGAATTTCCCCGAGCTGGTGATAGAAAATGGTGCCGGCCTTTCCCGCATCGAGCGCATCAGTGCGAAACACCTGGGCGAGCTATTGATGGATGCTTATTTCAGTCCGGTCATGCCGGAGCTGATGTCTTCCTTGCCTGTTCTGTCGGTGGATGGCACGGTCGGACATCGTCTCAAAGATAGCCCCGCTCAGGGCCGGGCGCACCTCAAAACCGGTTCGCTGGATGGCGTACGCTCTATTGCAGGTTATGTGCTCGATCAAAAAGGCAGGCGCTGGGTTGTCGTGTTCATGGCCAATCACCCGCGTGCTGGGGCCACGAGAAACGCCCAGGATGCGCTACTGGACTGGGTCTATCAGCATGAGTAGAGGGCTGTTGCCAAGGCTGCCCTGGTTGTTGGCGCAGGAACTGAATAAGATTTCGGGTATCATAATTGCCACTAGCCACTTTTGAAAACCAGCTACTTTGGAGTTCTTCATGAAACAAGCAACACTCTTTGCGAGCGTGCTAGTGATGGCAGTGTTTGCCTCTAGCGGTTGTAGCGCCGATTCTAACAGCAGTAACTCACCAACCTCAAAACAGGAAAAACCAGCGATGAGCAAAAGCATTACCGAACTTGAAAAAATTGACCAGGTAGTCGGCGAAGGCCGCGAAGCCGAAGCAGGCACCAATGTAACAGTGCATTACACAGGCTGGTTATATGACCCCAGCAAACCAGAAGGCCATGGCGAAAAGTTTGATAGCTCGGTAGATAGGCGTGAGCCATTCGCGTTTTATCTGGGCGGTGGTCAAGTGATACGCGGCTGGGATGAAGGCGTGGCGGGCATGAAAATCGGCGGCAAGCGCACCCTGATTATCCCCTCAAATATGGGCTATGGTGAGCGTGGCGCGGGTGGTGTGATTCCACCCAACGCAACACTGGTGTTTGATGTCGAGTTGTTAGGTATAAAATAAATATATCGCATTAAAAAAGCGGCATTAGCCGCTTTTTTAATGATGGTTGTATTCATTATTTAGCTTGAAGGTCCGAAAATGAAAGCACGCGTCAAGTGGATTGAAAATGTATGTTTCATGGGCGAATCCGAAACCGGGCATGCGGTGGTGCTGGATGGTGCACCTGATGCTGGTGGTCGCAACCTGGGCATGCGCCCGATGGAGATGCTGTTGATCGGCATGGGGGCCTGCACGTCATTCGATGTGGTCACCATACTGAAAAAAGCACGTCAGCCGGTGAGTGATTGCGTGGCTGAGATCGATGCCACACGTGCTGATGAGATACCCAAAGTGTTCACCAAAATCCATGTACATTTTGTTATCACAGGCAAGGGACTGAACCCTGGCCAGGTGGAGCGCGCGGTGAAATTGTCGGCAGAAAAATACTGCTCGGCATCTATCATGCTGGGTAAGGCGGCAGAAATGACGCATGATTTTGAGATTGTCGAAGTGGCATGAGCATGGAGCAAAACGCTCGTCCCGGCGGCATGTTAGGCATGCGCCATGTGGCATTGTTTGTGGCGGATATTGATGCCTGCCTGCATTTTTATGTCGACGTGCTGGGCATGCGACTGGAATGGCAACCCGATGCGGATAACTATTATCTGACTTCCGGCCAAGACAATCTGGCCCTGCACCGCGCGGCTGCAAGTGATTCGCCAAGCGGCGCGCAGCGGCTGGACCACCTCGGTTTTATTATAAAAACGCCTGCTGCCGTGGATGCCTGGCATATGCATTTTGTGCAACAGGGCGTCAAAATCCTGCAAGCGCCCAAAACCCATCGCGACGGTGCGCGGAGTTTCTACTGTGCCGACCCGGTGGGCAATACCGTACAGATGATTTACCACCCGCCCATTTCTGATCAGGCCTGAAATCCTCCAATCGGCTTTAGAACCTAAGTGGCTTAAGGCATAACGGCTGCTATGATTTTCACTGATAACGATGCATTGTGTTCAATCACACTCAGCAGGCGATCAATATTCGGGTGTTTGCCCGGATGGTTTTTTGCATCTTCGGTGTGTTCCGCATATAGCGCCAAACCTTCCTTTGCCGCATCAGCATTGATGCAGCCCCACTTTTTCCAAAGATGGTGATAAAGTTTGAGCGAGCCTTGGCTGCCTTGCTTGTTTTCAAGTATGCCCGCTATGCGACCATCGGCGTGGGTTAACTCAATGCGTTGCAGATGATCTACATTTACAAATGTGGAAATATTTTCAGCAAAAGTTTTCATAATTAGTAAGCGCTTTACAGGTAATAAGAAGTGCTGGTCATGACTTTAGAAGCTATTTTCATGGCTGATTTTACCGGTCCAGGCAACTCTGCAGCGCCCTGTTGCATGGCACTTGCTGCATGTTTGGCTTCGTCTATTTGCATTTGCCCGAGGATGGCACGGCTCTTGGCATCATGCTCCGGCAATTGGGTTAAATGCGCTTCCAGATGTTTGCCGACCTGACGCTCGGTTTCGGCCAAAAAACCTAAATTCCATTTGTCGCCCAAGGCGCCGGCTACAGCACCTAACGCAAGCGAACCGCCATACCACAGTGGATTTAGCAGGCTCTTGCGGCCGCCCAATTCGTGAACGCGTTTCTCGCACCAAGCAAGATGTTCGGTTTCTTCTTTTGAGGCTTGGCGCAAAGCATCAACAGTTGCGGGGTTGCGGGCAGTCAGTGATTGGCCGTTGTAAAGTGCCTGGGCACATATTTCGCCACAATGATTAACGCGCATAAGCGCTGCGGCATGGCGTTTTTCGTTGTGCTCAAGCTGGGTGTCAGCTTGGCCGTCATCCTTCACGGGAGCAGGATGGGGGCGTGCGCTGTAGGATTCCGCCAGTAAAGTCCTTAAGCCGCGGTCGAATTCAATGATGAGACGGTCTATCATTTGATGCCTTTATTTTATTAGTCGATAACCCATATTTTGTTGATCACCAGCCTGGCAAATAATAAACCGCCGCCGTGAATAATCGCGACGGCGGTTTTTGCATAGCAATCCAGTGCTATTTATGCTGAAGGATCTGCAGGCCTTTGAGTAAATTTAGTGCCTGATTGAACTGGTAGTCATTCTTGGAGCCAGGCTCCAGAGGTGCAGCCTTTTCGCCAGCTTTGTCCTTGTTGACATCATTGGCTGTGGTCGCCGGTTTGCTTGGCACTTCTGCCGCGGTGTCGGCATCCTTAGGGTTGCTGAGGTGGTGCGTTAAGTCTGCCTCGCGCAGGTCCATACCCTGATCAGCAGTGGTTACTGTGCCTTCTTCTACGAGGATGTCCGGCACTATGCCCTTGGCCTGGATTGAACGGCCATTGGGCGTGAAGTAGCGAGCAGTGGTAAGTTTGATGGCTGTGCCATTGTTCATCGGTAGTATGGTTTGCACAGACCCCTTGCCGAAACTCTGGGTTCCGATGATGACAGCACGTTGGTGATCTTGCAGCGCGCCAGCAACAATTTCAGATGCTGAAGCAGAACCGCCGTTTATCAGTACAGCCATGGGTACGGTTTTCAGGTCGGGAAAAGAGTTGCGCAGGTAGTCTTCGCGCGCGCCGCCCTTCACATAGTTATCGGCGTTGGCGGTAAGGCGCATCTTGGCATCTTCCGTGCGGCCTTCCGTGTAAACAACCAGATCATTCTTAGGCAAGAATGCTGCAGATACACCCACAGCCGCATTCAGCAGACCGCCTGGATTGTTGCGCAGGTCTAGAACCAGGCCCTTGAAAGGCCCCTTGTTCTGATCGTGCATGGCTTTTAACGCCTTTGCCAGATCTTCTCCGGTGTGTTCCTGAAATTGCGTAATACGTACATACGCATAACCAGGTTCGCTCAGTTTGTATTTGACGCTCTGGGTTTTAATCACAGCGCGCATCAGCTTGAAAACCAGGGCCTTGGCTTCACCTTTACGCAGCACAGTCAGCGTGATAGGCGTATTAGGCTTGCCACGCATGCGCTTGACCGCGTCATTCAGTGACAAGCCTTTTACCGGTGTTTCATCTAGTTTGATAATTAAATCGCCACTTTTGAGTCCAGCCTTGTAGGCAGGAGTATCTTCAATCGGTGAAACGACTTTCACAAAGCCGTCTTCCATACCAACTTCAAGACCGAGTCCACCGAACTCGCCTTGTGTGCCGGCTTGCAGGTCCTTGAACGCATCAGCATCAAGGTAGGAGGAGTGAGGATCCAGGCCAGACAGCATGCCGTTGATAGCTTCTGTGATGAGTTTCTTGTCTTCTACGGGCTCCACGTAATCACTTTTGATTTTGCCAAATACTTCAGCAAAGGCACGCAAGTCATCAAGCGGTAGCTGCTGCTGTTGCAGCTTGATATCCTTATCGGCAACTGCAGAATAATTCAGGCTCAGCATCACACCAAGCATTGCACCGATGGCAATCAGGCCAAACTTTTCAAATTTTGTGCGCATCATGTAGAACGATTCCTCAATGGAAATAGGTAGTGGGATAATGTCGGGTTAAGACAGGCAACCAAATAATTGTTTCATTTTCCGCTATTTGGCTCGCGCTTGCAAAGTGCAACTAATCTTTTGAATAATTACCAGGCTTATTGGTAATTAAACACATTTAAAGACAGTGGGGCAGATATGACTCTAGCCATTAAGCAAAACAGCCTCGAAATTGAGTACTGTACACAGTGCCGATGGCTTCTGCGTGCAGCATGGATGGCGCAGGAGCTACTCACTACCTTTGAATCGGACATCGGGCGGCTTAGTCTGGTTCCGGGCAGCGGCGGTATTTTTGAAGTGCGCCTGAATAACGAGACTATCTTCTCTCGCAAGCAGGCTGGGCGCTTTCCTGAATCCAAAGAACTAAAGCAGTTAGTGCGCGACCGCATAGACCCCCTGCGTTCATTGGGACACAGCGACCGCTC
>JBDTOX010000080.1:0-3377 GCA_039933015.1 Methylophilaceae bacterium
CTAAATAGGAATCATTATTATTAAGATTCTTAATTAATTAGTTGATTCAGGGATTGATATGAATAAAAAAATATTGGGGATGACGGTTGCCTTGGCGCTGCTCTCTGGTAATGCTATGGCGGCAAGCATCGAAGACAAGATCGATGTGCTGCAGCAGGAAATTGAACAGCTGAAAGTCCAGCTTGCCAAATCAGACAACCAAAACCGGGCCGGTGGCATACAGGCTTTTGCCGATAAAACCACAGTTGGTGGCTATGGCGAGCTGCACTACAACAACTTTCAAGGTGGTGCCAAAGCCACAGACGAAATAGATTTTCACCGCTTTGTGATGTATATCGGCCATCGTTTCAACGACTGGATCAGTTTCAAATCCGAGCTTGAGCTTGAGCATTCCAATACCGAAAATGGTGGCGCAGTAGAGCTGGAGCAAGCGTACCTGGATTTCAACTTCAGCCAAAAGCTGAATGCAAAGGCTGGCCTGTTCTTGCTACCGCTCGGGTTCATCAACGAAACGCATGAGCCACCTACTTTCTACGGCGTAGAGCGTAATTTCGTTGAAACCCGGATTATCCCAAGTACCTGGTGGGAGGCCGGCGCCAGCCTTTACGGCGAGATTGCTCCAGGCTGGAAATACCAGGCGGGTCTGACTTCCAGCCTTTCAGCTAAAGATTTTAAGAGCTTTTCCACCAAGGGTGTTCGCGAAGGTCGACGCAACGTGTCCGAAGCGCCAGCGGAGAATATCGCGTTCAGTGGACGTCTGGACTACAGCGGCCTGCCTGGTTTGACGGTTGGTGCCAGTATATTCACGGGTAATACCGGACAAGATGATCCATTATTGAATGGTGCCGACGCACGCTTGACCCTGTGGGATGTGCACGCGCGTTACACCAAGGACAGGCTTGATCTGCGTGCGCTCTATGCGCAAGGTAATCTGGATGATGCTGCCAAAATCAATTTGGCAGTCGCAGATTCAGAAGTAGCAAAACGTTTCTATGGCTGGTATACCGAAGCCGCCTACCACGTCTGGAAGGATGGCGACCAGGACTTCGCGCCGTTCATCCGCTATGAAAAGTGGGATACGCAAGCGAGCCTCGCTAGCAATACCATACACAGCCCTTTCAGCAAGAATGATGTGGTGACGGTTGGTGCTAATTATTGGCCCCATCCGCAAGTGGTAATCAAGGCAGACTACCAGGCTTTCGACCGACCATCTGATAAGGACAAAGGTGACAAACGCTTGAACATGGGCTTGGGTTACATGTTCTAATCTGCAACATTATTGCGTTAAAATGGCATAAAGCGGTGATCTTGCGATCACCGCTTTATGCATTGTTAAAATCAAGAATAGGGCCGCTATGGCCAGTTTTAAAATGATCGGCATCAACATGCTGAATAACCAGCTGCCCCGGAACGAGTATCACCGATGATGAAAACCATTCTAATGGGGTTAGCCCTGCTGATATCTTCACTCGCAAGCAATGTATATGCAGACGTGCAATATCTCACGCCAGAGCAATTTTTGACGGAAGCGTTCGCTGCCGGGGCGCCGAAACCGGAACTACTATGGCTGACTAAAGACATAGCACAACAGTCCGAGAAAATTCTCGGCCATGCACCTATGCAGTTGCGTCAGCGCTACTGGAGAATTGGTGACAAGAGCGTGTGGATTTTTGATGAAATTGGCAAGGAAGAGCCGATTACCGCGGGATTTGTCATATCTGCGGGTAAGATTTCCCAAGTGCGCGTACTCACTTATCGTGAAAGCCGCGGCTGGGAGGTACGCTATCCCGCATTCCTCAAACAATATCAAGGGATTGAGTTGCAGCCAGATAATTATCTGAGTCGTAATATCGACGGCATATCTGGCGCTACGCTCTCGGTGAATGCGATGAACCGCATGGCCAGGCTGGCCTTGTATTTCGAGCGTGTCAGCCGCATGGGGGTGCAGTGAGTCACCTGACCCACGCCATTCGCCTGGTACGCCATTGGCATGCCCGCATAGGCGTGTTGCTTGCTGTCGTTCTTTTATTTCTTTCACTGACCGGCCTTGCACTTAGCCATACCGATGCCTTGGGGCTGGACAAGCGCCAGATCAACACTGACTGGCTCATGCGCTGGTATGGGCTGCATCCCACAGTACCCAGCCATGGTTTTCTATTCAAGGGCGGCTATCTTGCGGCAGCCGATGGCCGCTGGGTTATGGATGGCAGAGTGCTGAGTGAAACTGGCCAGACTCCGGTGGGGGCGGTGAGTTGGGGCGGTCTGCGCGGCTTGGCCAGTGCAGGCATGCTTTATCTGTATTTACCGGATGGGAGATTGGTGGACAAGTTGACAGGGTCGGCGCTGCCTGGCCAGCCAATCAAGCGACTGGGTAGCCTTGGCGCCAGGCTGGTGATAGAGACAGCGCAGGGCAGTTACGCTACGGATGATGGCCTGAACTGGCAGCCGCTAGCCGGCCAGCCTATCTGGTCGGTTGAGCAATATCTGCCTGATTCGCTATCTATCAGTCTGCGTAAAGCGTTTGTTCCTTCACTGCCGCTGGAACGCATTATCCTGGATCTTCATAGCGGGCGTATTTTTGGCCGTTACGGCCCAATGTTGATGGATATTGCCGCCATCGTGCTGATAGTGTTGTCTCTGTCCGGCATGTGGATCTATCTGCGTACCATCAGAAGAAAACCTAAATAGTCGTCGTTGTTTTTCGCCGTGGTACATGAGTGCTCTGGCTGTCATGTATAAGGCTATTCGAGACTGGCAATGTGAACTACTCACTATTCTGCAAAGATATTTTTTCTGGGCTAAACTGCATTCACTGGGGTAAAACCCCGGGTTTAAAACCCTGAACGGAGACTGACATGGCAAAGAAAACGAAATCTGAAGACACTACTGCGCCAGTGATTGATGCTCTTAATACCATACTGGAGATGGAGCTGGCAGGTGTAGTGCGCTATACGCATTATGCGCTCATGATCTATGGTTATAACCGCATCCCAATCATTTCATGGCTACGTAGCCAGGCTACCGAATCACTTGGCCACGCAAATCAGGCTGGCGAGCTGATTACCCATCTGGGCGGCCATCCCTCTTTATCTATTGGGCCGCTGCTGGAAACGCATAATCATGATGTGGGCGATATTTTGCGTGAATCACTGGATCATGAAAAGGCTTCACTCGACTGCTACCGCAAGTTGCTCAAGCTGGTAGAAGGTCATTCGGTGATGCTGGAAGAATATGCCCGTGAAATGATTTATACAGAAGAGCTGCACCTCGGCGAGGTAGATAAGATGTTGCGTAAACCCGGCGACGTTGCCGTATTTCACAAGTAATTTGCAGTAATCCTGATAAAAAAGCGACCGAGAGGATTTCCCCGGTCGCTT
>JBDTOX010000081.1:0-3371 GCA_039933015.1 Methylophilaceae bacterium
TAAAATTCTCCCGAAGAAGTACTACCTAAGTAAGATTTGATTGCAGTTAGGGCTACTGTGAGGTGTAGTGTACCCATCAGCTTATACTTGTTGTATTGGCCTGATTACCTAGTTAATCAGGCCAATTGCATTTTCCTGAAATTTATCGATGCATGACAGAATATAGAGCCACCCAAGACGTGGGGTTCTTGTGGCTGACTAATTTATTTGAGATTGTGACGATGAAATCCTGCATAGCCACTATATGGAGAATTTAGGCGTAAAAAAACGAATTACAGATTAACGTAATTCGTTGATTTATTGGTGGTGGGGCGGCAGCCTGCACCAAACGACTATTGAAAGTACGCAATCGAAGCGCTGCGGGTTGCTGCGAACCAGTGCGAACTCAATTGAAAAGACCGGCCATTTGCAGACTATCAAGCGGGTTTTCTGGCCTGGCTGGTCGTCGGAAGTGGGCATCAAACTTGACTACTTCCAGGGTGCAGTTCAAATCCGGAATCTTAAATCGAGCCCGCGTCCGTTCGGTGCATCATACTGACGGCTCGCTCGCTGCCTCGTCGTCAGCAGCAGAGTCAGTCAGCCGACGAATCGTCAGGGCACAGCGTTGTTCAATCAAAGCGATGATTTGCTCAACGACTTCATTGCCGGAAAATCCGTACTCAGTGTCGGATTGGAGTCTGCGCGCGGTCGGCGGCAGCGATTTCGCCAACTCCAGAATGCGCCTTTTGGCCTGGGCCTTGGTCAGCCCCACACCCTCCGCAAACTGCTCCCAGTGCCGCGCCTGGACTTCGCTAAACTTGTACTTGCCGCCAATTTTCATCGCCATCTTCGGCGTCAGTGTCGGATACACCGCAGTCGAAAGCGTGTCGTAGAACGGTGCAAGGATCGGAGTCTTGCCCGAGTACAGTAGCGAGAAGTTCTTGGCGTGCGCGTCATGATTGCCGATCAGCGCATTGAAGATCACGTAGTCGAGCAAGCGAAGTATTTGTGGTGCACTGGGGCGCGTAACGCGGCGTACCAGATCGAAGCACTGCGCGAGATCCGGTCCACCCTCGTTTTGGTATTTCATTTCAGGCACCACGCCCAAGGCTTGGCAGAAATCCTCCTGATGAAGGCGCTGCCGATTCCCTTGCGCATCTGCGACCCGGTCGTAGCGCTCAACCAGCAGGAACGGCCGGTTCAAGACAGTGTGAACTTTTGACTTGGCAGGCTTGAGCTGCATGGCCTCGGCCAGCGCCATGCAGAAACCTTCGTTGGTCACACTGTCTTCAACAGCATGAATGGCCGGCTTCAAGATATGGGAGCTGGGCGTACCATTGCGCGGCAGGCCAAGGCGGGCACCATCAAAAACCACCGGCAATTTGTCTTGTGCACCCGCCAATGAAAACCGCAAGCCATCTTTACCGGCCAGCATTGGTCGGCGCGGCAATTCATCCAGGATGGCGACAACGTCCTCATCGCTCAACCATTGAACATCGCCACCCTGGGCAGGCGCAGGCAAAACCTGGCCTGGCTCCAGAAACGTCACCGCTCCGGCGCACTCTCCACCGATGTGGTCCAACAGTGCGAAGTCGTTCTGGCCAGAAACCTGGAACTGCTGCGCGATCAGGCGGCGCATCTGCCCCTCTGGCAGTAGCCCTGCAAAGAAGGGACGGGTTTTGTGATCGTCGAACGGCTCCGCTTGCAAGGGTAGCGAGGTGGACAATGCCACAGCGTTTGGCCGCGATAGCCAACCGGGTGTGTAGCAAAAATTCAGCCGTCCTTCGACCAGCGCCAAGGTGCCGATGCGATCAGCGAACAACCAGACATCCAGCTCATGCACCATGGTTGTTGCCTTCGCGTTGATCGTCGGCGGCAGCAGATGGCAATCCACTGAGCTGGATCTCTCCACCCAAGGCATCAATGACCCGCAGGATATTTTCAAGTCGCAAGGTGGGCTTGCCCGCTTCAAGATCAACAATGAAGCGCACACCAACCCCTGCCGCCAGCGCCAACTGAGGTTGCGTCAGACCAAGCTGCTTGCGGGCGGCACGAAGTGCGTCGCCGAGTTGTTGAGGTGATCGGATGGATGTCATAGTTTTCTCTATTTCCCGTTCGGGAAATTATTAACCAGAACCAGCGTCCGCGCAAGTCATATTTCCCGATCGAGAATTTTAAGTTGTTTTAAGTACCACTATCACACAAATGTCCCGGTCGGTAAATTTCAGACAAATGCGGAGAATGAGCGGCTTAATCTCCGCAATAACTGCAGCGAATAGATGGGTGCAGATATATCGCTTGGCTCGCGGGCGGAACAGCACCTTCATGGACGCCTGCCAACTTATTCGCAAGGGGACCATCGATGCCCCACTGTCCGCACCGATTCACGACTTCGGGAGGGGCGTGCTCAAGAGGTCAATGCTAGCCCATTTGCCGACCGGACCCCGAACCCATCTAAAATTCTAGGTTGCAATTTCAGGATCTATCCTAAAAAGAATGAGAGGAAAGCAGACCCGCTATCTGTAATCAACCAGCCCAAGGCAAAACAGTTCACTATCACTGTGACCCAAAAGACTGTCTGAAACTCTTCCTTCTTAGATTTGTGCCTTAACGTTCGCTGAGCAAGGAGTGCTCCAGGCCAGCCACCGATCAAGCTAAATAGGTGCAAGGTGCTTTCCTTGGTTCTCCATTGATTGCTCTTTGCAGCAGACTTATCAAGCGCATACGCAATAAACGTCAAAGCGCTAGTGGCCAGATAAAGTACGATGATTTGAGAAGATAGCCATTTCATAAATATCGAGACTGCCAAGAAGGCAACGAGGCCTACAGAAAATACTGCACCAAGGGGTAATCCATTCCTTGAGTTGGAGGCAGATGCCGCATCGCCGACATATCGAACATGGATAGCAGTAGTCCGATTTTTTGAGCCCTTCTCGACCTCATAAGTGATTAGTTCACCTTCAACAGGCCTGCGCCCTCTGGAGGAAAAAGCTTTGATATGCACGAAGGCTTTGTCCCCTCCGCCATTTGGGATCACGAAGCCATAGCCCTGATCGTCTTTCCAGTTTGTGATCTTGCCTTGGAAGCGCATTAGATTTTCTACCTTAAATATTTCCCGACACGCGTGATGTAATCAAACGAAAACACATGCTCGACAGGATTATCCTCACATTTTCCCACCACTCTCCCAGCGAACGCCCAGCCTCCGGATTTTGCAGTCATCTTGTGGGGCTAGCGTTTTATCCCAAGCACCTCCTTGAGGACGTGCATGTCGAGGTAGGCCTCGGCCAGCAGCTTCTTGAGCCGATTGTTCTCGACCTCAAGGTCCCTCAGACGCTTGGCCTCGGAGGCCTGCATGCCACCAAACTTGCTACGCCATTTGTAGAAAGTGG
>JBDTOX010000082.1:0-16323 GCA_039933015.1 Methylophilaceae bacterium
ACGACCCCGAACAAGATAGTGACGAGGCCGAGCTGTTTCGCGAAGCAGTCAAAGGCGCGCGGCCACTCAAGGCACCCCGCCTGCTTCACTCGCCTCCAAAACCCAAGCCTGTCGCCAAGCAATTTTTGCGCGATGAGCATCAGGCATTGGTGGATTCACTCAGCGACAATTATATCCCTGCCCACGAGCTTGAGAGCGGCGAGGAGCTCCTCTATCTGCGCACAGGGCACTCTCCCGATATTTTAAGCAAGCTGCGGCGGGGGCATTGGGTAGTACAGGCTTCGATAGATCTTCACGGCCTGGTGGCTGATGAAGCGCGACTTTACGTTGCAGAGTTTCTGGCTGACTGCAAGAAGCGCGGCATACGTTGCGTACGCATCATTCATGGCAAGGGGCTGGGCTCGCGCAACCGCGAGCCCGTGCTCAAACATAAATTACGCAACTGGCTTATGCAAAAAGATGAAGTCATTGCCTATGCCCAGGCCCGCCATAATGACGGCGGCAGCGGTGCGGTAATCGTATTGCTCAAAGCTTGAAGTTCAAGCTTTAACATCCCCCCCTAACTCAGTTAATTACTGAGTTAAGCGTCTTGCTCATATGGCAAAGCGCTCACAATGCAATGGTCCTGTAAGGCTCTTGTAAGATTCCTGGCATAGATTGCCGCCTCTGAATAAAACCTTCGGCAACACCGTCTGTATTTTTGCGCATTATTCGTCGTGCCATCTCTGCAAAGGCTGTACCCATGAAACTGCGTCTGTTGACCAGCATTGCCCTCATCGCAGTTCTATCCCATTACAACCTTCTATTCGCGGCAGATAACATTGTGCTTGATCACTTGAGCCTAAGCCATGCTGAAGAGCTATTTGCCCATAACAACCGTGAACTGCTGGCCGCCCAACGCGCCGTCGAAGGCTCACAGGCGGACACCCTGAGCGCAGCGCAAAACCCCAACCCTACGCTCTCGATTAACGCATCCAATTTCAACCTGAATCGTAAGGCCGGTAATACCAACCCCGAAGGCGGAGGGGGCGGCATCACCAACCAGACCATCTCTAGCGTGGTAGCAATCAGCCAACTATTTGAACGTGGCGATAAACGTGAGATTCGCATGGCGGTGGCTAATAACGTACTCAAAGCCTCCCAATACAACCTCAAAGACACCATCAGGCAGCAGAATCTCTTCCTGAAAATTGCATATTACGACCTGTTGCTGGCGCAAGCATCCGAGCAAGTTCAGCTCACCAATGCTGCACTCTACGATAAGACATTGGAGGCAGCTGATTTACGGTTCAAAGCTGGTGATATTGCCTACGCAGATGTCGCGCGTATTCGCGTGGACGCCTTACGCGCGAAGAATGATCTGCGTCAGGCACAGGCTAACCATCAAAAAGCACAGGCGAACCTTGCCTATATCATAGGCAAGGAACTGGAGGCCGACAGCATCGTAGCGACGGATACATGGCCCAGCATAGACTCGGCAGAGACTAGGGCAGTAATCGACCCTGCTCAACTGAATGACCGAGCCGACATCAAGGCTACAGAAGCACTCGTACATGCTGCCGATGACAACCGCCACCTGGCTGAAGCACTGAAAACGCGGGATGTGACGATAGGCGTGCAATATCAGCACTACCCAGGCCAAGGTCCTGGCAATGGGGAAAACACAATAGGTGCTGTAATCAGCATACCCTTATTTACCAACTACCAATATCAAGGCGAGATCGCCCGTGCCGAAGTGGATTACACCACCGCGCTGGAAGCCCGCGAGCAGGCACGTGCTACAGCCATACGAGAAATCACGCGCACACGCGCAGACCTTAACGCCTCTATCGAAAAAGTACAGCGCTTCGACCAGCAAATGCTGGCTGAGGCGAAAAAAGCTGCGGAATCCGCTGAATTTGCCTATCAGCATGGCGCCATGGGCGTCACCGACTTGCTCGATGCGCGCCGCATACTGCGTGCGCTGGAGCTGGATGCCGCCAGCGTCCGCGCCGACTACGCCAAATCACTTGCTGCCTGGCAGGCAGCAACAAATCCTGAGGAAAATCCATGAATCGCACCAGCCTAGTTGTGCTGTTACTTGCAGGCATAGCTACTTTCAATTCAGCTATTGCGGCAGATAAACCCTCTGAAAAAAACACCGCGTAAGGCAGCACCCAGTTCGGATGAAATCATCCTCGCACCTAACTCACCGCAATTAGCCAACCTCAGGATTGAGCCTGTCATAGAAGTTGCAGCACCAGCAACCGACCCGCTCAATGGCAAAATCACCTTTGATGAAAACTACACTGTGCGCATCAGCTCGCCCGTTATAGGCCGGGCATTGCGCATCAACGCGCAGATTGGCGACAAAGTGAAAGCCGGGCAAGTGTTACTGGTAATGGATTCACCGGATTTAGGCAGCGCTGTGGCCGACGCACGCAAAGCTGACGCCGATTTGCAGTTAAAACGACAGGCCCAGGAACGTAGTCGTTTGTTGCTGGATGGCGGTGTCATTGCCCGCAAGGAATTTGAAAACAGTCTGGCCGATATGGCAGAGGCTGAAGCAGAAGCGCAACGCGCGCATGCGCGCCTCAAGAACCTGGGCGCTGGCCATGCCAATGGCGGCAATGAAAGCTATACCCTGCGCGCGCCCATGGCGGGCGTGATCGTAGACCGCCAGATCAATCCCGGCAGCGAAGTACGCCCTGATGCGGCAGCACCGTTATTTATCGTGACCAATCCCAGTCACCTGTGGGCCACGATAGACCTGCCGGAACGCGACCTCAGCAAGGTAGCCATCGGTCAGGCATTGTCGATAGAGGTAGATGCTTACCCGAATGAAAGCTTCACTGGTCGTGTGCAGTCAATAGGCGCCATGGTAGATCCCGTCACGCGCCGCATCCCGGTGCACTGCATGGTGGAAAGCAAGGGCAAGCTCAAGCCGGAAATGTATGCACGCATCACGCCCCTGAGCACCAACTACACCAAAGTTATCCGCCTACCGAACAGCGCCCTCATTACCGAAGGCTTGTATAGCTATGTATTTGTGGAGACTAGCCCGGGCCATATCAAAAAACGCCGTATTACTCTCAATACACAAGGTCGTGATTTTTCCACGGTAAAAGAAGGATTAAGCGCAGGTGAACGATTAGTGAGTTCTGGCGCCATCCTGCTTAATTCTGAGCTGTCAGCAGGCAAATAATGTTAGAAAAACTCATCACCTTTTCGCTGCAGCAGCGTGTATTTGTGCTGCTCGGCACGCTGGCGCTGGCAATTGCGGGCTGGTTCACCGTACAAAACCTGCCGATTGAAGCTTTCCCCGACGTGGAAGATGTGCACGTCGGCATCGTGACTCAAGTGCCAGGCTTGGCGCCAGAAGAAGTTGAGCGCGTGGTTACCCTGCCGATCGAACATGGCATGAGCGGTGTACCGCACTTGATGCAGATGCGCTCGGTATCAATTACGGGCCTGTCCGTCATCACGCTTACTTTTTCCGAACGCACCGACGATTACTTTGCACGCCAGCAAGTGCTGGAGCGTTTACAAGCCGTAAGCTTGCCAACCGGCTATCAACCAACGCTGGCGCCGCTGACGACAGCGGTGGGCGAAATTTTCCGCTACCTGGTAGAAGCCCCCAAAGATATGCCGCAGCGTGAAATACGAGCAATCCAGGATTGGCAGATTGTGCCTCAGTTACGCACAGTATCCGGCGTGGCAGACATTACAAGCTTTGGCGGCGCAGTTAAAGAATATCAGGTCAAGCTCGACCCCTACCTGCTGAAGAAATTCAGCATCAGTATTGATCAAGTTAACCAGGCCCTCACCAATAACAGCAGCAATGTTGGCGGTGGCCTCATGCGCCGCGGCGATGAAGCACTGGTGGTACGTGGCATTGGTCTTTACAAAAGCCTGGATGACATTGCGCAAACGGTGATTACTGCACGCAATGGCCACCCAATACTGGTGAGCGATGTGGGCCAGGCAACCATAGGGGACCGCCCGCGCTCCGGCATAGTCGCTTTCAATGGCCAGGATGATGTGATGGAAGGCATCGTTCTAATGAATAAGGGCCAGAATCCGGCCAAAGTCATTGAAGCGTTACGTGAAAAAGTAAACGAAATTAATGTCAAACTGCCTGCAGGCGTCAAGCTGGTACCGTTTTATGATCGCACCAGCCTGATTGATCACACCGTACATACGGTGACAGAAAACCTCATTGTCGGCGCATTATTGGTAGTCGCGATTCTGGTGGTGTTCCTGCGCAACTGGCGCGCGGCACTGATTGTAGCTTCCGTTATCCCGCTTTCCCTCTTAATTTGCCTTCGTCATCATGGATATTCGTGGGGTTTCAGCCAACCTCATTTCTTTAGGCGCAGTCGACTTCGGTATCATCATTGATAGTGCGGTAGTGCTAGTAGAAGCGCTGATGGTGCGCTTGGCGTTGAGCCATGCGGATAAGTTTCCGCAGCATGCCAATGCTGGCTGGCGCATCCATACCTTGAAACAAACAGCTATTGAAATGGGGCGGCCTATCCTGTTTTCCAAGGCTATTATCATTCTGGCCTTCCTGCCCATATTCACTTTCCAGCGCGTCGAGGGCAAGATTTTCTCACCCATGGCATTTACCCTGAGCTTTGCCCTGCTGGGTGCCATAGTGCTTACATTGACGCTGGTGCCTGCGCTGATGTCATACACCATGCGGCGTGAAGACATGGCGGAAAAACATAGCAACTGGATGCACGCTATGCAGCAAGGCTATCGTAACTTCCTACTGCGCATGAGTAATATCAGGCTGCCAGTCGCGGCTGTTTCTATTGGTCTTCTGGTCATTTCCATCCTGCTTGCCCCCAAGCTAGGCTCAGAGTTTCTGCCCAAGCTGGATGAAGGCAATATCTGGCTTACCATCAGCTTGCCGCCGTCTACCGGGCTGGAAAAAACCAAGGAAATCGAGCGCCATGTGCGCAACATCCTGGAAAGCTACAAAGAAGTACGGCTGGTAGTGAGCCACGTCGGACGGCCGGATGACGGCACTGACCCTAAAGGCCCAAACAACATTGAAATTCTGGCAGACCTGACCCCCAAAGACACCTGGAACTTTGCCTATAAGGAAGACCTTATCAGCAATATTTCGCAAAAAATACACGCCATTCCCGGCATTCCTACCAATTTCTCACAGGTGATTCAGGATAGCGTGGAAGAAGCCTTATCCGGCGTTAAGGGCGAAATCTCCGTGAAGATTTTCGGGCCTGATCTAGGGATACTGGAAGCTAAAGCCGATCAAGTCGTTGATGTTTTGAACTCAGTCCGCGGTGCCACAGATGTAGCCGCCATACGCATTTCCGGCAACTCAGAACTGGATATCACACTGGACCGCACCAAACTCGCGCGCTATGGCTTGACGGTGAATGACGTTAATTCGACCGTACAAACCGCATTGGCGGGCAATGCCGCCAACACATTCTATGATGGCGATCGCCGCTTTGATGTCACCTTGCGCCTGGATGAAGCTTTCCGCGACGGCGTGGATGATATTGATGCGCTGCCCATTGCCCTGCCGGATAACGCGGGCACTATTCCATTGAGCGAAATAGCGAACGTCGTCATTAAGCAAGGCGCATCGCGTGTGAGCCGTGAAGGTGTATCGCGCATCGTGGCGATTAAAGCCAACCTGACCAGCCGCGACCAGGGCAGCTTCGTGAATGAAGCAATGGAAAAAGTTAAAGCACAGGTCAAACTGCCAGCGGGCTACACCATTACCTGGGGCGGCCAGTTTGAAAACCAGCAACGCGCCATGAAGCGCTTGCAAGTCATTGTGCCGCTATCGCTTATGCTGATATTCGTGCTGCTGTTCTGGGCGTTCCGCTCCATACGCAACGCGCTGCTGGTACTTTTGATGATTCCATTTACCCTCATTGGCGGTCTAGGTGGCCTGGCATTGGCTGGCCTGCACTTGTCAGTCTCAGCGGCTGTGGGATTTATTGCACTGGCGGGGATTTCCGTACAAAACGGCGTGATTATGGTGGAGCAGATCAAACACCTGATCATGGAAGGCCGCGCTGTCGCTGATGCAGTACTGGAAGGCGCTGTCGTCAGATTGCGGCCTATTCTGATGACCGCGCTGATGGCGGGGTTGGGGCTATTACCTGCTGCCCTGTCGCACAGCATCGGCTCGGAAACTCAGCGCCCGTTTGCCGTGGTTATCGTCGGCGGCTTGATTACTGCCACCTTCTTCACGCTGTTATTGCTGCCGTTACTATTTCCCTATTTCTCGGATGAGACGAAAAATGAGGGCTGGCAGGGCGAAGAATAGCAAAGTGAACCGTTAAGCACAGGCACAATCGAAGTGATATGCAACTCAGGCAATATGTTGAATCAGGCATACCGCTTCGGCAGCGATGCCCTCGCCACGCCCGGTAAATCCGAGCTTCTCCGTGGTAGTGCCCTTCACGTTCACGGCATCCAGCGCGATGCCGCAGTCATCGGCAATATTTGCGCACATCCGGGCAGTATGGGGTGCCAGCTTGGGCGCTTCTGCCATCACCGTAGCATCAATATTCACCACGCCAAAATTCCTGGCCATGAGCAAGGCCGCCACATGCCGCAATAGCTGGCGCGAATCTATGCCCTTGTAACGCTCATCCGTATTGGGAAAGTGCTTGCCGATATCGCCGAGCGCCGCCGCACCCAGCAGCGCATCGCATATCGCATGCAGCAGGACATCGGCATCCGAATGCCCGTCCAGCCCTTTGTCGTGCGGGATATTGACCCCGCCGATAATACAACGGCGCCCTGCTACAAGCTGATGCACATCAAATCCATGGCCAATTCTTATCATGTTTAATCTCGTTTATTCAAGTCGGCATTGAGTATGGCTTCAACCAGCGCCAAATCCTGCGCATAGGTGATTTTAAGATTGCGCAGCTCGCCAGACACCAGTTTCGGCTGCAAGCCCAGCGCTTCAATAGCTTGCGCTTCATCCGTGGGCGCACCACCTGCTTCTTGCAAGGCGCGTTTAAGCAAATCGTAACGAAACATCTGGGGGGTCTGCGCCTGCCATAAGCTTTCGCGTGACTCGGTATGCGCGACACGCTGCTCGCGGTCCGCGCGCTTCAGGGTATCGGCCAGCGGAATGGCCAGTAAACCGCCCACAGGATCATTTTGCAATGTATCAAGCAAATGATTAAGCAATGCAAGCGTTAAGCCCGGACGCGCCGCATCATGCACCAATATCCAGGCGTCGGCTGCGACCTGACCCTGCATGGATTGCAAGGCACTCAAGACCGTAGCCGCGCGAGTTGCACCGCCACAACGCTGCACCTTAAGTTTCAAACTCCGTACTTTATCGTTAGCACTTAAATCCACGGCGTCCCATAGATTATCATCGGGGCTTAAGACCAAAGTAATCGAATCTATACGCGCGCATGCAGCAAACACGTCGAGTGTGTGGTGGATCAGCGGACGCCCGGCAAGCAATAAATATTGCTTGGGAATTTTGGACCCCATGCGTCTGCCAAAGCCGGCAGCGGGGATAATGACATGAAAGTTGGGCATGGATTTATTCTAACATGGCTGACTAAGGGCCTTGCATCTTGGTGGCGCCAATCCCATCTGGATCAGCTTGACAACTGCAGCCAGGCATACTGAAAGCATTACCCGTCATGAGAGCACTCAACGAAATATTTGACGCACTGGCAAAATCAACTTTTCGCTGCCAGTTTCACCTGCGCAGTAAAGAGCTGGCCTATTTGCGTGCCAAGAGATTGCCCGTGGTGCTCGCACATGCCGAGGACTTTATCGCAAAGCGCCTTGCACCTGCGGTACTGGTCAACGACGGCAAGCAGACGCCGTTTCGTGGTCATCCCGTGTTCGTGGCACAACATGCAACCGCTTGCTGCTGCCGTCATTGCCTGGAGGAATGGCATCGGATTCCACATGGGCGGACGCTCGAACCGGCGGAAGTAGCGCACGTCATGGCGGTGCTGGAGCGCTGGCTGCGCGAAGAGCTGCTGAGAGTGTCTGACTAACCCGCTAATTAGCTGGTGTAGACAGGCCTGAAGCGTTGTAAAATTGCTGCCATCGTGCGGCCCATGCTGCACAAAACCACAACGGGGTACCTCACAGTAATAACAGGCGAGTCAGACTTGCCACCTCTACCCCCTATTCCTCGGAGCCCGTTCATGATTATTCAAAGCCATATTGTTGACCTGCCCACCCCTACCGGCACCATGCGCACGTATGTGCACCGCCCCGCTGGTGAACGCCGTCATCCTGCCATCCTGTTCTATTCGGAAATCTTCCAGCAGACTGGCCCGATTGAACGGGCTGCCAAAATCATGGCGGGGCATGGCTATGCCGTGCTGGTACCGGAAGTGTTTCATGAGCTGAACCCGATCGGCACCGTATTGGCCTATGACGATGCCGGCCGCGAAAAAGGTAATGCCGACAAGGCGGCTAAGGATGTGCAAGGCTACAATAGCGACAATGCGGCAATGATCGCCTACGCAAAACAGCAAAGCTGGTGCTCGGGTGCTATTGGCGCGATGGGGTTCTGCATCGGCGGCCATCTCGCATTCCGCGCGGCACTGCAACCTGAAGTCCTGGCTACCGCCTGCTTTTACGCTACCGACCTGCACACCAGCACCATCCCCAACAGGCCGGGCCAGCACAGCATGGAGCGTCTGGCAGACATCAAGGGCGAATTGCTGATGATCTGGGGCAAGCAGGATAATCATATCCCTAGCGCGGGCCGCCTTGAGGTTTATCAGAAACTCACGGCACAGGGATTAAGTTTTACCTGGCATGAATTCAACGGCCAGCACGCCTTTATGCGCGATGAGGGTGAACGCTATGACCCGCAACTTGCACAGACGGGCTATCAACTGGCACTGCAATTGTTTGGTCGAACACTGTAAGCAGCCGATACCGGCACAGGCTAAACCTCGGAGGACTTGATCATTAAAGATAAAACTATCGCCATTCTGGAAAACCGGGCTGGAGAGCAGCTTGCCGATCTGGTCAGAAAATATGGCGGCACGCCATTCTCTGCGCCTGCGCTGGCCGAGATCCCTGACATTGATCCAGCACTGATTATTGCATTGCTGAACGACTGGGATGCAAACCCACCGGATATTTTCATTTTCCAGACCGGCGTTGGCGTCAAAGCGTTATTCGCTACTACCGATGCGCTGAACCTCAGCGATAAGCTGCTGCGCCTGCTCGTATCCGCACAAGTCGTGGTACGCGGCCCCAAGCCCACCGCTGCGCTGCGCGCGCGTGATGTGCACATCGACTTTAGCGCCAAGGAGCCTTACACCACTTCAGAGGTGCTGCTGGAACTTGATGCAAGCGCATTAAACGGCAAGCGCGTAGTAGTACAACGTTACGGCGACACCAACCGCGAGCTGCATAAAGCGCTTGAGAACAGAGGCGCGCAGGTAATCGAGATTGCCACCTACCGTTGGAGCCTGCCTGTAAACACCGCTCCACTAGTTGCGCTTATGGATGCGCTTGAGCGCGATGCCATCGATGTGGTCTCTTTTACCAGCGCGTCGCAGGCCAACAACCTGTTCACCGTTGCCCAGCAGCTGGGCCGGCAAGATGCGCTGAAAGCCAGTTTGAACCGAAGCATAATCGCGTCCATCGGCCCGGTATGCACGGCGACGCTCAACAAGCTCGGCATCAGGGTTGATATCGAACCGCACCCACCCAAACTCGGACCGTTTATTACTGCAATTAATAACAAGCTGGCAGAATCCTAGCCATTGGCTGACGTAGCACCACTGTCCAAATTAAAACAGCCCATAATGGGCTGTTTTAACTGATAAAACTACACGCTGGAATTGCTAATTAGATGCGTTCCAAACATGCGAACGTGTATACCAATTACCATCCGCGCCTTTTTCAAAAACGCTCAGTAGAATTCCACCGAATGTTGGAGTCTTGCCATCTTTTTCTGCGCCATACGCATTCCATTTGGCTACCTGATAGGCAAACTTATCGTCCCCGTGTGCTTCAATAATCTCTATGGAGTGCTTATGAACGCCATTATCGATGAAACTTTTAAATAACTTTTCAATCTCGCCGCGCCCGACCAAAGTCTGGCCATTGCCAGGTGAAAGTGTCGCGTTTTCTGTATATAAAGCTGCAACTCCTGCTGCATTACCGGTATTTAATGCATGATTCCATTTTGCATTAAGCGACTCGATTGTTGATTTCATATCTTTTCCTTCAGCTAGAACGTTATTGGACAAACCCAAAGTAAATATAGAACAGGCAAAAATACAGATTAACCACTTTTTCAATCTTGATCTCCTTATTAAATTGACATTAAAAAACCACACTATTGGCAGTCCTAAGCTTTCCTAACAACATACATATAATTAGCCAGCTAACTACTCGGGCAAATAAAATGCAAACCAAGCGCGTCAATACTGGTGTTCAGGCTTCGCAAACAAGCTGAGGAAATTTTTTGATAGCAACATGATAAGGAGCATTATAGTTAGCTGGCTAATTATAATCAATACCCCCACTTCTCACGGCCTTACGCCTGAACTTGCCGTTTAAGCGGTTAGATTAGCGGTAAACCCCAGATGATTTTGCAAGGCGCCATTACTTGTCCAAAAACCGAAGGTGCAACATCACTGCTACCCCACAGCGATGTTGCGTTATTTGAATGATTCCATCCTGGGCAGGACAATCTCGAAAATGTCGTCCTTCATAACGGCTGATGCCTTGGATGAACCCTCTGTGCCTGGCAGTGTTACTGAACAGGCAAATGATGAACTGGAAACCTCATGCCGTTGATAACCACCTTTTTATACTCGCGCTGGATTAACCCTTGGTGGTGTAAAGATTATCCGCGCCTACATGCTGAAACATTATGCTATTCACCGGCAGGACGAAAAATTACGCGCAAGTAGCGCCGTCCTGAGTTTTCCACGCAGCGTAAAAACAGTTTGCTAGTAAAGCCTGTACCATCCGGGCCGGTAACTTCAAAACGGTGACCTATGCGTGAAAGAAAACGCAGCCGCGGGTTGATCTGCTCGTCCTGTATCAGCACAGTTTCTGCCAGTTGCGGCAGCAACACGGAAATATGCTGCCAGATTAACTGGCCAGACTGACAGCCGAAAAGCCGTCCTGCCGCCTCGTTACACTCGCGGATCATGCCTTTACCGGAAAGCGTCAGCACCGCCATACTATCATCCGCACCGGTGCAACTTTTCTCGCTGGTCATCAAAGCAGCGTTTTCTCCAGCCTGGTTAGCCAGTAGCAGGGTAGCCATTATTGTTCCTCCACTTCGGCCGCCAGCCAATCTTCAAGTGTATCTCCCGGTGAAAAACCTCGTGCTTCTGCCTTGTAGTAGGCAGCTACAGCAATACGGGAATAGCGGTCTTCGTTACCTGGTTGAGGTGCCGACTCAAGGGTTGTGGTGGGTGTTTGGCTGCTGGCCTCATTGCTCCGTGCTTTACCTGATTTCATACTAGCCTCCTGTGTGAGTTCAGTTGAAAACATAGACAACGGTAGCGAGGGGCAAAAAAAAGAGCGGGCTAAAGATGCTCGGAACAAACCCTCACTGCTCACAATTTTAGTCATAACCCCAGTTAAATAAATCCGTGTGAGCACGTATGGAAAATCACATTAGCGTCCTGGGAGTTGAAAAACTCCTGATGGCAATTGTTTGTCGTATAACGTAATCTATTTACTTGTATGGCATCACTTTTCCGTCAGGAGCCAGACTTGCACCACCCACTGGAAAGCTTGAGTTTTCAAGCATTATTTGATGCGTTAGCTGACGCCGCGCTACTGGCAGACGAGGCGGGGCGCGTCATTCTCGCCAACTCCGCCGCACAGCAATTGCTTGGCTATGCTGAAGATGAAATAGCCGGCCTGACGGTCGAGAGCTTGATTCCGGCGCGCTACCGTACGAGCCACATCCAGCAGCGGGATATTTTTTTCAGTCAGCGCAAGAAGCGTCTCATGGGCGATGGCAGAGAGCTTGTCGCACTGCACCGGGATGGTAGAGAACTGCCGGTGGATATCAGCCTCAGCCCGCTGGAGGCACTGGAGCAGCCTTACATCCTGGTCACAATTGTTGATGCCGCTCATCGGCGTCAGACGGAAAATGCATTACGAACAAGCGAAGAACGTTTACGCCTGGCCGAACAAGCGGCGGGCCTAGGTATCTTCGACAGGGATCTGACTAGCGGCGCAATGTATTGTGATGAGCGGTTACGCGAACTTTGGGGGTTTGAGCCGGAGGAAGCTGTCATTTGCGAAAAATTCCTTACAGGGATACATCCGGAAGATCGTGCGGCCAAGCAAGCTGCCATTGATCACGCACTCGACCCCGCTGGCAACGGCGAATACCACAGCGATTTCCGTGTCATCAACCGCAACGACGGCGTTACACACTGGGTAACCACGACCGGACGGGTATTCTTCGAATCTGGTTGTGCAGTGCGGATAGTGGGCATCATGCAGGACATCACTGAGCGCAAGGTCACAGAACAAAGGTTCATTGAGCTTCGCGCCGAAAGAGAAATCCTGCTCGGGCAGCAGGTTGCTGCCCAGACTGCCGCAGCAATTGCGCATGAGCTTAACCAGCCACTGGCCGCAATTTCTGCCTATAGCGAGGTGGCGCTGCAAGCACTGCGCAGCAATACCGTGAGTTCCGGGAGCTTGAGCCACGCGCTCGAAGGCTGCGTGCAACAGGCTCAACGCGCTGGACAGAGCCTGCACGAGTTGCTCGACTATTTGCATAAAAGCGAACTTACTTCAGAACCCATAGATCTCAACAGCATCGTTTACGAGGCGCTCGGCATTACGCTAAATGACGGCTTTGGCGGATTCCAACCAGTGCTGGAACTGGAGCACGATCTACCACCGGTGCTAGGTAATCGCGTCCAGGTGCAGAAAGTTCTGGTCAATCTGCTACGCAACGGTGTCGAGGCTATGCGCAAAGCAGGCGTGCCGACCTCTGCCATCATGATCAAGGTACAGACCATGGCGGGAAGAAATATGGCCCAAGTCACAGTACAAGACAACGGGCCGGGCATTGACGTCAACACCGCCAAACGCATTTTTGATCTATTTTTCACCACCAAGCCCCGCGGCATTGGGGTAGGACTTGTGATCAGCCGTTCGCTCATTGAGGCCAATGGGGGACAGCTTTGGGTTGATCCGGACGTCGGACCGGGTGCCACATTTCACTTTACCTTGCCTTTTGCGCCATGAGCACTCCTGCGGCCACGGTTTTCATTGTCGATGACGATCCCGCAGTACGGGATTCCCTCACGCTCATGATTGGGCAGGAGGATATTGCCGTAGAGGCCTTCGATAGTGCAGAAGCCTTTCTCACTGCGTACCAGGGTGACCGTTGCGGCTGTGCCATCATCGATATCCGTATGCCGGGGATGGATGGCATGCAGCTGCAGGAGACGCTGTCTGAGCGCGATACCCTGCTGCCCATCATCTTCCTTACAGGGTATGGCAATATTCCGTTGAGCGTCAGGGCAATCAAGGCCGGCGCGGTGGATTTTCTTACCAAGCCGGTCACCCGTGAAAAGCTTATGGAATGTGTACGATCTGCGATTCAGGCAGGCAAAAAGATGTTTGCCCGGTTTGCAAGCAATCAAGAGGCCATGTCGCGCCTGAATAGCCTGACCGGGCGGGAGCGGGAAGTAATGGCCTTGGCCGTCACGGGCCATCCCAATAAGGACATTGCACGCCGCCTGGGTATCAGCCACCGGACGGTGGAAATTCACAAGTCCAAAATCATGAGCAAGACTGGCGCGGCTAACTTGCTTGATCTGGCGCGCATTTCGCAGGAGTGCGGATTTAGCGCATGAGGGATTAATCCTGCGTGGACCCAAGGCGAGCATATACGTGTCCGCGCGGATTACATGAGCATAGGGTGCTTGTTAGCATATCCCGGACTGGAGACATAACTTGGATGGGAGGGTAACTCAGTATGCAATTGCCCACAGCGGAAATGAACGTCTTCGAGGCCATCCTTGCAAGACGTTCGGTACGCAGCTACATCGGCAAGGAAGTCGATCCTTCAACTATCCGCACCCTGCTAGAGGCAGCGGTGCATGCGCCTACGGCTGTTGACGAAGAGCCTTGGGCATTCGTCATCGTCCAGGACCGGCAGGTACTGCAGCAGCTGTCAGAGCGCGCCAAGCCGCTTTTCGCAGAAGAGATGCACCGCTCTGGCCTGGAACGGGCAGGCCACGCTCTGGATATCTTCACCAGCCCAGATTTCAATATCTTCTATGACTCCGGCACACTGATTATCATCTGTGCCAAATCCATGGGGCCTTCAGTGGCCGCCGATTGCTGGCTGGCAGCCGAAAACCTGATCTTGGCTGCCTGCTCCATGGGGCTGGGAACCTGCGTCATCGGCGCTTCACTGCCCGCACTCAATATTCCGGAGGTAAAGTCCCAATTTGGCATTACACATGAATTTTGCGCCATTGCCCCCATCATCGTTGGCTATCCCCTCGGCGAGACTGCGCCTACCCCGCGGAAAGCGCCTCTTATCCTGAACTACCTTGCAACGGCAGGAGGTTGACCCTATGGCAATGGTGATGGAGGTTAGCGCTCTGGACGCTATCTTGACAACGACTTGTAACCCAAGCGCCACTAACACCTGATGAGATTTTCTAACTCCGGATACCGGCCATCATCAGACACAGACAATACAAACTGGAGACTATCATGTCTATTGGTGAAATCTGCAACCGTGAAGTCATCATTGTGCAACGCGACGATACTGTTTTACAGGCAGCCAAGCTGATGCGCCAGCATCATGTCGGCGACTTGCTGGCAGTCGAAGAGCGCGATGGACGGCGCGTACCTGTCGGCATCGTCACCGACCGTGATCTGGTAGTGGAAATCATTGCTCCCGAACTCGATGCCGCAGTCATTACCGTAGGCGACATCATGGTAACGAAACTTGCTACTGTAAAAGAGAGTAGCGGTGTATTCGAGGCCATTCAATATATGCGGAGCAAAGGCATACGACGCCTGCCTGTGGTAGATGATGACGGCGCGCTGGTAGGAATCGTTACGCTCGATGACCTGCTGGTGTTGCTGGCAAATGAACTTGGCGCACTAGCCCGACTGGTGGAGCGTGAGCAGAAAAATGAATCCAGCCGCCGCCGCTAGACAAGTATCAGCTCAAATGGAGGGAAAAGCCATGCAAAAAATCCCCTTGCAGATCACTTTTCACAACATGCCCCCTTCCGAGGCACTGGAAGTGCATATCCGTGACCGGGTGCAAAAACTCGATAGGCTCTTCGCACATGTCATTTCCTGCCATGTGGTGGTGGATATGCCGCACAGGCACCAGCAACAGGGCAAACAGTTTAACGTGCGTATCAGCCTGGATATGCCTGGAAACAAAATTATCATCAACCGTGATCATCACGAAGACGTCTACGCGGCTCTGCGTGACGCCTTCGATGCTGCCAGGCACCAACTCGAGGATTATAAAAGTCGTGTACAGCGCACAACCAAGACACACATCCTTGAGCAGGTTGGATGCATGACACGAATTCTCCATTGGGACGGGTTGGGTTTCAGCAGCGGAACGGACAGATCACCCGCTGCAACGCATTATGGCAGTAGAAGAAATCGAGAGCGAAGTGTTGGTCACCACCACTGACATGCATCTCGCTCACGGTATCAGCGAGGCATTGCATCAAGCCTTGCGGGGTGTTCTGGAACATCCCCACAAACCGGCGCGAAATTTGCCGCGTCCCCACTGTGGGCACGCTGATTGCCCTGTATGAGTGAGCTGCCGATGAGAGCGATGGTGCTGGATGTGGTGGGCCTGCCTTTACGACAAGCCGAGATGCCGCGCCCGTTACCGGGCGCGAACGAAGTGC
Source organism: Methylophilaceae bacterium (assembly GCA_039933015.1). Classification (GTDB taxonomy): domain Bacteria; phylum Pseudomonadota; class Gammaproteobacteria; order Burkholderiales; family Methylophilaceae; genus JBDTOX01. Next base: position 15,873 of record JBDTOX010000082.1, read on the forward strand.
TGCTCAAGGTGTCTGCTTGTGGCGTGTGTCGTACCGATCTGCACGTAGTGGATGGTGATCTGCCACATCCCAAGCTGCCGCTTATCCTCGGCCATGAAATCGTCGGCGTAGTAGTGAGCAAGGGCGCGTGCGTGGAGCGCTTCACCATCGGACAGCGCCTGGGTGTGCCATGGCTCGGCCACACCTGCGGCCATTGCCGCTACTGTGCAAGCGGGCGCGAGAACCTCTGCGACACAGCACTGTTTACTGGCTATACCCTTAATGGCGGCTATGCAGAATACACGGTGGCAAATCAGCGTTACTGTTTCCCCTTGCCGGAAAGCTATACCGATACCGAAGCTGCACCGCTACTATGTGCCGGATTGATAGGCTATCGAGCGCTGGTCGCCGCTGGCGAGGCGGAACGACTGGGCATCTACGGTTTCGGCGCGGCAGCGCACATCATTGCCCA
>JBDTOX010000083.1:0-7836 GCA_039933015.1 Methylophilaceae bacterium
CTAAGGAACCATCGCATATTATTCAGACTCTTTCTTCCCGAGCAAATCGTCACGTTTCTGAAGGAATTCCTCGCGACTGATTTCACCGCGGGCGTAGGCATTCTCCAGAATATCGATTGCCCGTTCAGGCGGTTTCGTCGTTTTGCTCTGGTTGGCTAAGTGAACCACCAGAGCGATAATCAACCCGATTGGAACAGCCCACATCAGCAGCATTCCAAGTCCCATGATCAAGCCTCCTCCTAAAGTCCATTCCCAGCCATGCCATCCGTACATGATCAACCTCCAGTCGGTCCCCCACCATAAACCCTAGTCCTGCGATAAGATCAGCATAAATAATTAGCTGCCAGTTTTGCGACAATGGCAATAAACAAATTTCTGCACCGTGCCGAATGGGGTGTGGTGCGCTTCCTTTTTATGTTCGACCAGCAGAAAAGCATCACCGAATTCCGCGTGTAGCGTTTCAGGCTGGTACCTCATCACAGGCAAGCCGCTGCATTTCTCAGGGCCATCTTCGGCAAAGGTGGCAACGATCACATGTCCGCCTGGACGAACGGCACGCATGACCCGCTCTACATAAGCATGACGGTCAGCCGGGTCAGTCAGGAAATGGAATACTGCGCGATCATGCCAGATGTCGAATCGGTGCATTGGAAAGTCTGCACGCGTTACATCACCTTCCATCCAGTGCACAGCATTCGCTTGTTTTTCCAGACGCTGCTTTGCGACAACAAGTGCCGCCGATGAAAGGTCAAGCACTGTCAAATCGGTATAGCCTTCTGCTACAAGGTCATCCACCAGTCTGGATGCCCCACCGCCTACATCGATAATGGCTGCACCCTTACCAAGTCCTGTGCTCCGGATCAGCCGTAACGACTGATCCGCGTGCTCCTGAAACCAACTTACCGAGTCAGATGCCTTGGTGGTATAGACCTGTTCCCAATGTTGCTTACGATCCATGTCTTAGTCTCCAATCGCCTTGCTCTTTCCAGCGTCACCGAAAAAGTAGGGAGAGCACTGATTCTATCGTCTCCAACTGCCTGAAGAACATACTAACCTCCTAAAACACAAACACCTTGTCTGCCCATTCGGACCAGTCCGCCAACACTTCAAGCGAACTACGGTGGGTGCCCTGTGCTGAATAGAAGTAGTGGACTTCCCAGAGTTTCATAGACGATTATCTGTCTTTTTGGACTTCCCATAGTTTGGTAGACACCTCCTCTCGCGCCGCAGCAGAAACTGTTATCTGCATGGAGCACATCTCTGAATTTTTCTACTTCCCCGCCTCATACCATTTCCTGCTGCTATTCACGATCCTAACCACCGACAACATCACCGGCACCTCAATCAATACTCCTACTACTGTAGCTAAAGCAGCGCCTGAATGAACCCCGAATAAACTCACTGCCGTAGCAACTGCCAGCTCGAAGAAATTGCTTGCCCCAATCAGCGCCGATGGGCATGCAACGCTATGAGCAACACCGAGTTTACGGTTTAGCCAGTAAGCTAAACCGGAGTTGAAATAGACTTGAATCAAGATAGGCAGTGCAAGGATGGCAATTACTCCAGGCTGCTCGATAATCTGCTTACCCTGGAAACCGAACAGCAGAACTAGTGTGGCGAGTAGTGCTGTGAGTGACAGTGGGTGCAAAATCTTGAGCAGTGCCGTAAGGCCGCTTGTATTGCCTTTGGATAGCAGCGCCCAACGCAGTATCTGACTCACTACCACCGGAATCACGATATACAGCAATACTGACAGCAACAGGGTTTGCCAGGGAATGGTGATAGAAGACAGCCCCAGTAACAAAGCTACGAGCGGCGCGAATGCAAACACCATGATCATATCGTTCAGTGCTACCTGGCTTAACGTGAAATGCGGCTCACCGTCCGTCAGGGTACTCCATACAAACACCATGGCTGTGCAGGGTGCAGCAGCGAGCAGGATGAGCCCGGCGATATAGGAATCAATCTGATCGGCTGGCAACCAATCGTGGAATAGTATCCGGATAAACAACCAGCCCAACAGCGCCATCGAAAAGGGCTTTACCGCCCAGTTGATGAACAGGGTGACACCTATCCCTTTCCAATGCTGTTTCACCTCTGAGAGTGCACGGAAATCAATCTTGAGCAGCATGGGGATGATCATCAGCCAGATCAGCCCTGCCACCGGCAGATTCACCTCGGCCACCTTCATATCACCCAACGCCTGGAATGTATCTGATGCAAGTCGTCCCAGCAAGATACCTACACCGATGCAGATGAATACCCATACAGTCAGATAGTGCTCGAAGAAGCCTATCTTCTTGGTATTGGCTTGCTCGGTAACGATTCCAGATTGAACACTGCTCATGACGCACTCGATAAAGTTGTTGACATGTGCTTATATTTCCATAAAACTAGAATTATGGAAATACAAATTGTAATTGCTGCACTCGATGCCCTGGCTCAAGAGACCAGGCTGGATATTTTCCGTCTGCTGGTTCAGGCCGGAGAGAATGGAATGCCGGCAGGCAGCATCGGCGAGAAGCTGAGCGTGCCAAACGCCACCCTGTCGTTTCACTTGCAACAGCTCAAACACGCTGGTCTGGCCACAACTCTGCGCAAGAGCACGACCATCATCTACAAAGCCAACTATGAAGCAATGAATGGGCTGATTGGCTACTTGACCGACAACTGCTGCCAAGGTGCCTCTGAGCAATGCCAACCGGCTGAGTCTTGCTGCCCGCCAGATGCTGCAAATCAAACAAAGGAATCATCATGAAACGCTTTCACGTACATATATCGGTTCCCGACATCCAGGCTGGCATCAGTTTCTATAGCACCATGTTTGGTGTTGAGCCAACCGTTGTAAAAGATGACTATGCGAAATGGATGCTGGAAGACCCGCGTGTGAATTTCGCAATATCTAATAGAGGGCGTGAACCAGGTATTGATCACCTTGGCTTTCAGGTGGAAGACGCTGCGGAACTGGATGAAGTAGCAGCAAGGCTTGATGCGGCTGATGAAGCCCTTCTTGAGCAGGAAGCTACGACCTGCTGCTATGCCAATTCAAAGAAAGCCTGGACGACCGATCCTGTCGGCATTGCCTGGGAGACCTTCCTTACTCTGGGTGAAAGCACGACCTATAACGGCGATGTGACGCAAAGCTGCGAGATGCCGCGCATCTCCAAAGACCGCAAGGTGATGCAAATCAAGAGTGGCTGCTGTTAAGTTCAACTAATAGATAATCAGGAATCATCATGGATGATAAAGTCTACAACGTATTATTTCTGTGCACCGGTAACTCAGCACGCAGCATCATGGCCGAGAAGCTCATGGATAAGTGGGGACACGGCCAATTCAAGGCTTATAGTGCGGGCAGCTTTCCGACTGGTAAGGTCAATCCATTTGCCATTAAGACGCTTAAGCTACACGGCCTTTCCACAGAAGGTTTGCGCAGCAAGAGCTGGGATGAGTTTTCTGGACCAGATGCCCCACACCTGGACTTCATATTTACGGTATGCGATAACGCGGCTGGTGAAGTTTGTCCAGTATGGCTAAGTCATCCGATGACAGCACATTGGGGAGTTGAAGACCCTGCCGCAGTGGAAGGGTCTGATGAGAACAAGCTGGATGCTTTCTGCAAAGTAAGCCATTCTCTTGAGAACCGTATCAAGCTGTTTGTATCACTGTCACTCAGCAAGCTGGACAATATGATGATCAAGGAAGAGATTGACGCTATTGGCAAGGCATAGTCGTCGCTTATTTCTTTCTGATGATTTGAATTCCAACTACCACAGGTTTTTGCATCTCACGTAATGCCTGTTTGCTCACAGCCAAAGCCGATTTCAGGAATAGTACAGCGATTAAAATACCTACCACGATGTCCGGCCATCGAGACACAAGCCAATAGCTCGTCAGCGCAGCCAATAACACGCCCACATTCGCTATCAAGTCATTACGCGAACATAGCCAGGTTGAACTCATGTTCAGGTTATCTTCCCGATGAGTCAGTAGCAAAAAGAAACAGATCAGGTTGGCTGATAAAGCAATCGCCCCAATAATACCCATGATCCCAGTATCAGGCAGTACCGGGTAAAATAATTTGTAAGCTGCATCCGCCAATACGAACAAGCCGAATAGCAGCATGAATCCACTTTTGGCTAAGGCAACTTTTGCCTGTTGCTGCTGGCTTTGAGTCAGAACATACAAGCTCATCCCATAAACCAAGGCATCGCCCAGCATGTCGAGCGCATCCGCCATGAGTGATGTTGAATTAGCTATCCATCCGGCACCACCCTCGACCAAAAACATTGCTGCATTGATGGCTAGCACTATCTTCAGCACGCGGCTGTGTTTTTCACGAAGTGCCGTGATCTCACAAGCTTTGTCTTCGCAGCAATCAGCCATGGACATGCCTTTCAGATATACGCATTTGAAATCTTAAACTCCTTGCGGGTATAAGGTATCGAATGATTTAAGACGAGTCATGCCTGATGTCATGAACACATAACTAAAAACAATCGGCAAGATACCTACTTTCTTTGTGGAAGCTAAACTGGAAAGCCAAAACCTTTGCCTCACGAAACACAAAAAATCATACTTTAAACGCTAACTTTCTGAGCGCTTGGTCGGCCAAGCCTAAGAGCGCAATCACGCAAAATGCCGCCCACGCATAAAACGTGAACGATGCTCCGGAATGACCCCATAACAACCCGGCCACCAAGCTGGCGATCAGCATGGCCACTCCACTCATCAGATTAAAGAACCCAAAAGCTGTCCCACGCAAATCGGCCGGAGCGGTATTGACCACCATTGTTGCCAGTAGCCCCTGCGTCATGCCCATGTGCACACTCCACAATGCGACTCCGAGCAGTACGACGCTCCAGTGATCGTTAGCAGCCTAAAAGACTACTTATATGCATCCCTTGCAGGACAAATTTATCGATCTTGTGACAGGATCGCGGGCGCGCTTGACCACATTGATGTCGTTCATATCGAGGACTGAAACCTCGCACGAACCGCATGCGAGGCGATTGACGAGTTCGATGGCGCTCTGGCAGGCGGGGCATCCGCGCTGAAAACTTCAACTTTGCGTTGGGCAGTCATGGTATTTCTCCAAAAAAGTTAGGTCAGGTGCGCGAGAACTGACGAATCGAGAGCTAGTCAGACCGCACATCGTCACGGTAACCCTTGGAGCAAGCTCCAAAGTCAAGCGCTATTTTGGCCTGCCGCTATCCGGCGCAGCAAGAAAGCTGCTTCACTTCCTTGAAGAAGGTCTGTGTGCAGAGCTTCAGCTCCTCTACCATCGTCAGATATAGGAACAACTGGTTGGCCAAACCTTGCACCGTCATCCGTGCCCAGATGGCCAGCGCTGCCGTCTGAATGATTTCGCCTGCTTCCGGCGCCACTGCCTGCACGCCGATCAGCCGATCAGAGTTCGCTTCCGCGACCAAAGGGCGAACACGATGCCGACGAATCATCGATTTCGCTGGCGCCGAGCTGCCTATCCATACCCTGCACGCCGATTTTTATTTGTCAGGCCCCCATAGCCGGCGGTTGATGGCATAGCCCGTGACCTTGCCGATGAATGGCAGCGCCAGCATTCCCACGAGCCGATTCACCTGCTTCGGGTCGCGGAAATCACGTATGCCAATAGTCATGTTTTCGTGCCCGGACGCGGGTTGATCCTGGTACGTGCCGAACAGCCTGTCCCACAGCGGGAGGTTGAAGCCAAAGTTGCTATTCGCTTCGTGGTCTTCCGTGGAGTGATGCATCCGATGCATGTCCGGCGTGACAATGAATCGGCGGATGAGGCGGTCAAGCGCAGGCGGCATGCGCACGTTGCTGTGGTTGAACATGGCGGTAGCGTTAAGCAGTACCTCGAAAACGATCACGGCCAGCGCCGGCGCCCCCAGCACCACGATGGCAGCGAGCTTGATGAGCATCGACAGGATGATCTCGATCGGATGGAAGCGGGCACCAGTGGTGACATCAAAGTCGAGATCCGCGTGGTGCATGCGGTGTAGGCGCCACAGCAGCGGCACGGCATGAAACATGACATGCTGCAGATAAATCGCGAGATCCAGCGCCACGACCGACAGCACCACCGCCAGCCCATTGGGCAGATCGGTCTGGTTGAGCAAGCCCCATCCCTGGCGGGCGCATAACACGGCCACGCCCACTGCTCCGGCGGGGAACAGCACGCGCAGTATGACACTGTTCAGGAGCACGATGCCAAGGTTGTTGGTCCAGCGCGCCGGCTTGGAAATGGACAGTGCCCGGCGCGGCGTTACAAGCTCCCAGCCGGCCATGATGACCAGTATCACAAGAAAGAACCCAAGCCGGATGGCCGGTTCATGATGCAGCACAAATTCCGTCATTAAGATGATGGCTCGTTTAGAATAGGAAAGTTACAAAAAGATGCATGGGGTCAAGACCGTTCAATCGCGACGTCGACGCTGGCAGCAACTACGCCGGGCGCCTGTGCCAGCGCCTTCGCGAGGCGTAGGCCCAGAGTCGTTTCGACCACCGCCGACTCAGTTGCCCGGTTGACGCTCGCCATCACATTCAACCACCGAGATCGCGCTTCTTTTGCTCGTACTCATCCCGTTTGATCTCGCCGCTGGCATAGCGCGCATTCAGAATATCCAACGCGGATTTCTCCTGCCGATCCCTGCTTGAAACGCCCTTCGCCAAGAGGACGACAAACGTCACGATAATGGCGATAGCGAGGATCCAGAAAAGCGCCATGCCGATCATGCCGAGACCCATCCCGCTACAACCCTGTCCATTCATCATATTCACCATGTTCGACCACATAATCGCTTCCCTTTTCAGACGAACGGACCGGCTCGCACCGGCAAAATGCTTCGCGCTCACCCCGCGCAGCAAGATAATTGCTTTACGTCGTTGAAGAACGAGCGGGTGAGAGAATCGTCCGAGGTGAAGGTAGCCCCGAACGGAGTTTCCTTGCGGCAGGCGTAGCAACTTACGAAGCAGGTATCGCTTGTGTCCATCATGGAATGGAAGCCTCCCATTGTCCAGCGAAACGAGTGAAGTCGTCGGCCGGCATCGGTTTGGCGAACAGGAAGCCCTGCACCGCATCGCAGCCGGCTTGCCGCAATAGTACAAGAGCAGCGGGCGTTTCCACACCCTCGGCCACAGTGTCCATGCCGAGCCCGTGCGCGAGTTGGATCACCGCGCGCACAATGGTCCGGTCGCGGGCGTCGTCGGCGAGTCCCTCGAAGAATGATTAGTCGATCATGAGCGTGGGGATCGGTCAGTACTTCAAATGGCCCAAGCAGGAATAACCGTCCCGAAGTCGTCGGCCGCGAAGCACGCGTCGAATTGCCGCAAGGCTTCCAGAACGGGAAAGATCGCGGGATCACCGAATGACACAGCCGCGTCAGATTATGCAGACTGATGCCGGCTTCGTTGGTCAACTTCTTAGTTATCCTGCGCAGCAGGAAAGCTGCTTCACATCTTTGTTAAAGGTCTGCGCGGCCAGCTTCAAGCCCTCTACCATCGTCAGGTAGGGGAACAACTGGTCAGCCAGTTCCTGCACTGTCATGCGGTTGCGAATCGCCAGCGCCGCCGTCTGGATGAGTTCGCCCGCTTCCGGGGTCACCGCCTGCACGCCAATCAGCCGTTTGCTGCCTTCCTCGATGACCAGTTTGATGAAGCCGCGCGTGTCGAAGTTGGCCAACGCACGTGGCACGTTGTCCAGCGTCAGCGTGCGGCTGTCGGTTTCGATGCCGTCATGGTGCGCTCCCGCCTCGCTGTAGCCGACCGTCGCTACCTGTGGGTCGGTGAACACCACCGCTGGCATGGCGGTCAGATCGAGCGCGGCGTCGCCGC
>JBDTOX010000084.1:0-9277 GCA_039933015.1 Methylophilaceae bacterium
CCCGTGCTCAGGGACGAAAAGTTTTTGCCTTTACCCGGCCGGAAGATGTGGCAGCCCAGCGCTTTGCCATTGAGCTGGGCGCGGCTTGGGCAGGAGGCTCCTCTGCCGCGCCACCGGAGGAAATGGACGCCGCCATTATTTTTGCGCCGGTGGGTGCACTGATCACGCAAGCATTGCGTCATGTTGCCAAGGGCGGCACGGTGGTATGTGCCGGCATCCACATGAGCGATGTTCCGGGTTTCCCCTATTCCATCCTGTGGGGCGAACGCACGGTGCGTTCCATCGCCAATCTCACCCGTCGGGACGGCGAAGAGTTTTTCGACCTGGCACCCAGACTGGGAATCAGAACCGAGGTAGAGTCTTTTCCACTGGTGTCAGCCAATGAGGCGCTTGACCGCCTGCGGCAGGGTAAGATACGTGGCGCTGCCGTGCTGGTTATGTAGGCAATATAAAAACCAGCAATAAAGCCCACCTGCTGAATTGCTCTTGTACTCACAATTACACTGCCCATGTGACCAGCAGATGGATCACAGTCGGCTACCGGCTCAACATGGTAAGGCGTATTCCAGGTTATTTGTCTCCTGGAGGGTCCTCCTGAGGACTGGAATCCACGCTTACGCCCTCCTCATTCTCCCCCAGCTTTTTTTCTTTCGGCACAGCAGGCTTCTCGGGTATTTTTGCTACAGTTTGCTCAGCAAGCGGCTGAGCCTTATCAATAAGCGGTTTCAGGGTGGGCAAAAGGTACTTCAGCACTTGCGCAGTGAGCGATGATGTGAACTCATAGTTTGCAGCATCTGCGCCAGGCACGAATGCCGTCAGCGTCCCGTAGAAACGGTCACCGATGAAGAACACAAAAGTAGCGGAACGGTTTACCGGACGCGATTCCTTGATAACGCCAGCCGCGGAGTAAGTGACATAACGATGGTCGCCGGTGCCGGTCTTGCCGCCGATTGGAATCCAGGTGCCATCCTCTTTCACAATGGCATGGGCGAGCCGCAAGGCTGTGCCTGTTTCCACCACATTGATCAATACGCCACGCACCGCTGTTGTCAGCTCGGGCGATAACAGTTTTTCTCCGTGGACGGGCGTGCGTTCCACGACAGTTTCAAAGGGGGTGCCAGCGGCAAAGTGCAGGCGCTCGATGAGCAGCGTAGGCACCCGCACCCCATTATTGAGGATAATGCCCATCAGGCCTGCGAGTGCCGCGGGGCGGTCCGCTGAACTGCCGATAGCCGTCGCCAGCGATGGCACCAGCGAATTGAATGGATAGCCAAGGCGTTTCCAGCTACGGTGAATCTCAAGAAATGCCTCCAATTCCAGCAGGCTGCGGATACGGATATCCTGCGCATTCTTGTGTACGGTCTTGAACAGCCAGTTATAGACGGCTACGCGCTCTTCCGTGCTGGCCTGGATCACATCCCTGTAATGCGCGTTCGGATGTGTGGTGAGATAGCGCACCAGCCACAGTTCCAGAGGATGGACGGTGGAGATATAACCCTGATCTGCCAGCGAGAATTTGCCGGGCGCATAGCGTTCATACAGGTCACGCAGGATGCGCTCATCCATTTCATGGCGATCAGGCAGATGCGCTGTCATGAATGCACCGAACTGGGCGGGTGTGGACTCGGGATAGACGTAGCGGTAAGCGGCCGCCAGACGCCGTGGCGAGCGCTGGAGGCTGGAGAAAAACACTGCCCCAACCTCGCTTGCCTTCTTGCCCTTGTACTTGAGATAGAAGCGATTGATGAATTCCTTGCCTTCCTTGTCTGCGAATAGCCTGAGATATGTCGCGCGCTTGGGGTCGTCCTTATCCTTGAGAATCCTAGCGGACGAGCCGGGCATCTGAAGCATGTAGTAGCGCACGATATCCCGCATCATGCGTATGTAAACAAGATTAATGGAATTGCGCGTTGCATCACGCACGCTCGGAACCCTGCCATCATCTTCATGCTTGAAATTGTGGAAAACATGCACTCCGCCACCGGTAAAAAACGACTCATGAGGACTGGCGGAATACTTGCGCTCCAAGGCCGCATCCAGCATGGCTGCCAGGCTTTTGTCCTGACTCTGCTGTAGATAGTCGATAGCCCAGCGGCTGAGAGCATCGCTGGGATCGATTATTTCATCGCGTAACGCTTTCGGTTCAAGCGCTGCGTATTTTTTATGCAGCGCCTCGACGATTTCAAGGTAGGTTACCAGCGTCCTCAGTTTTGCCGTGGATCCCAGATCCAGCTTGGCACCCTTGTTGATGTCGAAGGGTTGATCAAAGTTGTCAGCCTGGATTCTGGTTTTGGCTCCTTGCTGCGTCAGCTCGGAAAGCGTGAAGCTATAGATAATCTTGCCCGGATCGGCTGCACCCAGCATGCGGTTGCCGTAGAGTCCGGCAGCGCGCGCGTATTCCGGATCCTTGAGTTGGCGCAGGATAGCTGTGGTTTTGTTCTGCACCTCACCATCCAGCGTGCTTTGCACGGAAAGATCCAACCGGTCCAGATCGTACAGGCGCTGCAATCCCAGCTGGGCGGCCAGGCGCGCGCGTACTGCATTAGTGGCCTTGAGGAAGACAAAATCCTCGACCTTCCCCGGTGCGGCAGTATCGCGGAAGCGCAACGGCACGTTCAGTGCGGCATCCCGAAGTCTGAGCGAGATCACACCAGCCTGCGCCAACACCCGCAGGTGGCTGTTGGTGAGCACATCAAGCGCTTTGCGATCAGCTACCAGATAACCGGAAGGCCTGCGTTGGGCAATCATGAGACTCAGCACGTGCTTATAGAACCGTGCCGTTTCGGCAAGGTCGGCACCGCCTTCAGGCCATGCTTTCAGGGTGCGATTGACCTCATCGAAATCCAGGCCGTACCAGGCCCACAGTCCATCTGCCAATCCGTTGGTCTCCCCGAACCCGGAGACTGCGGCGAGTGGTACCGAGTTCAGGTAACCCAGGACGATACGCTTGCGGGCGGGCAGCGTTTCCTCGCCATCCAGATAGGCGCGCACGGAGGCAGAGGCAACCTGTTGCAGCTTGTCTTGGGGGGTGAGGGTCATGCCGTCGGGCGAATGCCGGTATTTCTCGTTTTGCGTTGCCAGCGTGCTGCCCCCCGGAACGTCGTGCCCAGGCTTGAAGTATTGAATCACTTTGTCCAGCACTGCCCTACCCAGCCTGGCCCACTCGATGGCTGGATTTTTCTTGGGATGGTCCGGGTCCAGCAAATCACGGTTCTCGATGAACAGCAGGCTGTTCATCACTAGCGGCGGAACCGCTTCAAAGTTTTCATAGACGCGTGCCGGGAAAATAGCCCGATACAGCTGTTGGCCGTTACTATCGTCAATTTCGAGACCGGCCTGGGATTTTTCTCGGTAAGGCACAAACAGGCCCTGTGCAACGAGTTCCTTCATGCGCGGTGAAATGCGTGCCTGTGCTGTCACCTGGAAATCCTGTTGCTCCAGGCGCGGCAGCATTTCCGGCAGGCGGCTATACCCAAGGCGCACATCATATGGCCCCGCTTGCGGAATATGCAGACCGCCATCGGGTCCGCTTTTCATCTCCCAACGCAGATCCTTGGCAAGCCGCGCCAGATAATGTGCCTGGAATGTGGAGGTTTCGGCTTCAAGGTAAACCAGGAAAGCTGCAACGACTAGCACTATAAGAAAAAGAATAAGCGCAACACGAACACACAGCCTGAGTGCACGTTTTATGACAGAACTACCAAGCTGATCTGACGACACCTATGGAATACCTCATCAGAAAACAAAAAACCAGATAATAAACGAAAACCGCCAGGAGCCCAGCATAACGCTGGAAATAGATGGCCGCCAGGCACAGGCCAGAATTACGCCCTGTCAGGAAAACCGCAAAGATGCAGGTTAGGTATCGTTACCACTATTCGACCAGCAGTCGCTACCCGATCTGCTGCATTATCAGCATGTACAAATTTATCAATGCCTTCTGCCAATGCATTTAATCTATCTATTCTAGCAACTGCTTCTACTGCCAGTACTAAGGCAGCAGTGTTTTAGTGACATAGCAATGTACCTTATTGATTAGCATGACCATTGTTTCTATAAGTCGTTAGCTCCTGCGAATATGCTTGTATAGCTCGAACCAAAGTACGCTGCACAGCCCGGCCACCAGGCTCAGTGCTAACTGGCGGGGAGTAACGGGAGAGAAGTGGAATATTTCTCTCAGGAGAGGTAATTGCAGGGCCAGCAGGAGGAGAGCGAACGCCCCGCCGGTTACCCACCACAACGCGGCATTTCGGCTACTGAGAGTACTCAGGATGGAGCGTTGCCAAGAACGGTTGACCAGAATAAGGCCAAGGTTTCCGGCGACCAGGGTAGAAAAAGATAGCGCTCTCGCCTCTGTTTCCGATGCGCCCTGATGCAGCGCATAACCCAGAATCGCTAGTGCGGCGAGGAGCACCATCAAGCCTTGCAATAAGCTCAGCAGTAGCACACTTTTGCCAAACAGTGGCTCCTTGGGGTCGCGTGGGGGGCGATGCATCACGTCGCGCTCTGGCGGCTCTGCTTCAAAAGCAATGGAGCAAGCGGGATTAATGATCATCTCGAGAAAAACAATGTGTACTGGCGAGAATACAGGCGGCCAACCGACCAGCAACGGGATCAGCGACAGGCCGGCGATAGGGATATGCACAGCGAAAATGTAAGACATTGCTTTGCGAAGGTTGTCGAAGATGCCCCGTCCGAGACGTACTGTATGGACGATGGAGGCGAAGTCGTCATCCAGCAGCACCAGCGCCGCCGCCTCACGCGCAACGTCGGTGCCACGCGTTCCCATGGCGATGCCGATGTGCGCAGCTTTTAACGCGGGGGCGTCATTCACCCCGTCTCCGGTCATCGCCACCACTTCACCGTTAGCCTTGAACGCATTCACCAGCCGTAGCTTCTGCTCCGGCACCATGCGTGCATAAATATTACTGCAGCGTATACGCTCTTGCAGGGCTGAGTCATCCATCTGGCTGACTTCCGCGCCACTGGTAATACCGCCGCTACCGGCATCCAGGCCGATCTTCGCGCCTATGGCTGCTGCTGTCGCCGGGTAGTCGCCGGTTATCATGACTACGCGGATGCCTGCGGCATTGGATTCCCTCAATGCTGCAGGGACGGTAGGACGAACTGGGTCTGCAAGGCCTATTAATCCCAGAAATTCAAAATCAAAATCATGCTGGATGGCAGGCCATGTGCTGCCTCGATAGCTACCTTTAGCCACGCCCAGCACCCGCATACCCTGTTTGGCAAGCAAGTCCGTCTGTGCCGCCAGTTCAGCCAGTTTCTGCTCATCCAGATGGCACAGGTCGGCCACGGCCTCCGGAGCGCCTTTAGCTGCCACAACGTAGTCTTCGCGGTCACGCGCTTTCCATACATGCGATAGCGCGAGCAGTTCTGGCGACAGCGAATACTCATGGGCCAGCAACCAGTCGTTGTGCAGATGTTCAGTGTCCGCGAGATAACTCTCACCGAACGCGTGGATGGCTTTTTCCATTGGGTCGAATGGCACGGCTTCGCTGGACAGGATGGCGAACTCAACCAACTCATGGAACGCCTCGGGTAATGTGCTACCTCCATCATCGACCACGAACGATGCATCCCCTGCAAGCAACTGCTGTATTGCCATGCGGTTGAGCGTGAGCGTGCCCGTCTTGTCTACACAGAGCACCGTAGCCGAGCCGAGCGCTTCAACGGCAGGCATGCGGCGGGTCAGCACCCGGTGCTTGGAAATGCGCCATGCGCCCATCGCCATAAATATGGTCAGCACCACCGGATACTCTTCCGGCAGGATAGTCATCGCCAGCGTGATGCCTGAAAGCATGCCATTCAGCCAGTCGCCACGGGTGTAGCCATAGATCACTACCAGCAAAAGGCTCAGCAGCACACCAATGCTGGCGAGCTTGCGTACCAGCTTTCTAATTTCCATTTGCAGAGGCGTTGCCTCGTTATCCAGCCCCTGCAAGGCTTTGCCGATCTTGCCGATTTCGGAGTGCGGACCTGTGGCCACAACGCGTGCCATGCCACGGCCTTGAACCACCAGCGTGCCGGAATAGATGCAAGGCGTATCGTCCCCTCCTGGCGGCAGTATGTGATGGGCATCGACTTGTCCAGCTTTGCGCACAGCCACTGACTCGCCAGTAAGCAGCGATTCATCTACCGAAAAGTCATTACAAGAAATCAGCAAGGCATCCGCGCAGATGCGGTCACCTTCGGACACGATCAGGACATCGTCGCGCACAACTTCGCGACCTGCAATGCGTCGCTCAACACCATCACGCATAACCAATGCGCGCGGGCTGGTAAGGTCGCGTAGCGCTTCAAGCACTTTTTCTGTTTTATATTCCTGATAGATGGTGATGCCCATCACCACAAATACAAAGCACAGCAACATCAGCGCATCGCCTACATCGCCGAGCAGCAGGTAAATTCCTCCAGCCGACAACAATAGTAGGAACATCGGTTCTTGAAGCACTTGAATAACAATCGCCAGCACGCCTTGCTGGGTGCTTACAGGCAGTTCATTCGGCCCTTCGTCACGCAGGCGTGCCTGCGCCATGGCTTGTGATAAGCCGTGAAGTTCAGTTTGGCCGGAAGTTATGTCGCTCACGTATCAGCAAGCCTTCTCTTAACTTGGGGTTGATCAGGTAAGAAGTGTATTCAAATTATCAGAGAAAAATAGGATCTATCCACCATAAAGTCCAAAATATCAGCTTGTTAGTTCAATATATCCATGTAGGTTTACATAAAATCAGGCTAAGAGGGGGGTGTTTGAATTGGCCAGTACTAGCAATGAACATCCACTTTTAGCCGCCGGAATTGCGGCAGCAAAAATCAGCAGCAAAAAAGAATCTCGGCGATTCATCAGCATTCCTGGGCGCCAGAGTCTCTGCCTTGCAAAAATCCGATACCATGAGCAATGCTGTAACCAATGAAGAAATAGGCGATGGCAGATACGGGGAAATCCGCCATGGCCACCATGATTTAAACCAAAATCACAAGGACAGCCACCATGTTCGAATCAGCGGAACTCGGCCATCAGATCGACAATGAAGTATACAAGCGCGAGCTGCCCGCACTGCGCGAAGCGCTGCTGGATGCGCAGTATGATGTGGCTGAACTCAAGAAATTTCCTGTCATTATCCTGATCGGCGGCGTCGATGGCTCGGGCAAGGGCGAAACTGCCAACCTGCTGAACCAATGGATGGATCCACGCCTCATCAGCACTTGCGCGTTTGGTGCGCCTACTACGGAAGAGATGCAGCGGCCTCCTATGTGGCGCTTCTGGCATGTCCTGCCGCCCAAAGGCAAAATCGGTATCTTTTTTGGCTCCTGGTACAGCACGCCTATAGTGCGTCGCAGCTATGGCCAAATTAAAAAAGATACGCTGGATCATGCGCTGGAAGAAATCGTGCGCTTTGAAAAAATGCTGACGGATGAAGGCGCGCTGGTCATCAAATTCTGGTTTCACTTATCCAAAAATAACCAGAAAGCACGCATCAAGACCTTACAGAAAGACCCGAAGACGCGCTGGCGCGTCACCCAGCAAGACCTGCGGCATCTCAAGCTCTATAAAAAATTCCGTAGCATTTCCGACCATGTGCTCAGAGAGACCAGTACCGCCAATGCGCCATGGATCGTGGTGGAAGGTTTTGACGCGAACTATCGCAATCTGACCACGGGAAAATATATTCTTGAAACCATCAAAAAACGCCTCAGCCTGAGTGACAAGCAGCTGCGCAAATCTGCTGCACCGCCTTTGCTAAAGCCGCTGGATAATTTGCAGATACTTTCTACTCTGGATTTGAGCAAATCCCTGGATAAATCCAGCTACGAAGCGCAGCTGGAAAAATATCAGGGCAAATTAAACCTGTTGACACGCCATGCCAGATTCAAAAAAATTTCGACCATTATTGCTTTTGAAGGCGCAGACGCCGCAGGCAAGGGCGGCAGTATCCGTCGTATTACGGAGGCTGTAGATGCGCGGTTTTACAGCGTCATTCCCATCGCCGCACCTACCGAGGAAGAGCATGCACAACCCTACTTATGGCGCTTCTGGCGACAAATTCCCGGCAGGGGCCGACTGGCAATTTTCGATAGGTCGTGGTACGGGCGTGTATTGGTCGAAAGAGTAGAAGGGCTTTGCAGCGAACTGGACTGGATGCGGGCCTATGCTGAAATCAACGATTTTGAAGAGCAATTGGGACAGCATGACATCCTGTTACTGAAATTCTGGCTGCAAATCAGTCAGGATGAGCAATTACGCCGTTTCGAGCAGCGCCAAAAAATCGGTTTCAAGCGCTACAAGATTACCGAAGACGACTGGCGTAACCGCAAAAAATGGGATGACTACCAGACTGCCGTGTGCGACATGATAGACCGCACCAGTACCAGTCTGGCTCCGTGGGCACTGGTTGAAGCCAATGATAAAAACTTTGCGCGAATTAAAATCTTACGCATTTTGTGTGAGCGGCTGGAAGAAGAACTCGACAAGAAAAGCTGAAGGCTAATACTTAAAGCAGATTGGCCGCGGTTTCACGGAGGATGTAATTGGCAGCCTCGGGGTCGCCAATCCAGAAATAATAAAACTCACGCACCACCACCAGAAACAGGCGGCGTGTTTCCTTCATGGTGAACAAGGGCACCGTCGAATCAACAGCGATACGATAGATTTTGTGGTCTTTATGCGGAGCATCTTTCAGGCGTACTAGCAACAATTTGACCAACTTAACCCGCGTATCAACCAAAGATTGTGCCGCGCCTTCTTGGCGCAAAGCCAGTGTATAGGCTTTAAGCGGCCAGGTCTCAGCAACACTGAATTGTGCTTTATCCAGCGTTGTCCACAGCGTTTTCAGATTACAGTCGAGCGGCTGCCACTGCAGCGGCCCTATATCATAAGCCGCGCCTGCATTAAGGGCTGCAATCGCCTTGATATCTTTTGTCCAAAAAAGGAAATACTCGCGGGCGACAGCAAGACAAAATGACCAATCCGCTTTGTTCGTTTCATCAAGCAGATCTTCTACCGCTTCACGATAGAAAAAACCGTCATTGGGCTTGCCTGTAATAACCGGCACCAGTTTTAATAAAAACTGTTCGCGTTGCTTTAAATTAGCGCTACTCGCCCCCTTGTTTTGCAAGAGCCTGAGATAAGCACCGAGCGCTTCTTGTTCGCGATTTTCACTCATACGGGGAATTGGGCATCAATACTTTATGTATGCATTGCGCCTAACTATAACTGATAAATCCGCTTAAAGTACAACTCTTAACATCTGTGAATTTT
>JBDTOX010000085.1:0-38368 GCA_039933015.1 Methylophilaceae bacterium
TTCCGATGTCGTAGCTCCCTGTCGCCGGGGCATTGCTAATCGTGATGATTTTTTTTGTTTGACTCAATACTGCCGGGAAGCCTATCAAGCCAGCTGGCTGACTGGTCAGCCACCATATCCCGCCATGTACTTGTGGAAAATGTATGGTTAGCTTTTTTCAATATTTCACGGGAAATTTTTGGAGAATGGTAGAGTTTTTTCCAGCGTTTATCTTGTTGTGTCAATGCGATGAATTCCTGTGCGGTGAGATCGTTACCACTGAGGATAAACAACACATTGCCCTGGAAGCGCTTTAGCCCATCGAACATTCGCTCAATGTAGCCAGGTCCCCCATGTCTCGGGTCTGCAGGCATGGGAGCATAGCTTGCCTTGGTAACGGCACCTTGCGCTGACTTCGTTAGGTCGCCGACAGAGTTGCTTAACATGACTTTACCCGACAGGAGTTTTGTCCAAAAGGAATATTGCATTAATCGCGACAGATAGTAATGCTTGAGGCGCGCGCGCGATGCGCTGGCCTCAGTGTGCACCCAGGGGTTGAGCAGAATGAGGCCGCCGACGCGCGGATCGGTGTGCGCGTAATAAAGCGCGGCCGAGGCGGCATCGCATAAGCCTAAAATTGCGACGCGCCGTAGTTCCGGAACATGCTTGAGCAAGGCATCTATGGCGGCCAGAATATCGTTATTCACTACTTCAAAATTCCGCATATCCCCTTCGCTGTCGCCCATGCCGCGATAGTCAAACCGCAAGGAGGCGATGCCCTGCCCGGCCAGTTGGCGTGCCAGCAGCGTGAATTGCCGATGGCTACCGGCGCGATATTGCGGCCCTCCTGTTACGATGAGCACACCCGTTTCACTGAGCGTTTCCGGCAAAGTGGCAATGCCAAGCAAGCGGCAATCAGCACAGTTAAAGACGATGGCTTGCTCGGCGTATTTCATGGGTGTCCGTGCACAGCTTTTGATGTCGCTTCAATCAGGCTTGGGCATTCTGTGATTTCCTGGGTTACCCAGAAAGATTCTCCGTTTAATGTATAGGCATGCACGTCCACGCCTGCCGTTCGCCAAGCATCAACGATACGTTGGCTGGATGGGTTGGGGGTGTCGCTATCGTCTGTGCCGATTTCAATCCACTCAACCGGACAAGGCGGGGGAATGTCGGCAAGTTTCAGGCGCGCGAGATCGCGAGCCATGGTGGCGCCTAACATATAACCGCCTACCTCAATCCCCTCCCCTGCTTCCAGTCTGGCGCGTAGATCTTTCGTTCCGCTCTGCGCCTGACCACCGCTCAGCATTTCGCTTGCCAGTTTAATCCGTAGAAACTGGTTCAGATACTGCTCGCCATTGGTGACGGGTTGCCAGAGCAATACGCGTTCTATATCGGAAATCAAGCTCACCAACTCGACGACCAAGCTTGCTCCGATGCGCAGACCCCAAAGAATAATCGGGCCGACGGCCATGTCCAATAACCACGCATGGGCACGACGAGCATCGGCTAGCCATGCTTCCCATGTGGCTTCGCCAAAGTCGCAGGCGCTGTCGCCGCAGCCGGTCAGATCGATTTGCAGCACGGCATAGCCTTCGGCTGCGAAACGGCGCGCCTGTAAAGCAGCCATGCGGCGTGACTTGTGCATTTCTTCCGCGAACGGATGCAGGTAAAGAATGCAGCCTTTCGGCTTAGTGTGGGTGGGATAAAGATGAATACAAAATAGTGAGCCTTGTGCGCCGCTCAGAAAAAAAGGTTCGATTTCAAAGCTGGCTTGATGCATGGTCAACTACGCAGTTTTTGCTCTACGAATTCGACCAGGCTGCCCAGCGTGGCGAAAGTTTCTGCGCTGATTTCATCGTCATCCACGACGAAACCGAAGTGGTCTTCCAGTGCCGTGAGCATAGTGACTACCGCCATGGAGTCGAGTTCAGGAAGCGCGCCGAGCAAGGGTGATTGTGCGCTGAGAGCCTCGGCGCGCGGGCCGAGCTGCAGCGATCGGGCCAGCAGGTTCTTGATATCAGTTATGGTATTCATGGATTTGGGCGGATAATAAAGAAATAAAATGACATAATGAAAAAAAATATAAGTCTATTCTATCTTAATGCAAACTAGTCACCGTGAATTATCGCGCTAACTCCGTGCCTGAGGTCACGTTCTACCCTATGGAGGCAGATGGGGCGAACTATCCCAAGGCCACCATTCCGCTCTTGCCGCCCGCATCCTGGAGTGGTTGGCTAGGCCGCAAGCATGTTGCTGCAGGATCGGCGTTTGTGCAAGGCAAGGTATCCTTCATCCGCGGCAGATATGCATTGGCGGAGGCGATGCGGCGTGCCGGCGCGGGTCCAGGAAAAGCGGTGCTGCTGCCAGCCTTTCACTGCCGCGCCATGGTCGAGCCGGCATTATATATTGGCGCGCAACCTTGCTTCTATCCGGTAATGGCGGATCTACGGCCTGATTTTTCGGCCTTTCCCTCGTTGCTAAGTGAGAGAGGTGTGCCTGTGGCGGCAATGGTTATCACACATTATTTTGGTTTTCCGAATGATGTTGATGAAGCTGAGCGATTCTGCGCAGCGCATGGTATTGCTCTCATAGAAGATTGTGCACATGCGCTATATGGCCGAACCGGTGAGCGATTGTTAGGGACTGTGGGCAGCTATGCTACTGCCAGCGTGTGGAAATTCTTGCCGGTGCGCGATGGCGCGCTATTGCTGGATAACACCGGTGGGCAACCCTTAAGCCGCACGGCACAGCCCTTGCTGGCCGAGCTTAAGGCATTGACGGCGATGCTACAAGGCTGGGGCCAGCGAGTTTGGCGCCGCCACAGTTTAGCGGTGATTGATGCTTCTACGCTGCGTGAGCAGGCCAAACTTGTCGCTGCACAATCTAAATCGCGAGCGGTGGTACCAGGTCTCAAGGAATTTTCCCCAAGACTGGTTGCGCTGGCCGCGTTGCGCTCGTCACGCTGGCTCATGGCCCATGCCGCGCATAATCACATAGCGCAGCGCAGGCGCACGAATTATTTGAAATGGCTGGAAGGCATGCGTTCGGTGTCTGGCGTAAAGCCGCTCTTCCCGGATCTACCGGAGGGAGTCGTGCCATATGCCTTTCCATTGCTAATCGATGCGTCTGGCATGGGCTTTCATCTGTTAAAAATGGCTGGGATTCCCCTGCTGCGCTGGGAGGATATGGCAGTGACGGACTGCGCCATATCCCGTGATTACCGAATCCGGGTTTTGCAGTTGCCCTGCCACCAGGGTCTGCATGCAGATGAACTCGACTGGATGGTACGCACGGTGCAGGCACTATTGTCGGAATTAGACTAATGGGCTGGCAAATAATACCTCTGGCGAATGAGCTCGGACCATGGCGGGGTGAATGGGACTACTTGAACAGCCGTCTTTATGGCAGTCATCCATTTTGCGACAGCCGCTTTGTGGATGCACTCCTGCGCTATTTTGGCAAAGGTTCTGAGCAATTATGCGTGCATCGCACGGGAGCGAAGATTGATGGTTTGCTGATCATATATTCCCGCCGTACCGGAGTGTGGACACAATTCTCGCCAGATCAGGCGCAGACTGCGCCAATACTTATCGAGAGCGCCGACTTGCTTAACGAGTTGTTTTCGATCCTGCCTGGACGAGCATGGTCCATAGAGTTGCTTTGCCAGGATCCTCATTTTGTGCCTTCCGCCTTGCTCAAGGAAAAACCCGCCTCGCGTCTGCAAACTCATGCCTTAACAATGAACGTTGAACTGGGGAATTCATTCGAAGACTACTGGAACAGTCGATCAAAAAACCTCGTTAAAAATATGCGCCGCTATCAGAATCGCCTCCAGGAAGAACATGGCGCTACTGAATTGCGGATAATTACAGCGCCTGAATGCATGCACGATGCCGTTGCGCGTTTTGGCAAGCTGGAAAGCAATGGGTGGAAGGCGCAGGCAGGCACAGCGGTCAATATCGAAAATGTGCAAGGCCAATTCTACGCTGAGGTAATGACACATTTCGCAGAAACAGGCCAGGCCAAAGTGGTTGAGTATTGGCTGGACGACAAATTGGCCGCATCCAGATTGCTCCTGTCCAATACGGATATGACCATCATCATCAAGACAGCTTATGACGAGAGCCTGTCAAAATTCGCGCCAGGGCGCTTGCTGCTGAAAGACTATATCGAGCATGCTTTCACGGAGGAGAAAACCAGCTCGGTCGAATTTTATACGAATGCCACGCCGGATCAGCTCGCATGGGCGACTGGGCAGCGTCATATCTCCCATGTCATGTTATTTCGGGCAGCTTATCAGGCGCGTATCCATGATGCCTATCTGTCCATCAAGCACTGGGCTTCCGCTCTTCGTGGCAAGGCGGCAGTGTTGACGCATAGCCCAAACCCTGTGCTTGACATTCTGCGCTACGAAAGCATGTTCCAGCTGCCCTCCTCTTGCGAGGCTTTGTTTCATACCGGGGTTCGGGATAGTTTCGATCTGTCGGCGGACTGGTTCAGATTGCTGGAGGTCAAGGCCATGCTTCCTGCAAGGTGCGCCCGGGTTTACGTGCTGCAGCGAGATAGCAAAGTGATGGGTGTGCTGCCACTCATCTTTAAGCGAACGGGAATGTGGTTCAGACAGATGAGCAGTCTTACAAACTATTATTCATCGTTGTATCGCCCATTGCTACTTCCGGCGGTGACCCTCGATGAGTTGGCGGGCTATCTACGGATGATTTTGAAGGATGCGCGTATTGATGTCATGCGTTTCGACGCAATGGATCCTGCGCATCCTGCATTTACTCTGCTGGAGTCGGCTATTCGCCAGGCTGGCTTCAAGCCATACCGGTTTGTTTGTTTCGGGAACTGGTATTTGCCCATACAAGCGCGCTCATTCCAGGCATATTTTCAAGGACTCACGTCTCAGGTACGCAACACCGTCCGGCGGCGCGAAAAGAATTTTTTCGCCGCCGGGCGCGGCAGGCTGGAAATTGTGACCGGCAATGATGGCTTGGAAGAAGCGATTGCAGCTTGGGCCAAGATATATGCCGCCAGTTGGAAGAAGGCGGAGCCGTTTCCAGAGTTTGTTCCGGGACTGATCAGTATGTGTGCCGCCCATGGCTGGCTGCGTCTGGGCCTAGCCTACTATGACGGCGAGCCCGTGGCGGGACAAATCTGGATCGTGAGCCACGGCCATGCAGCCATTTACAAGCTCGCTTACGATAAAAAATTTGCGCATCTGTCGGTTGGTACGGTACTTACCGCACATCTCATGCGCCATGTGCTAGATCAAGACAAGGTGCAAGAAGTGGATTACCTCGTCGGTGATGATGCCCACAAGAAGGATTGGATGAGCCACCGGCGCGAACGGTGGGGGATTGTGGCTTACAATTCTCGAACTTTAAGAGGAGTGATCGGAATGACAAATGAAATGTCCCGCCGATCCGTCAGAATGGTATGGCGCCGCCTGAGCCATGCTCTAGCCACCTTGAAAGGCGAGGCCAAAAATACCGGCAACAACCAGGGAGATGGGCATGCTGATCCATGAATTGATCCTGCATCGCGGAGGGGTTGCGCCCCGGCATAGCGCTCTGTGCGAGAACGGACGCGAGATGGCTTATGCAGCCTTGGCAGATGAAGTCATGTCCGCTGCCAATCTATTCCTCGGCCTGGGACTGGATCGCCGCGACCGCGTGGCCGTATACATGGAAAAACGCATCGACACGGTAGTCGCGATGTTGGGTGCAGCAGCTGCCGGTGGGGTATTCGTGCCGGTCAATCCGCTACTCAAGCCTGAGCAGGTCGCGCATATCCTTAAGGATAGCAATGTGCGCATCTTGGTCACAACACCCGAGAGGCTGGAATTGCTGCGGCCAGTGTTGGCGGGATGTCATGATTTACGTTGCGTGGTGGTGGTCTCCGGACAAGCAAGGCCGCAAATTGATGGCTTGAGCTGTGTGAACTGGGCGGAGCGGGCCACTGCGCCCCAGCGCACCGCGCACCGAGTGATAGATGGCGACATGGCGGCGATACTCTACACCTCCGGCAGCACGGGCAAACCGAAGGGCGTAGTGCTGTCTCATCGCAATCTTGTCGCCGGTGCCGAGAGCGTTTCGCAATACCTGGAGAACTGTCCGGAAGATCGCATCCTCTCGGTGCTGCCACTGAGTTTTGATTACGGTTTGAGCCAACTCACCACGGCTTTTCGTGTAGGTGCGTGCGCAGTACTGATGAACTATCTTTTCCCACGGGATGTGATTCGGGCGGTAGTACGCGAGAAGATCACGGGACTAGCTGCCGTACCGCCGCTTTGGGTACAGCTTGCGCAACTGGATTGGCCTGCCGGAATCGATGAACATTTACGCTATATCACTAACTCGGGTGGGGCAATGCCGACAAGCACGCTGGCCGCATTACGCGCCAAAATTCCCAGAACCAAACCCTATCTGATGTACGGTCTGACCGAAGCATTTCGCTCTACCTATTTGCCGCCTGATGAGCTGGATAGCCGCCCGGATTCCATGGGGAAGGCGATTCCCAATGCCGAAATTATGGTCGTTCGGGAGGATGGCACACCCTGCGCACCTGGAGAGCCGGGCGAGCTGGTACATCGCGGTGTGCATGTGGCCCTGGGTTACTGGAACGATGCAGAAAAGACCGCAGAACGTTATAAACCCGCGCCATGGCATCCAGCGGGGCTACCCATTCCCGAGATGGCGGTTTGGTCGGGCGATACCGTGAAGATGGATGATGAGGGTTTTCTGTACTTCATTGGACGACGCGACGAAATGATCAAGACCTCCGGCTATCGGGTAAGCCCTACCGAAGTGGAAGAGGTGATTTACGCCACCGGGCTGGTAACGGAAGTGGCAGCGGTAGGTGTGGCTCACCCCGTGCTGGGGCAGGCTGTGGCGCTTGTGGTTTATATGCCCGATAAGGATAAATCAATGAGTGAAAAACTCATGGCGGAATGCAAACGGCAACTACCGGCTTTTATGGTCCCGGCTCAAATTGTCAGCCGGGATGAAGCATTGCCACGCAACCCCAACGGCAAGATTGATCGTAAAAAACTGGCTGGGGAACTGACTGAAATGTTCGAGGAGAATCCATCGTGAACCGCCCTGCCCGCCACTTCCATGACCTGTTGTTCCCGATGGTGGATAACTGCCTGCAAATTGGCGGCATATCGCTCCCTCGCGTTGCCGAACGGGTCGGGAGCACGCCATTTTACGTATACGACCGCCACTTGATTTCGGAACGGGTTGCCAAACTGCGCGCTGTGCTGCCAGCGGACATTCATCTGCATTATGCAATCAAGGCTAACCCCATGCCGGCCGTGGTGCAACACCTGGCTAAACTGGTGGATGGTTTCGATGTGGCATCGGTGGGTGAACTGATGACGGTGCTGGATACAACCATGCCGCCAGACAAAATCAGTTTCGCCGGCCCCGGCAAGACCAAGAAAGCGCTGCGCCAGGCTGCGGCGGCCGGTATTGTAGTCAATCTGGAATCTGCACACGAGATGGAAATGCTGGCCCAAGTAGCCGCTGCATTGGGTTTGCGCCCAAAAGTCGCGGTACGGGTGAATCCGGATTTCGAGCTGAAGTCTTCTGGCATGAAAATGGGTGGCGGCCCCAAGCAATTCGGCGTGGATGCCGAGCAAGTGCCAGCCATGCTTGCCCGCATGAAGACGTTGCCGTTGGAATTTTACGGCTTCCACATTTTTTCAGGTTCGCAGAATTTACGCGCTGAGTCCATCATGGAAGCGCAGCGCAACACTTTCGATTTGGCGCGACGCTTGTCGGCCGATGCACCAAGCCCGGTGAAGCTGCTAAATTTGGGCGGCGGCTTCGGCATCCCCTACTTCCCAGGTGAGCAGCCGCTTGACCTGGATGCCGTGGGAGAACATCTAGCAGGATTGATGCCCGAGGCGCGACAAGATTTCCCCAAGGCAGAGTTCGTGCTTGAGCTAGGGCGTTACTTGGTCGGCGAAGCGGGGATTTACGTGTGCCGCGTCATCGAGCGCAAACTTTCGCGCGGACAGGTATTTCTCATCACCGATGGCGGCTTGCATCACCATCTCGCGGCCTCCGGCAATTTTGGCCAGGTGATTCGCAAGAACTACCCCGTGATAGTTGGCAACCGGGTGGCGCCCGAAGGCGACGCAGAGCTTGCGTCAGTCGTTGGGCCGCTTTGCACGCCCCTCGATGTGTTAGCAGACAAAATGGAGTTAGGACATGCGCGTGAGGGCGACCTGATCGTGGTATTGCAATCTGGCGCGTATGGGTTAACGGCGAGCCCGACTGCGTTTCTGAGCCACCCGGCGCCAGCCGAGGTGCTGGTATAAGCAGCGTTCCTGGCTAACTACTCACGCTTGATGAGTTGCTGGCCCGTTATGTCAATCATTATTAAAAACAGCATTCAGTATAGAAGCGGTTTTAGCCGCGATATATTTTAGTTTTGCGGCTAAAGGCGCTTCTACATTTGTCAAAGCGACCTAACCCACTGATGGTCTCGCACACTGGCGTGACGCTTGAGAAATTCACGCGTCTCCGCCGTCAACAATCCGTAACCGTGAACCTGAGCGATTTCCGTACCCCCCATATCATTCAATTCGAGGATGAAGGGCCCCTGGTCGGTCAAGGCAAAATCCCAATGCTGTATTTTCATCAGGGGGAAAACAGCGCCGCCTTGGTGACAGGCTTCCAGAATCTTGCTCCAACCGGGCAATCGAAACCCGTTGAAAGCTTGACCGGTGAGTGGATGTTTCAGAAAAACTTCGGTTTTTGGCCAGAACCCACCGACTACCCTGCTCACCTCGCCGGTCGCAAGGTCGACATCCGCAAGCATATTTCCGTTCTTCCCGAGACTGAAGTTGTCCACATGATTGGGAGGGGTGGCGATTTTCCAGATTGCCCGGATGGGATGGACGCCATCCGCTCCGTTGAGGCATATAACCCGTACACCACAGATCGCCGACCAGTTCGTCAGTGCCCGGATCTCTGGCGCGAGCTTGAAGGAATCCTGAAACAGGAAACCACATTCTGGTTTGTGGAAGCGATGATCGACCGTCTCGTCCATGCGCCGCAGGAAGCTGTCAACCGGCATGGTGCCGCCATCGAGCAGGGTCAGGTTATCCGTTGCCGGATCGTAGCCGGCAAGATAAGCAGATCCATATCCCTGCTGCGAATACGCCGGCTTGCCAAACAGCGGAAAAACAGAAGGGTCGCGGAGAAATGCTCCCACTGCGGCCTTGCTCTTGAGATGAAGGCCGAGCATTTCTGAAACACGTTCTGCACGATGAAAACAGGCGCGAACCGGTGCGACAGGCAAGCCGGCCGCACCAGCAATTACCATGAAGGCGAATTTGTCCCATGCAGGAAGGACGGCAGTTCTCGGGTTGAGGGCGAGACTGAACTTCTGTTGCAAGCGCCAGCCGAGAAAATCCTGCACGCCAAGCCCCATCAGGTAGTCGTCATCGTACAGCTTGTACCAATAATAATCTGATATTCCGCACTGTCCGCCAGCCTGTTTCAAGGCCCGGATTTCGCGCAACTGTGTGAGAAAACTCTTGCCGGTCTGCTCTTGTGCCAGCGTAGCCCATTCCCGGTACTCATCGAGATTTTCTGCAAGGCGGCTCAGCCGATTTTTACTTTTATTGTGCATTTGTCATCCCCGCTAAGGCATAAATATTTCTGAACTGTCGTACCGTATTGATGTGTCAGGTATTCGCGAGTAGTTTTTTGATGGTCGCATCAAAAAATGGGGTGCGTCCGAGGAATTGCGGTACGCCAAGGTCTGCTTCGGTATTCAGTTCCATTAACACTGGCCCCTGGCGGCAGAATGCAATATCCCAGTGCTGTAATTTCAAGCCGGGAAAATGCACAGCGGCCGACAAACACATGCTCATTGCCTGCTGCCAGTCGGGCAGATTCTTGCCGAGCAACTCCTGCTGCGTATCCGGGTGGCGGGTCACTTCTGCCCCGTTTGGCCACAGTCCGGTGGCAATACGCTCAATGGCACCGGAGTCCTTGTTCACCCACGCCAGCAGATTTCCGGTTTCACCCATGCAGAAATTGTCGGTGATGTTGTGCGCGCGGGCTATTTTCCAGAATGCCATGTGTATCTTTGGTCCCTCGTTCGTTATCGCAACGATGACCCTGACACAACTGGTGGTGGCGCCAACCAGCGCTTGAATCTCTTCATGAGGTTGCAGGCATGTTTGAAATAACATCCCACAAAACTGCTTTGTCAAACAGGTTTTCATGAGGTCGGCGAGCGGTATTTTTTCACCCTGAACATCGATGAAACACCCGAGCATGGCATCGTAAGCAATTAACGAGTAAGTTCCGCGCCCATAGCTACCATGCAGCGGCTTGATGAAGACCGGGAACTGCAGGGACTTGCAAAGAAATTCTTCCAGCTCCTTTTCGGTATTGAGCAACAGCTCTCGACCTATACGGCGCCCGCCTGCAGAGTAGGTGGCGAAAGTCTCTGGTATCGGAAACCCGTAATGCTGAAGCAATGCATAGTTGAGAACTTTGTCGTTGGCGGTTGCTCGCCAGTAATCGTAATTCAGATTCTTGTCGATTTCAGCACTTGCTTTCCAGCCGATACAATCAAACTTTTGTCGGCCGGAGTAGCTTTTGTCGTCAAAGACTCCAAACTCATAATATTCCTCAACACCAAGACGATGCTCATTGGAAGACAAACGCGCGATTTCTGACAGTTGGCTAAAGTATGATTTCCCAGTCTGTTTTTTTACCAAAGACGCATAATTTAGTAATTTTCCAACTCTAGGCATCTTCATCAAATCTCCCGGGTAGCTTACATCCAGTTTTTCTTGTCGACAGCTTAAATATAATTGCTTCCCGAGCCTGTGTGCAACCGCAAACTGTAGCCATGCGGTGCCACTATGAAAAATATCAAGCAAGTGAGTAAATGACTGAATCATGAGCCTTGTTTTTATTTGGTACGTTACGCGCAGCAGCACGGATTGTCCACAAGTGTAAGAATTGCTGGAGTTTAGATACCAGTTTTAAATCGGGACAATTAAGATAGATGGCCAGACTGCGTTTCTGAGCTACCTCGCGCCAGCCGAGGCGCTGGTATAAGCTGCATTGCTGATGAATATGGCCGCTCAATATTCTGCTAACTTTTGTGTTCTGTTAACTTTTGATATCAAGGTCTGGTAGAGTATTTTGGGTGTGGCATACTCCAATACTAAAGGAGCTTGCTTGCACGCTCTTCCCCAGCCTCCTCAGTATATTGACGAAGGAAAACTAAATGTCTGATAAAAAAAATGTAAGTGAATGGGATGCTACCCAGCATTACAAGAATCAGGATATAGCGCAGGAATATGATCGGGTGCGATTCTCGAGCTTGGCTGGTCAAGTATTCAACAGCCAGGAAAAAAGAATAATCCGAGAGTGCTTCAATGGCTTGCCGCGCAATACTGTCGTGCTTGATTTGCCTTGTGGCACGGGCCGCTTGGCGGAGTCACTGCTTGAATCCGGCTTGCGTGTGCATGGTGCAGATATATCCGATGAGATGCTTGGCGTGGCAAGAGAAAGATTAGCAAGCTATGGAGAACGTTTTACTACCGAGGTAACTGATGCGCTAAAGCAAACCGGTTGTGAACCGCAATTTGATGCCACCTTGTGTGCCAGAGTGCTTATGCATTTTCCTTTGGAGACGCAGATCGAGTTTATGCGGGGGGTGGCATCTATGACGCGAAAAATGGTGGTCATCAATCACTCACTGAATTCACCCTATCATCGTTTCAGGCGTTGGATAAAGAAGCTGCTTCGTCACCAGAATCCTGCACGTCACCCAATTACAAACAGAGAGATCAAGCGACTTTTGTCGGAAGCGGGCTTGGTGGAAGTTGGGAGGCATCGCATCAATTCGCTTGTTAGTGAAGCGATTTACATCATCGCCGAGAAGACTCGCTGAGTGTGGAAAAAGTTGCATGGTTGGCGCTGTAAACGTTTTGAATTTTGGGGCTTGGCATGCTCCGAATGTGGTAGTCGGAAAGGGTGGCGCGTGTCCGCCTGCTCGCGGAGACTCTATTCATATGTGGCAGCGGCGACGTGTCGGGATTGCGGTGCAGAATATTTTCTTAAAAAATACCGCACTGCCAACCATGCAATGGAATGTGAAGCGCAATGGGAATACAAGGTGTTGCAGAGCTTGGGAAGTGAGGAAGGCATTGCGCTTACGTTTCTGGTTCCTCGTGTCTATAGTATTTGCTCTTCAACTTGTGCCTTTTCCATGGAGTTGCTGGTTGGGCCGTCCTTGGATGAGCGCATAAGAAAAACGCGACATCAGCAAGTGTTTGACGATTGCCTGCGCCTTGCTGCCACTTGGCTGCGTGGACTGCATAGTGTTCAGGTTCAATGCGGGGTTGGAAAAGACCATGCGCAGATGCTATATCAGACAGAGTTGAATTGTGCCTCCTTGGCATCACGGAATCGGGTGGCACGAAGAGGGTTGGAATTGATGCGTAATAGTCTGGCCGAGGCCGCGCAGGACCCCGTAAAACTAGTTCCATTGCATGGGGATTTCAAGGCATCCAATCTGATTCAGACCAACGCTGGGGTATATGGCATCGACATCGGCTTAAAGTTCAAGAACGCGGGAGCCATGGATGCAGCCCAGTTCATGGCCGACTTGATTCTTAACCGGCGCGGAATAAAAGTGATTAACAATAATCATGATGTAGCGGGCATGATGGATGTGTTCATGCATGCTTATGGTGACAACTCCCCAGAGAGTCGCAAGCGGACTGCTTGGTGGCTTCTATTCTTCCTTCTTTCTTGGTGGCAAAGAGAATTGGATGGATGGAAACCCGCTGCGCTGGCGGATCGACTTTATTCTAAAGCGCTTACAGACGTTATCGCATTCAGGGAAGGCATCAACTTAGTTGCTTGATACCTTCGTTGCCAGATTGCCTAGCAACGAAGGTATGAAGCGGGATGAGTTTGTACTCCAAGGAGTGAACCGGGGCAATTGAAACAGGTCGCTCGTGCGCGTGGAGGCACCTGGCTGGGTGGAGACCGCTGCATCAAAACCCAGTTGGCTTACGATGGCAGCCTGTTTCGGCAGGTAGTCCACTCCAGGTTTACCGTTGGGGTAGGCGAACAGCCTGATTTTTTCTCCCAGCATACCTTCCAGGAATTCCTTTCCATCTGCAATTTCCTGGTGAGCGGCCGTATCGTCGAGTCCGGCAAGTATGGGGTGGCGTGCGGTATGACCGCCGATCTCCATGCCGGCAGCGTGTAGCGCCTTGAGTTGATCGGTCGTCATCATCAGATCGTTCGGCAGCGGGCCGCATGTGGCAAGCTCGTATAGTCTGGCGACTTTTTCTTCGCGCTCTTCCAGGGGAAGGTGTTTCACTATGGGCAGGATTTGCTTGATCGCGCAGGCTTTTGCCTCATGTGATGCCGTGTCATGTTGCCCCAAGCCAAGTTTGGTTAAATTGAGGATGTCGTGTTGAGTACGGCGGATTGCTTCGATCACCGTGTCATTAAACATGCGGCCGCCATTGAGGTAGGCAGTGGCGATGAAGAATGTCGCCGTCAGGCCATGCCGCTGCAAAATGGGTAGAGCGATTGTGGCATTGTCCGCATAGCCATCATCGAAGGTAATGCAAGCGGCGCGGGCGGGAAGTGTGCCTTTTTTCAGGCGCGTGATGGCTTCAGAAAGAGGCAGCACATTGAACACTGCTTTCAGCAGGGACATCTGTGCATTGAAAGTGTCCATTGTAGCTTCGTGTGGAAAAAGGGGATCCTGCCCGGCGAGAACGCGGTGATAAATCAGTATGCTCAGGCGCCCGTTCGAGCCAGCTGGAGAGAGCCGATTCCCAAGGAATTTATATAAAAGGTTCGTAATCATCATCGTACTTCAGAAAGAGGTCCTTCTCGTTTTACTTAATCTCATACGCCCCCACGTCAATCTTGCCTGACTTGGGCCGCGGCTCACTGCTGGCCTTGTGCACATACTGATCGGTAGGCTGCAATGAAAAACCGTGGGCTGATCCTGGTTCTATGCCAGCATTGACAGCTTTGGCATTGGGTTTGAGTTGATAGTCATAAGCCAAGGGTGAGATTAGCTCATTTTTGTTGCCCATGATGTTGTGTGAGTCTTCCGCATCTGCTGCCTCAATCCTGCCTTTTCCGATGAATAAATTATTCACGATTCTAACCTGCCTGGTGCCCGGTTTGGCGAACACGAAAACCCCGCCCTGCGGGCGATCATTAACTAGCGTGTTATTGATGAGATAAAACTCATTGGGCGAGCTTTTCAGACCTTCTGCGCCAAAACTGATCATGCCGGAGTTTTCTGTTTTCGGACCCTGCTCGACAAGATTGCCGATCATGTAGGTGATGCCGCCATTCGGTATGTCGATGTCATAGCTGGAATTGCCGTCTTCTTCGTCCATAATACGGTTGTACAGGATATAGTTCGTCCGGGCACGGCTTTTGACGTTGTGGCCCACTTGCGCATGATGGCTGTAGCTGTATTTGAGTGTGAAGCTGCGCACCGCGCCAATATACAGGTTGTGGGTCTTACCGTCGCCAGCACCATTGTGAGAGAACTCGCTGTTCTCGATAAGGATATCGCTGGTTTTATTTGCGCCAGTAAGTATGCCGTTCTGGTTGTCGTGAAAATAGCAGTTGCGAACCGTGATGCCTGCGCCTTCCACCCGGATACCTGCACCATTGTTATCATGTACTTTGGCTCCGGAAAACTCGATGTTTTCGATGGTAACGTTGTTGCCCCTGATCACCCAAATGCCCTTGCCTTCGGCATTAGCACCATCCGCCTGCAGATGCGCTTTCCCACCTACTGCACGAATCGTCAGATTATTCTGCTTCCATGTGGCGGCGTCTTTTGGATAATCGCCAGCATCGATTTCGACGGTGTCGCCATCTTGTGCAAATTTCGCGGCAACACTGGGGAACAGGTATTTTTTTCCCCAACCCACCTGTAGCGTGGCAGCTTCCGCGCTAGTAACTACACCAGTTGCCACTAACAGCAGGCAGATATGGACAAGCGTACCTATTCGCACAAGATGATGACTCATTTCAACCTCTCTTAATAAAGTATCTGTCTGCCACACAATATTCCAGCTACCCAAACATTTTGTTTGGCTGGGATTGTTAGAATAAAATCAGGCTAGCCTGCAGGCCCCATACCTTACGCAATACCAAGCCATTCCCAACCATTCGTGCATCGCATAACGGGAGCGGCGAAGGCCCTCCGCTCCCGGCAGAAAATCAAGAAGTGCTATTTTGTCTTTACTGAAGAATATAGTTGGCGCAGCTACAACTTCAAGGCCAGCTTGCAAGAACACTACCCTTGATCGGCGCATGTGCATTGCATCGGTCACCAACAAAATACGGTTCACACCGGCTTGTTTCAAGATTTGTGCAGAAAATGCCGCGTTTTCCGCAGTATTGTCGGACTTATCCTCTATCCATTTAACAGGTGTAGCGAAGTCATCCTGCAAAACACGCGCCATCCCATTTGCCAATGGTTCGATGCGGCCATCTGGCGTGCCATTGCCCCCTGAAACAAGCACTGGCAGCTGGGTTTCCCGGTGCAGTTTCGCTGCATACTGTAGACGGGCAAGCGCAATATAGTCAGGTATATCCTTACCACCATACTCCGGGCTATGTTCAAGCCGCCCTGCAGCCAACACGACAATCGCTTGTGCCCCAGTATCTTTTGTAGCTTGCAGTGGAGTCTCGAGGCTTTCGAGCGGATGCACCAATAACCATGCGCCAGCGTTAGTACACAGTAAAAACAAAATAGCTATTGCCCCGCTACATAACATGCGCCCAAGGCGGGGCCGCCATACGCGTAGCGTTAAACCGGCCACGTAAACCAAAAACAAACTCAGTGGTGGAAGAATCAGCGTTTGCGCGACCGCAAGCACAATGGCACTTACGCTCATTTCCCTCGAACCGCAGCGCCGTAAAGCGGTTTACTTGATCCCATGACGATTCATCAGATCGTAAAGTGTGGGGCGGCTAACGCCGAGCAATTCAGCCGCTTTGGCAATATTGCCATCCACTCTCGCCAATGTCTTCACCAAGGCTTTGTATTCCGCCTCATCGCGCACCTGACGCAAATTA
Organism: Methylophilaceae bacterium; assembly: GCA_039933015.1. Classification (GTDB taxonomy): domain Bacteria; phylum Pseudomonadota; class Gammaproteobacteria; order Burkholderiales; family Methylophilaceae; genus JBDTOX01. Next base: position 16,107 of record JBDTOX010000085.1, read on the forward strand.
ATGGGTTCTTCCATCGTGGATGTGGCGGACAGTCCGAGATCCTCCCCGTTGATTTGGGAACCCTCTGCCATGATTACTGCACGCTTGATGCAGTTCTCCATTTCCCGCACGTTGCCTGGCCAAAGATAGCCCTCTATCATGGCCAGCGCCTCTGTAGCAAAGCTTAGCGAGGGGCGTCCGTCCTGGGCACTGAACTTGTTCTTGAAGTGATGCGCCAGCAAAGCGGCATCCCCTACCCGATCACGCAACGGAGGAATCGAAACCACGATTTCGCTAAGCCGGTAAAAAAGATCTTCGCGAAAACGCTTCGCCGCGATCAGGTCCTGAAGATTCTGATGCGTTGCACAGACGATGCGCACGTCTACCGGGATCTCTTCACGCCCGCCAATTCTCTCTATCACTCTTTCCTGCAGGAAACGCAGGAGCTTCGCCTGTAGAGACATCGGCAAATCGCCTACTTCGTCGAGAAAAAAAGTGCCGCCGCTGGCAAGCTCGATTTTACCCAAGGTCTGTTTGGCGGCTCCGGTATAGGCCCCCTTCTCATACCCGAACAACTCGCTCTCCAAAAGGTTTTCCGGAATCGCTGCGCAGTTGATTGCGATGAAACGCTTGCCCTGCCTGGGGCTCAGCTGGTGCAGGGCTCTCGCCAGCACTTCCTTGCCCGTTCCGCTGTCGCCCAGCAACATGACGGCAGCGTTCGAAGGCGCCACTTTTTCCACATTGCGACATACCTTAATCATGCCCGGATCCCGGCTCATAATGCCGGACATGGGAGAATCCGCCTGACTCTGTAGCAACCCGCGGTTCTCCTGCTGCAGGGCATGGAGGTAAAAAGCCCTTTCGATCACCAGTCCCAGTAATTCTGGGTCAAAAGGTTTTTGATGAAAATCGTAAGCGCCCATGCCAATAGCTTTTACCGCATTGGCATGATCCTGGTTGCCGGTAAGAACAATCAGTTTGGTGTCCGGGGCAAGCATCAGTATTTGCTGTAACGTGGCCAGCCCCTCCGAAGCACCATCAGGATCAGGGGGAAGCCCCAGATCCATGGTAACCACCACCGGCTCATACCGCCGAACCTGGGCGAGCGCACTTTCACGGTCCTTTGCCACGAGCACGTTGTAGGCATCAAAACTCCAGCGCAGCTGTTTCTGCAAGCCCGGGTCGTCTTCAATAATCAGCAGATTTTTTTTGTCCTGACTCACTTGGTTCCTCTTGTCATTATGCGGCTTCCTCAACTGCATCATCCGGAATGTGGAGCGGCAAGATTAAGCGAAAAGTGGTGCCGCTAGACTCGTTGCTGACGACCTCGACCTGACCGCCAAGCTCGTGGACATATTCCCGGCTCTCAAATACACCGATCCCCATACCGGCTGATTTAGTGGATTCGAAAGGCTTGAATAGTCGTTCACGGATGAATTCCGTGCTCATACCATACCCAGTATCCTGAATCTCGATGATTGCGATGTTTTCCCCCTTGGTCAAGCGAAGCAGCACCTGTCCGTCCTTGGGAGTCGCTTCAATGGCGTTTTGAATCAGGTGTCCGATCACCTGTTCGAGGCTAGTCCAGTTGGCTAATACCTCCAGGCCAGGGTCCAGAATCTCGAGCACCGGCATCGGCTCGGCGGCAGAATTAGCCGCCACCGCCTGTTGCAATAGATTTTCAATAAGCAGCGGCGCAGGCTTCTCCACGGAATTCCCAACGTTTAGTTTCTGTAGAAGCCGCTTCATTTTCTGAACAGAGAGATCCACCGTGTCTATCATGTCTTTCTGGAATTCAGGATTGTTCTTGTGTTTTTCGACATTGGAAAGCAGCAGCGATAGCTGGGAAACCAGATTTTTCAGGTCGTGCACTACAAAGGTGGACATACGGTTGAAAGACTCAAACTGACGCGCAACCAGAAGCGCATTAGCCGTTTCCTGCTGTGCAAGATAACTTGCGGCCTGGTTGCCGGCTATTTTAAGTAGATCGCTGATCTCCCAGTTCAGCTTTATCTGGCTTCTGGGCTGCGTCAGCACAACGAAACCGAACAATTTCCGGTGCAGTATCAGTGGCACCGCCAGGCGTGCCTTGGGGATGGCTAACAGCCATTGTGGCATGGAAACCGTTTCATAGCGCTCCGGGCTTGCTGCATATTCCTGCAAGTCTATTACCCACTGCTTATTTTCCAGAAACTGGCAGAAGCTACCATCTACTGGCTCGGAATCATGCCCCAAGGGTATATTCCAGTGCGCCTCGGGCTCGCAACTGCCTGATTCCCTGCATATCCACAAGCCGCCTCCAGGGCTTTCCACCAGTTCAGCTATGGCCTGGATGGCACGTTCACCCAATCCCTGCCCGTCCTCGGAGAACGTGCGGGTAAATCGCAACCATTCCTCCCGATAATCGTAGTTGTAACTGAAAAAATGCTTACTGATGAATACTTTTAGCCAGGAACGCAAAGTTCCGGAGAACAGCACGCTTATGAGCAGGATCACCGCTCCAAACAGGAAGACCGCCTGCAGAACCGTCCCCCAGCTCCCCCCAAAAAAACGCAGCAAATAGCCAGCGGCGGCCATGGCCAGCAAGTACGTGGCAGCACCCAGCAATGTCACAGAATGGAACAGTAGACGGCGTGACACCGAAATTCCTAAAGACCATTGCGGGTTGCGCGCAGCCGATACTGCAATGAGCGGAACAATCAGGGCATTGACAATGCCGCGTGCCGACCAGATTTCTGGATTCACATGTCTAAACAACATAGCATCGCTATACAGATAGAAATCATAGGCAAACATCCCGCCTATCCCCAGGCAGAGATATTTAATCCCCCAGCGCTCATTGGGGGGCGTATTCCGGTACAGCTGCTCCACCAGGATCATGCCTATGACCGCTATTGCCACGCGCCCGACAATGCCGATCATAAAAGCGGCCGTCCCATAGGGATTTACATATTCCCCATAGACATACATGGTCGCAAAGATCAGCAAAAGGAAAAATGCTGTAATAACCACCACAAACAACCTGGCTCTGAACGCAGATGAAACCGTTGCCTGCCGGAATGCTCCCAGCAGCATAATCAGGAAAACAACCCAGCCGGCATTCCGCAAAATTTCAAGGATATCTACCATTAGCGACAAGGGGTGACCCCGGGCAACTTGATAGGCAACTGTTATCGCCCAAAGCAAAGTAAGCAAACAGGCTACCGTCAGCACCATCCCGTGCAAGCGGCCACGCCAACTGGTCAAAAGAAGGGTGGACAAGAAAGCAAACGCCACAGCCGCAGTGGCGTAGCTAAATACTGCTATGTTTGTCAACATGAACGTTGTGCACAGGAATCATCTCCCGCCCTTACCAAAGAGAACAACCCCGATAGTATCTAGCAGTATGATGATATCGAGGAACAAGCTGTTGTTCTTGACATAGTACAAGTCGTACTGGAGCTTCTGTTTGGCATCTTCGATCGATGCCCCATACCGGTAGCATACTTGCGCCCAGCCCGTAATCCCCGGTTTAATGCTGTGCCTCACGTTGTAGTAGGGTATTTTCTCGCAGAGTTGTTCCACAAAATATGGCCGTTCAGGCCTGGGGCCGACAAAGCTCATCTCGCCTTTTAGAACGTTAAGAATTTGAGGTAGCTCATCGATTCTCAGCTTGCGAATAATCTGCCCTACTCTCGTCGTGCGCGGATCATTTTCACACGCCCATTGTGGTGTTCCAGTTTTTTCAGCGTCATTAAGCATGCTACGAAACTTCATGACCATAAAGTGATGGCCGTTTTTCCCTACCCTTTCCTGCCGATAAAGGATAGGCGTGCGGTCTTCGATAAAAATGCACAGGATCGTAAGTAGCATGATAGGGAGCGCGACAATCAAGAGGATCGTGCTTGCGCACACATCAAAAGCCCTTTTAATACCTCTTCGCAATTGACACTGATCAAACCCCCCTCCATATACCAACCAGCTTGGCTGGAAGGAATCCATCAGGATCTGGTTCATCTCGCGCTCAAAAAAGGTTGCCGTATCGATCACCTTAACCCCACACAGCTTGCATTTGAAAAGCTCCTCAATGGAGAAATTCTCGCTGCGCCGGTCCCGAACCGCCACGACGATCTCATTAATGTTGTATTTATTCACCATCGACATTAACGATCCTTGAAACGGCAAAACTAACGAAGGCGTCACTTGACATACTTCATTTGGCATGGCGACAAAACCAACAATCTGAAATGCATCGGCATGGGAATTCATCTCGACCAGATTACTGCAGTCCTTAGCCAGCCTGCCAGCACCCAAAACCAAGACGCGATTCTTTAGAAGATAGAGATTGGACCACTTGTAAAAGATGATCCTTGTCAAAAAGATTCCCACCATAGCAATCAACATGACGATACCCAATATGCCGCGACCGAAATAGGTTTCCGGTACCCAATAAAAAACCAGGGCTATGAACCCGAACCCCAATGCCAAGGAGCGTATCAGGCGGAATAGGATTTTGCGTAAATCTTCTCTGTAATCCACCAGTTGATACATTCCTAGCACAGCCATGCTTGAGACCATCACGAATGCAAAAGCACATGCTTGTGGAAACAAGTCTGTGAGATGGTCAGATGAAAAGTAATCAGGATCGAAAAAACGGATGGACGCGCCCAGATAGACTGATGCCATCAGGATAAGGAATTCCGTTACAAAAAGAATGATGGATGTGACGGCAACGTAGCGATGGAAAATTCTATACACTTAGTTTTTCTCCCGTTTTTTCCGTTTTTTTTCGGGTTCGCCGCAATCCGGTTAAGAAATTGCGGTCCATCTGAGTTTCCCTTTGTTTTCGCCTTCCAAGGGTCAGGCTGCATGTAGTAGGCAATATTTGCGCTACTGCGCACCAAACTTACCGAAATACATCTCGGGAGCAGGTAACGTTTGCAATGTTATTGGTTTAACATGCCCCCAGAGGAGTAGTCAATAGGGTGTGTAAAATATGTGCGGCAAAATGGCACGTCGGCCAAGATATGCCGCTCCTGAACAACCGCGGCACGTGCTGTGCGGGCAATAATCAGCTGATATTGTTGGTTAAAGTTAACTTTGGTGACTCACATTCACGATGAGTATGAGCGCGCGCAGGGCTTTAAAGCCTATTTCAGCAACATCCCTCCTCCGCATCGGTAGGCTGCAGGATTTTCAGCTGTTGCATGAACAAGCCCAAGTTTAGAGCGCAATTTTTCATGGCACATTCCGCTGCAATAAGCCGCGCATATAATTACTCGGGATTGCATAAGAGATACCACTAGGCTGGGTCAAAGCAGTCTCTTTCAGCCCCTTTATAAAAGCCATATTTACGATGCCATAGACAGTCCCGGAATCAGGATCATAAAGTGGGCTGCCACTATTGCCAGGATAAGCGGTTCCGTCAAGCTGGAACACGGAATAGGCCGACTTTTGAAGCTGGGCAATATTTTTCGCTTCCAAACGCTTGGTGTTAAGGGCGGGCAAGACAACGGGCGTGATCGAAGAAAGCATACCGCGATGGGTCACGGGATGAAATCCGAGAATCATGCCGATGGGGAATCCGGTAAACGCAAATACTTGCCCCTCCCGAACCGTTTCCGAGTCCCCTAGCTGCATTGCTGGTAATGGCTCTCCGCTAATCCGCAGCAGGACGAGGTCGTGCTCCTTGTCAGACGCGACCCGAACCGTACTCCTTAGCTCCGGCTCCTTGCCGCTTCTGGCCACGATAACCACGAGTGACTCCATAGTGTTGCTGCCCAAGGTTTCTGGAATGACATGGGCATTGGTCATTACAAACGAGCCATCACCGACAACAAAGCCCGTACCCATGAAATTCAATGGTGGGCTGCGGGTTTTTTGAAAAGTTGCAATCCCGACAATAGATGGCTTGATACTTTCTATCGTATGGGAAAGCTCGCCTCCCCATAGCGGGTTTACGGAAAAAAATCCTCGAAGAATAAGTGAAAAAAGAAAAAATCTTTTGACACTCAAAGAATTTTTTTTTCGGAAATCGATGCGGAAGTTCCAAGTCCTTTGGGAATTCATGACTACCCCCTTGCAAACCTACACTTAAGCATACCCGCTAAAATCACCCCTGAACAAACCGTACAGCATATACCTGCGGAAAATGATTGGTAAATTCACTCCAGGCTTCGCCACCATTTTCGCTGATCCAGAAGTTACCTGTGGTGGATGCCATTGCCAAGCATACACCACGCTCATCAACAGCCAGTCCGTGGCGGTAAACCAGATCGTAACTTTCCTGTTGCGGCAAGCCGGTAGTAAGTGATGAAAAGGTTTTCCCGCCATCGTGGGTGCGTGTAACGATAAATTTTGCATTCACAGGATAACGCTTGTCATCCTTTACCGCGGGGACAAACCAGGCGGTATCAGGTTGTTGCGGATGCACGGCAACGGCAAAACCAAAACTGGAAGGTTGGGCCTTGATCCGGGTCCAATGGGCACAACCATCTGTGGAGCGAAAGATACCGTTGTGATGTTGAATCCAGAAATTGTCCGGTACCTGATAACATTGCACCAGGCGGTGCGGATCTTGGATTGCGGGATTTTCTTCCTGTCCCGGTGGCATATAGTCTGCCCACAGGCCTTTAGTCGCGGTACGCCAGCTAACACCGTTATCTTCACTCAGCCATACGCCACCGCAGGATACGCCAATGGCAATGCGGTTGGGATCACGCGGATCGACGCAGATGGAATGTATGCCTGGCTCGTCATAGCCGCCACCAAGCCATTGCTTACGCAGCGGATCATCCCACAGGCTTTGCGTAAGCTCCCAACTTGCCCCTCGATCGCTACTCTTGAATAAGCCGCCGGGTATAGTCCCAGCCCAGAGCGTGCCCGGCGCACCTACCTCCATGGACCAAACCATTTTCAAACTGGGCGCTTCGCCACTGTTAACAGAGGCGTATGAGGGTGCGCTGATTTCTTGCCAGTGCATGCCATCGTCGTCAGAGCGATGTAGTTTGGTACCGAAATGCCCAAGTTCTAGCGAGGCATACAGTGCGCCATCGTGAGGATCATGCAGCACCATGCCCACCTGTTCACCAAGAAAACATTTATTGTGAATTGCCCAGTGACCAGGCACGTGTTGACGGATATCAAATAAGCCCTTACGGGTTGCAACCAGTATTCGATTAGCCATGGCTTGCTCCTCCACGTTGGTATTTAGCCGCCGGAAAGTGCCTGCATGATATAAATTTCATCAGTGGCGTCGAGGACATAATTGAGCACGGTCTCGCGAGGCTGCAAGGTGCCATCCACAAAAATCGCAACATGCTTGCGCACCCTGCCCTGATCATCCAACACATAACTTTTTAAACGAGGGTAATCAACAGCGGCCGCATCGAGCACATCACTGACAGTTTCCCCTTGATAGCTGACTGGCGCAAGCGGTCCAACATGGCCAAGGTGGTGCGTACATACGATAATCGCCATACTTTGCTCCAGATGTTAACCCGCGACTAAAAGGCCATACTCCCAGCATGCAGAGCGAGAATAGCCAGGCAGGTCATCACGTCATCAATCCTTGATATTACTCCTCACACCGGCATGCATCATCTTGTGCAAGCCATCCTGGTTACCATGCTTTTCCGATGTTTTTAGCCTGCTTTCACTAAATGGCACCAGCACCGAGCGCGCCCAGTTATTAGACAACCGGTTATTTTGCAGCATGCGATTGGCAGGCGTAACATTGGGCATAGCGTGATGGTTGTTGTCTATCACGTAATGGTGGGATACAGTCGATCAGGAGATGACCATGACGAATGTAAAATGGACAATCAAGGCGCGGGAATTCACCAACTGCAACTGTGCATACGGCTGCCCGTGCCAGTTTAACGCTTTGCCGACACATGGAGACTGTCAAGCTGTGGTCGGGATGCAAATCGACCAGGGCTATCACGGCGAAACGCGGCTGGATGGCCTGCGGTTTGCTGGCATTTTTTCCTGGCCCGGCCCCATCCACGAAGGCAAAGGCCAGGCGGCAGTCATCATCGCAGAAGAAGCGACGCCGGCACAGCGCGAGGCGCTCTTGCGCATCCTCAGCGGCCAGGACACCGAGCCTGGCGCTACCGTTTTCCAGGTATTCTCTACAACGCTAGAGAAGCTACACGAGCCTATCTTCGCGCACATCGACTTCGAGGTTGACATCGACGCCCGCAAGGCCCGTCTGGTTGTGCCCGGCATAATCGAAGGTCGTGGCGAACCGATCCTGAATTCGGTAACGGGCGCGGAACACCGCGCGCGCATCGACATACCCAATGGCTTCGAGTATTCCATCGCGGAAATGGGGCGCGGCTGGTCGAAAACGTCGCGTCCGATCAAGCTGGATCTGGCCGACTCCTACGGTCAGTTTGCCCATATTCATCTTTGCCAGAGCGGCATCGTCCGCTAACAGGCATGCCAGTTGCAGTGCTTGAGGTCGTGCTGCGGCGCGACCGTTACATCGTGGCGGCTGCGCTGGCTGTGGTGACGTCGCTCGCATGGGGTTACATCCTGTGGCTCGCTGCCAACATGGAAATGGCTGGCAGCGACATGGGGGGCATGCACATGGCTCACGACGACATGGCTGCGATAATGGTTACACCTTTCAGACCGTGGACTGTCGCCGATTTCGCTTTCGTGCTTACCATGTGGGGGGTAATGATGGTCGGCATGATGATACCGTCCGCCGCGCCCGTAATTCTCCTATACGCGCGTGTTGGCAGGCAGGCGACGATGCGTGGGCAGCCATTCGCCGCAACGGCATGGTTCGCTGCAGGCTATCTCCTGGTTTGGGCCGGCTTCTCTCTGGCGGCCACCTGCGCGCAATGGCTCCTTGAGCGCGCGCTACTGCTGACACCGATGATGACGAGTGCCAGCAGCATGTTGGGCGCCATCCTACTCATCGCCATCGGCGTATATCAGTGGACACCGCTGAAGTATGCCTGTCTTGTCCAATGTCAGGCGCCACTGTCCTTCATCCAGCGACATGGTGGCTTTCGTCCCGAAGCGTTCGCCTCGCTGCAGACCGGCGCCCGACATGGTGCGTATTGTGTCGGTTGCTGCTGGGCGCTGATGGCGTTGCTGTTTGTTGGCGGCGTAATGAATGTGCTGTGGATCGCGGGGATTACCATCATGGTCTTGCTGGAGAAGATCATACCGGCCGCTCGCCTCATCCCGCGCGTTGCCGGGGTTGCCTTCATCACGGCTGGCGTCTGGCTGCTTGCCACCGCTCCCGGATAGCCGTTCGAGGCTATCTAATTGGACTGCACCTATCCGATTAAATGCTCCAATTAAATGTCCTCGCCTAGGGCGAAACTGCCACCAGGCGCAATGCAGGAAGGTTACGCAACCCTTACTTTGGTTTGAGTTTTTCCAGGAAAGGCGCTACGAGATCCATAGGTAGAGGAAATACGATCGTTGTATTTTTGTCCGCGCCGATAACCGTTAGCGTTTCCAGATAACGTAACTGGATTGCCTGCGGCTCTTGTGCAAGTATCTTGGCTGCCTGGTATAACTTTTCTGAAGCCTGCAACTCACCCTCGGCATGAATAACTTTTGCGCGCCGCTCACGTTCTGCCTCTGCCTGCCTGGCAATTGCCCGGATCATGGATTCGGTCAGCTCGACCTGCTTGATCTCGACATTGGCGACTTTGATCCCCCACGAGTCAGTTTGTGCATCCAGCGCTTCTTGAATGCCTTTATTCAGTTTCTCCCGCTCCGCCAGCATATCGTCCAACTGGTGCTTGCCCAGCACCGAACGCAACATGGTTTGCGCCAATTGGCTTGTGGCATTGAGGTAATCCTCCACTTGGATAATCGCCTTTTCCGCATCTATTATGCGCAAATACACCACAGCGCTGACTTTCACAGATACGTTGTCACGCGAGATGACATCCTGACTTGGCACCTCCAGTACCACCGTACGCAGATCCACCCGCACCATCTGCTGAATCGCGGGGATGATGATGACCAGCCCAGGCCCCTTTACCTTCCAGAAACGCCCCAAGGTAAAGACAACACCGCGCTCATATTCCCGGAAAATACGGATTGCAGAAGTAAAGAATACGATTACCAGAAAAATAATAAAGAGCCCGAACCAGCTCGAAACCGAGATCATTTTGTTTTCTCCTTTTGATAGCTGCGTGATCCTGCTATTGCATTAAGCGCGCCCTGAAGATGCAGAACCATCAAGGCTATGGCTCCTGCCGGTAAAACATCGCCAACTGTCTATAGACGGTTGGACAATGCTCTTTCAAAATATCGGGCGCAATAAAAAAATATTCGCTCAGCACCGCGAAAAACTCCGCCGGACTGCTGGCGGCATAAGGATTGATAAAGGTTGCTTCTCCTGATGCGACTTTAAGGCATAGTGCATCGTAGGCCTCAGTCATGGCCTCGGTCCATCGTTTTTGACTCATGCCACGACCCAGTGGCGGCATACCGTTAGCTACCCCATTAAGACCATCCAGCTTATGAGCGAACTCATGCAGCACCACATTTTGGCCAGAGTGGCCGTGATGGGTCCCCCGCTCCACGTCATCCCAGGACAAAATCACTGGCCCTCGCAACCATGACTCTCCAGCCAATACACTTGCTGTATGGTGCACCAGCCCGTAAGCATCCATTTGTTCGTGGTTGACGCGAAATGCGCCAGGATAAAGGATGACCTCTACCCAACCGTCGAAGTAATCTATGCCCAGATTGAGGATCAGCAAACAGGCTTGGGCGGCCACCGTCACCCGCATAGATGGGGTCACTTCCAAGCCTTGGGCCCCTGTAATCACTTTCCGATGCATGAACCACGTCGTCAACTCGCGTAGGTGTGCCATTTGCACCGCATCAAGCCCCTGCAATACAATCGCACTTCGCGTTACTTCTTGCCAGAGGTGGTGCGGTATCGGGCCACACTGCTGCAGCATCCTCCGCATACGCCAGCGCTGCAGCCTGTGGCGCAGAGAGCACCCATGCAGGGGCCCGCGCTCAAACATCAACTCAAAAATTTTCAATGCCCACCTGCACTTTGCCATGCGCAACCCGCACCTGAAACGTACGCAAGTCTTCATAGGCTGGCGGCGACAGCACCTTGCCGGTCCTGATGGAGAAGCAGGCGCCATGGCGCGGGCAGGTAATACGATCACCTTCCACATCGCCGCTGGCCAGGTCGCCGCCGTCATGGGTACAGACATCCTCAATCGCATAGTATTCGCCGTCCAGATTGAATACGGCGACGGCCTGGCCTTCCACCTCCACCACACAGCAAGCGCCTGGTGGCAGTGAGCTGACTGGTACCACATCAATCCATACCTGCATAAGATGCCTCCTTGTTCACAGCAATCCCAACTGTAGCTGGGCGGCTTCTGACATTAGCTCACGTTTCCATTGCGGTTCCCAGACCAGCTCTACCTTGACCGTGGTGACGCCGGGGACGCACATGAGTGTTTCCTCCACTGTGCCAGGAAAGCTCTGCGCCACTGGGCAGCCCGGCGCGGTCAAGGTCATGCGCACGTGCACCTCGCCTGCGGCATTGACCTCCAGCCCATAGATCAGGCCCAGGTCGTAGATGTTTACCGGGATTTCCGGATCATAAATGGTGCGCAGCATCTCGATCACGCCCTGCTGCAGCTCTTCCTGGCTGGGGGGCGGCAGTTGCTGCTGTTCAGATAATTTCTTCCAGTCGATCATGGCGCTTCACTCCGTCGTGACTTTGTCATGCTGGTTTTTCAGTGCGGCCTGCAGGGTGTGCCAAGCCAGCGTGGCGCATTTCACGCGTTGTGGAAACTCGCGCACACCGGCCAGTGCTTCGAGCTTGCCTAGCGCCACTGGCGCGCCACCGGCCATTGGGCCGGTAACCATACCATGAAATTCTGCCAGCATCTGCAAAGCTTCAGCCTCGCTCTTGCCCTTCAGGCTGTCCGTCATCAGCGAGGCGGAGGCGGTCGAAATGGCACAACCGGAGCCTTCAAAGCTGGCGTCGCAGATGCGGCCGTCTTCCACCTTGAGATAGACCGTCACCTTATCGCCGCACAGCGGGTTGTAGCCTTCTGCGCTGTGGTTGGCATCGTCCATGCGGCGAAAATTGCGTGGCTTGCGGTAGTGGTCAAAAATAACCTCCTGATAGAGTTCGCGCAGGTCGTTCATCGCCCAAATATCTCCTGTGCTTTATGGATGGCCAACGCCAGCTTATCCACCTCTGCCCTGGTGTTGTACAGGGCAAACGATGCACGCGCCGTCGCAGATAGGCCGAAACGCTGCATCAGCGGCATGGTGCAATGATGCCCGGCGCGGATCGCCACCCCATGACGATCCAGTATGCTGCCGATGTCATGCGGATGCGTCCCTTCCAGGAGGAAAGACAGAATGCCGGTTTTTTCGCGCGCGGTGCCGATGATACGCAGCCCGGGAATATCGGCGAGTGCCTGTGTGGCGTAACCAAGCAGCGCATGCTCGTGCGCGGCAATAGCGTCTAGCCCAATTTCCATCACATAATCCACCGCGGCACCGAGGCCGATGACACCGGCGATATTGGGAGTGCCGGCCTCGAATTTGAAAGGCAGCGTGTTGTAAGTTGTGCCTTCAAAGCTAACGATGCGAATCATGTCACCGCCACCCTGATAGGGTGGCATGGCATCGAGCAAAGCCGCCTTGCCGTAGAGCACGCCAACCCCGGTGGGGCCGTACAGCTTGTGTCCGGAAAAGGCGTAAAAGTCGCAGTCCAGCGCCTGCACATCAACGTGCATATGCGCTACCGCCTGAGCGCCATCCAGCAGCACCGGCAGCCCACGGGCGTGCGCCTGTTCGATAATGGAACGCACCGGATTCACACTTCCCAAAGCATTGGAAACGTGGACGATGGTCACGAGCCTGGTATGCTCGTTGAGCAAAACCTGATAGGCCTCCATGTCCAGCTCGCCGGCATCGTTGACCGGGATGATGCGCAGCCGGGCGCCAGTCTGTTCGCACAGCATCTGCCAGGGCACGATGTTGGAGTGATGGTCCATGACGCTGAGGATGATCTCGTCGCCCGGCCCCAAGCGGTTGCGGCCATAGCTTTGCGCCACCAGGTTGATGGCTTCGGTGGTACCGCGTACGAAAATGATCTCCTCCGTACTGCGTGCGTTGATCAGGCGCTGCACCTTGACGCGCGCGGCTTCGTAGGCATCCGTGGCACGCTGGCTCAGCATATGCACACCGCGGTGCACATTGGCATTGTCGCGGCGGTAATAAAGGCTTTCTGCCTCGATGACCGCCAGCGGCTTCTGCGTGGTGGCGGCGTTGTCGAGATACACCAGCGGCTTGCCGTGCACCTGTGTCGCCAGGATGGGAAAATCCGCGCGCCAGGCCTGTACTTGGGCTGCATCCGCGTGCGCATTTTCCGCATGCGGCCTCAGCTGCAATTGACGTTCCATATTGATATCCATATTCATAACAGCTCCTCGAGCATGGCACCCTGTGGCAGCCGTGCCAGTAAAATTTTCTCCATCCTGGCGCGTAATGCCGGCAAGCTAACCCGGTCGATAACATCATGGGCGAAGCCATAGCCCAACAACGCTTTTGCCAGCACCGCATCGACACCCCGGCTGCGCAGGTAAAACAGCATATCCTCATCCAGCGGCCCTACCGTGGCGCCGTGGGTGCATTTCACATCGTCAGCGAAAATTTCCAGCTGCGGCTTGGTGTCCATTTCAGCCTGCCGCGATAACAGCAGGGTATTGTTGGCCTGATGCGCATCCGTCTTCATGGCACCCTGGCGGACGATCACCTTGCCGTTAAAGACGCCGCGCCCTGCCCCGTCCAGTATGCCGCGGTAATATTGGCGGCTGGTGCAGCCGGGTGCGGCATGTTCGATGCGGGTATGGTGGTCGATATGCTGCCGGCCGCTGGCAAGATAGAGTCCGTTGAACAGGCATTCACTACCGTCTTCTGCCAGCAGGGTTGTAATCTGGTTGCGACTGAGGCGCCCGCCGACCGCGAATGAATGTGAGGCAAAGCGGCTGCCTGCCGCCTGCCGTGCGTGTATGCCGCCGATGTGATAGGCCGCGCCATCCTCCTCCAGCAATTTGTAATGCTCGAGTCCGGCACCGGCGGCGAGGCTGATCTGGGTCATGACATTGGTAAAGTTGGCGGCACCAGCGGTGCCCACATAGTGTTCGATCACCGTGGCCTGCGCGCCCGCTTCCGCTACGATCACATGGCGCGGGTATATCGCCGCGCCTGCGCCATTGGCAATGTGCAGCAGGTAGATTGGCGCAGCGAGCCTGGTATCGCTTGCCAGGTGCAGCACCGCGCCATCTGTAGCGAACGCCGCATTAAGGCTGTCGAACACGTTCTGGGCCACTCCCCCGTCATCCATAATCTTGTTGCCAAGAAACGGCTGCAGCATGGCCGGATCAAGGTCGATCTGCTGCGCCAGATTATGTAACTGCACGCCCGCTGGCAAGGCGCTGAGATTGGACAGACCGGGCTGGTAATGCCCATTGACGAACACCAGCAGCGCAGCATTTTCCTGCGGCAGCAGCCACTCATGTAGTGCAGTGCCGTCTACGGCAGTGGGTACAGTGTTTCCGGGAGCCAGGTTAGCGCGCCGACCGATTGCCGCAACATCGGTATATTTCCACTCCTCGTCGCGCGTCGTCGGCAAACCCTGCGCCATGCAACGTTCCAGCGCTGTTTTACGAGCCTGACGCAGCCACGGCAGATGATTACCGGGCAAGGCCTGCGGCAATTTAGCCTGGAGCCATGGGGTAACCGGGGTATTCATGTGCGTATTCCTTGTGCTGCGGCTGTGCTGCCAGCCACATGCACGCCAGTCTGTGCTTCCACCCAACCATAACCGCGTTTTTCCAGTTCCAGCGCAAGCTCGGCGCCGCCCGATTTGACGATGCGGCCGCCCGCCAGCACATGCACATAGTCTGGAGTGATGTAGTTAAGCAGGCGCTGATAGTGGGTGACCAGCATGATGCTGCGCTGCGGGCTGCGCATAGCGTTGACGCCGGAGGCGACCACTCTGAGCGCATCGATGTCGAGGCCGGAATCGGTTTCATCGAGCACTGCCAGCATGGGTTCGAGCACTGCCAGTTGCAGGATTTCGTTGCGTTTCTTCTCGCCGCCGGAGAAGCCTTCGTTCACCGAACGGTAGAGAAACGCATCGTCCATCTGCACCATTTTCATTTTTTCGCGCACCAGGGCGAGAAACTCCATTGCATCCAATTCCGGCAGCCCGCGATGTTTGCGGATGGCGTTAAGGCCAGTCTTCAGCAGCAGAGCGATGCTGACACCGGGAATTTCCAGCGGATATTGAAAAGCCAGGAACACGCCCTCGCGTGCCCGTTCTTCTGGCGCCATGGCAAGCAGATCCCGGCCCTGATAACTGACTTCGCCTGCCAGCACCTGGTAGCCTGCGCGACCCGCCAGTACCTGGGCCAAGGTACTTTTCCCGGAGCCATTGGGGCCCATGATGGCGTGCACTTCGCCTGGCCGCACGTTCAAATCAATGCCGTGCAGGATTTGTTTGCCATCGATGGCGACTTGCAGGTTTTTTATGGTGAGCACGATCTTATCCTCCATCTTGCGACTTCTAACACAGTGTCTGTCAGCCGATGCTGCCTTCTAGACTGACGCCAAGCAGTTTTTGCGCTTCCACGGCAAACTCCATCGGCAATTCCTTGAACACCGCTTTGCAGAAGCCGTTGACGATCATCGACACCGCTTCTTCCGCGGCAATGCCGCGCTGCATGCAATAAAACAGCTGGTCTTCGCCGATGCGCGTGGTGGAAGCTTCGTGTTCCACCCTGGCGCTGGGGTTCTTGACCTCGATATAAGGGAAGGTATGGGCCCCGCACAGATCACCCAGCAGCAGCGAATCGCATTGCGTGTAATTGCGTGCATGCTCGGCCGAAGACAGCACCTTGACCAGCCCGCGGTAGGCGTTCTGGCCATGACCGGCGCTGATACCCTTGGACAACACCGTACTCTTGCTGTTGCTGCCGATATGGATCATCTTGGTGCCGGTGTCGGCCTGCTGGTAGTTGTTGGTCAGCGCTACCGAGTAAAACTCGCCTACCGTATCGTCGCCACGCAGGATGACGCTGGGGTATTTCCAGGTGATGGCCGAGCCAGTCTCCACCTGCGTCCAGGAAATGTGCGAGCGGTTGCCGCGGCAATCGCCGCGCTTGGTGACAAAGTTGTAAATACCGCCGCGGCCCTGCTTGTCGCCTGGATACCAGTTCTGCACGGTGGAATACTTGATCCGCGCCCCTTCCAGAGCAATCAGCTCGACCACTGCCGCATGCAGCTGATTTTCGTCACGCATAGGCGCGGTGCAGCCTTCCAGATAGCTAACATAGGCATCCTGGTCGGCAATAATCAGGGTGCGCTCGAACTGCCCGGTATTTTTCGCGTTGATGCGGAAATAGGTGGACAACTCCATCGGGCAACGCACGCCGGGCGGGATGTAGCAAAATGAGCCATCACTGAACACGGCAGAATTAAGCGAGGCGTAGAAATTATCGGTATACGGCACCACGCTACCGAGATACTGCCTGACCAAGTCGGGGTGCTGCTGCACCGCTTCGGAAAACGAGCAGAAAATAATCCCCAGTGTGGCGAGCTTGTCCTTGAAGGTGGTGGCTACCGAGACGCTATCGAACACAGCGTCCACTGCCACCCCGGTCAGCATCTCCTGTTCATGCAAGGGGATACCTAACTTCTCGTAAGTACGCAGCAATTCCGGATCTACGTCGGCCAGGCTGGTTGGACCATCTTTGCCAGATTTAGGCGCTGAGTAATAAATGATGTCCTGATAGTCGATGGGCGCATGGTGCACATTGGACCACTGTGGCTCCTGCATGGTCAGCCAGTGCCGGTAAGCCTTGAGGCGCCATTCCAGCATGAATTCCGGCTCATTTTTCTTGTCGGAAATCAGCCGGACAACATCCTCGCTCAGGCCGCGCGGAATAGTATCGGTCTCCAGCAATGTAACAAAGCCATGCTTGTATTCACGGCTGATCAGTTCATCTAATTGCCTGCTTGCAGTTGCCATCATGTTCTCCTGCCTGGGTGTGTTTACCTTTCCGTCCTTACCGGGTGAAGCGCATGCGTGTGCCTGTGCACCGCGCCAGCCTCAATGTTAGTTTCAGGAAGGCGCTCTGGCGGCCGACTCAATTCTGTCAGCCGTATGCCTTGCAATACCTCATGCACCATCTGGCTGATGCGCTGCCAATTAGCGCGCACCTCACAAACAGGCTCATGCCGGCAAAGCCCCGCAACGCTGCAACATTCGGTCAGCCCACGCGGACGGCTTTCCATGGCGTCGATAATCTCGGCTACCGATATATCTGCCGCCGGCCGCGCCAGAAGATAACCGCCCCTCACGCCACGCTGTGACAACAGTAATTTTTCACGCGCCAGCATCTTTAATATTTTACTGACCGTGGGCAATTCAAGTCCGATAGCCAAGGAGATCTCCTGTGCGCTTAACACCCGTTGCGGCGAACCCCCCATGTACGTCATTACCACGGTCCCGTAATCTGCCAATTTGCTAATGCGCAGCATAAATACTCTCCATTCTGTAAGTGGGACTGATTCAGTCCTGTATTGGTTCCGCACAGACTGGATAATCAGCACTTAAGTCGTAGTACGAAACCAGTAAAACCTTTATGTTTTTACATTGTCGTATCTACGCCAAGGGTCCTAAAGAGATTCAAAGCCTGGTATCAGGGAGCAAGCAGTCGTAG
Source organism: Methylophilaceae bacterium (assembly GCA_039933015.1). Taxonomy (GTDB): domain Bacteria; phylum Pseudomonadota; class Gammaproteobacteria; order Burkholderiales; family Methylophilaceae; genus JBDTOX01. The sequence goes on from JBDTOX010000085.1 coordinate 33,824, forward strand.
AAGAAACATCTGAGGAAATATTATGGACGCGTTGAATCTGACCGCTCAAAAATGCACGCCCTGCCAAGGCGGCATCCCTCCGCTCAGTATGGAAGCCGCGGAGAAATACCTGGCAGAAGCACCCGGCTGGCAATTGCAGGAAAACGCCTCCAAAATAAAACGTACTTTCACGTTCAAAAATTTTATGGATGCGCTGGGGTTTGCCCAGCATGTCGGTGTCCTGTGCGAAGAACAAGGCCATCACCCTGACATCACCATAGGCTGGGGTTACTGCCGGATTGTCTTTCAGACCCACAAAATCAACGGCCTGCATGAAAACGATTTTATTATGGCGGCTAAAGTCAACCGCCTGGCAGACCAGTTGAGCGGGCATACAGGACAGCATCAGGCAACAGCCTGAAACGGTTGCCCAAAAGGGGGCAGGCTGGCAGAGGAACGCACCATCAGGTGCGCGGGCTTATGTATGCTCTGCCGATATGCTAGAGCATTTTTTGCCTACTCTAGTTTGATAACACCATCAAAATTGACGTTGAGATTGGCTGGACCTATCGTCAACGTCATTTTGGCTGGCAGGCTTTCATTACCTTTCAAGCGTCCGTCGGCAATAGCTTGCGCCACCGCCTGTTCGATTTCATGCTGGGATTTCACTCCCACCATTTTCAGAAATACGCGTATGCTCATATTGAAGCTATCGTCGTTCATGACACTCTCCTCTTCGGCAAAACGTCCAGGTATGCAACATCTAAAAATCCGCCGGTCCCATCGTCAGCAATAATAGCGGCCAGAGCCAGCCGCCTGGCAGACCAGTCCAATACAAGGCTGGGTCTGGCTAGGCAGTCTGTGTCCTTCCCAGCACCGCGCGCGCAACAGCGCCTGGCACCGGTCCATAGTGATCGAATTCCATGGTAAATACGCCGCGCCCCTGCGTCGTCGAACGTAAATCGGTAGCATAGCCAAACATCTCGGACAGCGGCACCATACCTCGAATGACGCGCACCTCTCCCGCCAGTGATTCGGACGCTTCAATCTCGCAGCGCCTGGCAGCAAGCTGCGCCATGACGCTGCCCTGATATTCAGCTGGAATCACCACTTCAATTTTAGAGTACGGCTCAAGCAGGATGGGCGCGCCCTGTTTCATACCCTCGCGAAAGGCTGCCTGTGCGGCATTCTTGAAAGCCAGCTCGCTCGAATCGACATGATGATAAGAACCCTCATATAACCGCATCTTCATGTCTGTAGCCGGATATCCAGCCAATACACCATTCTCGGCAGCTTCCATGAAGCCACGCTCCACCGCTGGGATATATTCGCGCGGAATGGTGCCGCCACTAATTGCATTCTCGAAGCACAGGCCGCTACCCCGTTCGCCCGGCTGCATGGCGACGACAACATGGCCATACTGCCCGTGCCCGCCGCTTTGGTGGATATAGCGCCCTTCCACCTTAGGCACTGCGCGGCTGATGGTTTCCCTATAGGCCACATGCGGACGGCCCAGATTGATTTGCGCACCGTATTCGCGTTTCATGCGGTCCGCCAGAATCTCCAGGTGCAGCTCACCCATACCCGAAATCAGGGTCTGGCCGGTATTTTCGTCAACCGTTACCCTGAATGTGGGATCTTCTTCTGCCAGCCAACGCAAGGCATCAGCCAGTTTGTCCTGATCGGCGGTAGTTTTCGGCTCCACCGAGACGCTGATGACAGGCTCGGGGAAAGCGATACGCTCCAGCACTAGCGGTTTGTGCGGGTCGCATAGCGTGTCACCGGTTGCTATGCTTTTCATCCCTAGCGCAGCGGCGATATCCCCGGTATCCACTGTATCTATGTCTTCACGGCGATCCGCATACATGCGCACCAGGCGGCCTACGCGTTCCATTTTATCCTTGGTGGCGTTATACACCGCTTGGCCAGTACTCAACCGGCCCGAGTACACGCGAAAATATGACAGATGTCCAACATATGGATCATGTACGACCTTAAATACCATCGCCGCCAGCGGCTCTTCCACATCCGGCCGGCGTGACGTCTCCGCCCCGCTTCTTGGATCAGGGCCGTGTACTGCAGCGATATCCAGCGGCGAAGGAAGGTAGTCAATGACGGCATCCAGCAGCGGCTGTATGCCTTTGTTGCGTAGCGCTGAGGCGCACAAGACCGGGAACAATCGGTTAGCAATAGTGGCACGACGCAACGCGGCGACCAGCTGCGGAATTTCCGGGGTACGGTCGCCCAGGTAACTGCTGAGTATGTCGTCATCGACTTCAGCAAGCTTTTCGATTAGCTGCGCCCGGGCTTCCTGCGCCTGGGCAAGATATGCCGGCGGAATCTCCCGGCGCTCGGGCTCGGCACCAGATTCGTCTTTCCAGTAGATGGCCTGCATGGCCAGCAGGTCTATCACGCCTTCAAACGTGCGTTCCTTACCGATAGGCAGTTGCAGTGGGATAACATTCGCTCCCAGGCGCTGCTCGATGGTTTTCAGTACGTGCCCGAAATCAGCACCAACACGGTCCATCTTATTGACCAGGCAAATGCGTGGCACATGGAAGCGATTGGCCTGACGCCACACCGTTTCACTTTGCGGTTCCACGCCGTGCACGGAGTCAAATACCACTACACCACCGTCCAGCACGCGCAGCGAGCGCTGCACTTCCGCCGTGAAATCGATATGTCCGGGCGTGTCGATCAGATTCAGCCTATGCTCGCGCCAGCTTGTGGTAACGGCCGCCGAGACTATGGTGATGCCACGCTCGCGCTCCTGCGCCATCCAGTCTGTTACGGTGTTGCCGGCATCGACCGAGCCGATGTGGTGGATGCGGCCGGTGTAGAACAGAATGCGTTCGGTCACCGTGGTTTTGCCGGCATCAATGTGGGCGATAATGCCAAAGTTGCGTATGCGACTCAGTGGGACTTGAACCGTAGCCATTGCAAACACTCCCCGATTCGACTCACCATGTATCATGGCGTAATTCTTAGGGTTATTCAGTGGAACACATCACACTGAACATGGGACCACTATATCAAGCATAGACCATATCCAACACCGGAAAATCCGCAATGCTGCCTGGCAGGTGAATATCGAGCTAAATACGTCGAGCCAGTTACACTACAAAATCCTGAAGCTTAAGACAGTATTTGGAACCTTAATACCAGAAAAAGCATAAAAAGTAAGAAGTTGCGGCCTTTGCATTTATAATGCAGTTGGCCATCTATTACGCAATAACTAGGGATCGGGTTGAGCAGGAAGCCAGAGCTGGAATTAGCGAATCAAGAAAACTTAATATCAAGCGGGCTTGAGCCGGTGATGCCCGCTTGGGAGCTGACTCCGCGCGGCGATACTTACTTTCAGATTCGCATCAGTCGCAATACATTAATTGCGGTCATGGTGTCATTGCTTATACATGCAATGTTATTCACGGCGGTAGCACCGCATCTCATTAAAACCTCCCCTGCCGGAACTACTCCCGACCCTATTGTTGTAAGATTAACCCCACCTGTGCGGCAGCAGGAAAAAGCAAATCCTCCGGCTAAAATTGCCCAGGCCGAGCCAAAACCTAGACCTGAACCGGTACGTAAACCCAAGCTTTCTCCTCGCCCAGCCAAGACAACCAGCCAGGTTATGGCGGTTGAAAAACCGATAACGAATAACTTTAAGGCCCCAGCGCCAGCGAATCCAGCCAGACCAGCGGCTTCCCCCGATACAGCCCCATCAACAGATATGATGGCTTCCATTAATGCCGCCAGAGAGCGCCGCCAAGCCATAGAAAGTTATGCTACACGGGAAAATGCAGCAGCCATTGCTAGAGAACGCGAGCCTACAGAAGATGAGATCAAGGCGGCTAAAATCAAACGCAATCTGCAATCGCCAGGCACGAATGGTGTATTTCAAATCATTAACATAAGCACGCGCACGGCTCAGTTTTCTTTCCGCGGCTGGACCAGTAACTACAGTAACTCCCGACGTGAACTAATTCAAGTAGAAGCCGGGCCGGATGGTGATATTCAGCGTGCAATCGTGCGCAGGATGATTGAACTCATACGCAATTATTACCAAGGCGATTTTAACTGGGAATCTCAGCGTCTGGGCCGCGTGGTTATCCTGTCAGCACGCAAGCAGGATAATGACGGGCTTGAAGACTTTTTAATCCAGGAATTTTGGGGCCAGCGGGGAATATCACCTTGAGCTTGGTTAACTGGGTTTGCTCAGCCCACGCCGCATAACACTCGACCAACCCTTTTAGTTTCTGCCCAGGTTGTTGCAGATGATGCGCAGTCACTTCGGTCGTGGCTTTCAAAGTGCATATCCCTGGATTCTGCCTATGTGGCAATAGTGGCGTTTGTACACCCTGACGAACATCACTGGTCAGACGAGAGCCATTGGCTGTAGATATTTCCGCAGTCATGATTTCTGAATTGGTATTGAGCGTATTCAGATACTTTTTCTTTGCCTTGGCAATCATTAAAGACCAGCCTATTGGCCCAACCTTGTGCAGTTATTCCAGGTTGTGTTTTTGGCTACGGCTAAGCCGGCTGGTCTGTTGATTGCGTAGTAAC
>JBDTOX010000086.1:0-7040 GCA_039933015.1 Methylophilaceae bacterium
TAAGCAACGTCAACTGCGGGCTTGAGGCGCTGGAACGCAGGATTCGGGTCCTTACCCAAGGGGTTCTACCGACCCTCATGCAGCATTGCGGTGGCAAGCACCGCGAATCCCTCCCCGTCATGTAGTGCAGTGCTTCGGCGAGCATGAATGGACAAGGCTCGCCTGACAATGCGCTGCAGCCGACGTGGAAACAAGCCGAGCAACTGAACGCCGGTATGACCATTCTTCTCGAAAGCAGCCGTTCGCCATCGTCGGGAAAGGGTCTATTCTGTTGAAAAACTCACTTCGCGTGTTTGGTGGTCAAGAAAGCACCAATTTCCGGCAAACGCTTAACCATGAGAGTTGGGTTAGACATCAAGAGAAACATATCTGTGTCTTCGATGCCTTCCACACTTCCGGCATTGTGACTACGTGCCTGTGCGGATTCGAGGGTCTACGCCTCGGTCCTTGTGCCCGAAGGCACGATGCCAAATCGGCGGCTCAGTGCTTCGACGAGGAAGCACATCCGTGCATCGTCGCGTTAGTGGGCATCGTGGCCACTCCCAGGTTCACCCCACAGCGGACAAGTGCGCGAGCTTGGCGTACGCCGCTTGCCGTCAACCCCGGCCCGCACCGGACCGTGTTGGCAAGAATGAAGTCAAAGCATAAATCCGGGTGCTGGTTACGGGTGAAGGTGTCCGCCGGCTCACGCCCAAGGTTGAAGTCGATGCCACGGATAGCCAGATTCATCGCTGCCAGCCGCCATGTGGTAGGGTTGGATTCCTGTCCATAGATGGAGACATCGCCCAGCCTGCCACCGTGGGCTTCAATGAATTTCTCGCTCTGTACAAACATACCACCAGAACCACAGCAGGGGTCATAGACCTTGCCATGATGCGGTGCGAGAACTGCCACCAGCGTTTTGACGATGGAGGCTGGGGTATAGAACTGTCCACCTTTCTTGCCCTCAGCACTGGCGAACTGGCCGAGGAAGTATTCATATACCTGCCCTAGAACATCACGGGCTTTACCGGGGTCGTCACCAAAACCGATGGTAGAAATCATATCCACTAACTCGCCGAGCTTGCCATCCGGTAGCTGTGCGCGGCCATAGCGTTTATCCAGGATACCCTTAAGCTTGGGGTTCTCGGTTTCGATGATTGACAGGGCATCATCAATGCGTTTGCCAATATCCGGCTGCTTGGCAGATGCGCGTAGCGCCTCCCAGCGAGCAGGCTCCGGTACCCAGAAGACATTGACCTCCCTGTAGTAGTCGCGGTCTTCCAGTTCGTCAGCTAGTAGCTTGTCGTCAGCATCAGCCAGGAAATAATCATCCGACTTATCGGTAAATCGACGGGTAAGCTCAGCGCGCCTGGCAGCGAAGGTGTCGGATATATATTTGACAAAAATGAGGCCGAGGACGAGGTGTTTGTACTCAGCGGCGTCCATATTGGCACGCAGCTTATCGGCAGATGCCCAGAGTATTTTTTTTATGTCGTTAAGCATTTGGTCTTATTAGGCGGATGTGTCAGGTGAAGATTATGAAGCGAGTTTACTTGAATGACTACTTATACCAGTGACCAACAAGATGGAGTAGGCATCTAGTTGGTCTCCGATATCAGGCTTGCTTTATAAGGTATTCGAGCCTGCCAGAGCAGGTTTATCAATTGCATTGAGCTGATGTCTCGGGAACCCCGCCCTGCAGTTGAAGGTGAGATCGACCATTCTGCAAATCATCATGAGTGGAGCTGCTTGCCTGAGAGCTAACCATCCTTAGACTTGAACCTTGCCGTATTTCGCTCAAGATAGGCGGAGCACGTCAACCAGGCAGCAGCGACTATTTCGGTGCGTGTGGCGCTAGGTTGCAGTCTGGCAGATGCTGGCAATTAACTCCGGAATCCCAAATAAATCCCAGAAAGAGGCAGCCCAGGCACGCCTAAACCTTCGCGAGGCGAGGTTGGGCAGTGAATTCTCAGTCAGGAATGAGACGGACAGCAGGGTTCGAACGCAGGCCAGTTCCATGGGCCTAGCCCCATGGAACTGGCAGCCAATGAATGGATCTCGCGGGTATTCCGGGCAGCGACAGGCCGGACTACTTCGAGGCACTCTTCAGAGTGGCTACATTCATGTGCGTCGCGGGGTTTGGGCTGCGCCAGCGTACTTCAGCTACGTGCGCCCCTGCCTTTTCATCCTACCTCCACCGCAATTCCGTGCCATCAGCGTGCAATATTTACGTTGAACTTTGACAGCATTTGCCGGGCTGTGGGAGGGTACGCCTGACGCTACTTTAAGGGCATCGGCGTAGCGTGGATCACGGGGCCGTAGCCCTAAGCAGCAGGGCAAAGTACGAAAGATGCAAGACGGGCGCCAGCCCGTACGGCATCTTCGTCCTGGCGTGGGCTGCAGGCCCCGATAGGGTCGGCTTCGGATTGCATGTAGGTGACACCATAAGCTATAAGTTGCATTCATCTAAAATCAAGCAATTAAATTTCTATCTAACACCATAAGCTGCAACTAATTACCCCCATAAGTCGCAAGTTTCCATAGGAATTTACGCATAAGTTGCAATCAAGCTGGAAGCCGCGGTTTAGCTAGGCCGCTAACTTTAGATAGGCATTCTGGAGGTAAACAGTCACCTCGACATGCACGCCCTCAATGAGATGCCTCAGGTAGCACGTTAACTCCACAAGCCAAGCGTGAGGCGATCGGCAAGTTGATCGTGAAACATGGCCTTCTGAACGTTGCGCCCATTATTTTCTCGTCATATCGCCCTTTACGGCCTCAACAGGCGTTGGTCGGTATTGAATGGTGCGGGCTTCCGGATATCAATTTTTGAGAAATCAGGATGATAGGGATTGATCAGATAATTGTACTCAGCGGGGATCACTGCGCTGGGCACGCCAAGCACTGCGCTTTCCTGGTTATGCAACCAGTCATCGCCTATCTTCTGCAGGTCTTCCCTTGCGTCAAAGCCACGCCAGCCGTCGAATAGGTCTGCTTTATGGATCTGTTTAATTGCTACCGCTGCATGCGAGCCTTGGCCACGGCAACCTTTGCTGCAGACGCTACGTCCAAAGAGTTGAACCACTTCGCATATGGACTTGAACCATCCTCAGGGAGCAGATGACTTCTCCCCTACCTAGGCAAGCCAGGTAGGGGAGAAGTCATTACGGTTATCGAGAAGAGCGGTCGCTTGCTGTTTGACCACATGAGCTGAGCAACCTACGATGCAATGACTGTAGTCCTGGGCGGAGACATGGTAAGTGGCAATATCCATTCGGAACAGCCTAATGACATATGGAGCTGTGAGTAGACGCCTCTGAACGCGAATGCACGCTTGATATTTACTCAATATGGAATCATCCATGAAAAACGAATCGTCTTACACACCACCTGCCGTTTGGACCTGGAATATGGAAAGCGGCGGCAAGTTCGCAAACGTTAATCGCCCCATCGCGGGCGCCACCCACGACAAGAAGCTATCCGTGGGCAAACACCCGCTGCAGCTTTATTCGATGGCAACGCCTAACGGTGTGAAAATTACCGTGATGCTTGAAGAGTTGCTGGCCCTGGGGCATTCGGGCGCCGAGTACGACGCATGGATTGTCGATATTATCGAAGGGGACCAGTTTTCCAGCGGCTTCGTCGAACTGAATCCGAATTCTAAAATTCCGGTCATGGTGGATCACAGTACAGCCGCCCCCACGCGAATATTCGAGTCCGGCTCCATCCTGCTTTATCTGGCGGAAAAATTCGGCGCGTTCCTCTCGTCCGATCCCGCGGCCCGCGCCGAGTCCCTGAACTGGCTGTTCTGGCAAGTAGGTAGTGCACCCTATCTGGGCGGTGGCTTTGGCCATTTTTATTCCTATGCGCCTGCCAAAATCGAATACGCGATAGATCGCTTTGCTATGGAAGTAAAGCGCGAACTCGACGTGTTGGACCGCCAGCTGGCGGACAACGCCTACCTCGCGGGCAACGAATACAGCATTGCCGACATCGCCACCTGGCCATGGTATGGCGCGCTTGCTCTGGGCAGGTTGTACGATGCTGGTGAGTTCCTACAGGTACAAACCTACCAAAACTTACAACGTTGGGCGAAGGAGATCGACAGCCGCCCCGCGGTAAGGCGCGGTCGTATGGTCAACCGCGCTTGGGGTGATCCAGAAAAACAGCTGCGTGAGCGGCACGATGCCGGCGACTTTGAAAGGATGACTCATGGCTAATGACAATCGTGTTTCGATCATCGTTTTCGACGTGAACGAGACGCTTCTCGATATCACTACGCTCGAGCCCCTGTTCGAGCGTGTCTTCGGCGACCGTTCCGTTCTGAGGGAGTGGTTCGCGCAACTGATCCTCTACTCCCAGACGATGACCCTTTCCGGCCTTTACACGCCGTTCGGCCAGCTGGCCGTGGGAGGCCTGCGCATGGTGGCGTCGATCCGCGGCGTAACCCTCGCCGACGGCGACATTGATGAACTGAAGGCGCGGATGAGCACGATGCCGGCGCATCCCGACGCCGTCCCGGCACTCACCAGGCTGCGCGATGCGGGTTTCCGGCTTGTGACGCTGACAAATTCGGCGAGTGCATCTTCGCCCACGCCGCTTGAGCGCGCGGGGATCGGCGGATTCTTCGAACGTTCCTTCAGTGTCGAGGCGGTTCGAAAATTCAAGCCGGCTCCCGAAACGTACCGTCTCGTGGCAGAGGAGATGCGCGTCGAGACGTCGGAGCTGTGCCTCGTCGCCTGTCATTTATGGGACACGATTGGCGCCCAGGCCGCTGGCTGCCGTGGCGCACTCGTTACACGCCCCTATAACGCCATTCTGCTCTCAGCAGAAGTGCCGATCCCGGACCTTGCCGCATCAGAACTGACCGACCTTGCCGATCAGATCGTTCGGCGCTGGCCGACATCCTGATGGCCTATCTCGCAACTCTACGGGAATACGTTTTGATCCGGCGAAAACAATACAAAGCAAGAATGACCAAAAATCCTAACAGGTCGCCTGAGTCGGGCGGTTTCGCCGGCGCTTGGCTTGGACGTTGAACGGCGGCTTTCTATTCAGTAAGCCGCATAATGTAGCAGACAAGTTTTAACCACACGCAGAACGGAGGATCGACATGCTGGTAGCGTTTTCTGTTTGGCCGAACGGCGGGCTTAGCAGTGATTCCGTAGGCGACGCGGTCGCTGCGGTGGTAAGAATCGTCCGCGCTTCAGGGTGGCCGAATCGCACCGATTCGATGTTCACGACTATCGAAGGCGAGTGGGACGAGGTTTTCGACGTGATCCATCGCGCGACCGATGCCGTTGCGGCGTACGGAAAGCGGGTCGATCTGGTAATCGAGGCTGACATCCAGCCTAGGCATGACAACGAGCTCACCGGTAAGGTAGAGCATCTAGAGAAGGCCATTGCCGAACAGAACAAAGCGTCTGGTTCGACATAATGTTTCGGCCCACAGGGCGGGGTGTGCGCAGCGCAACCTTGAACTTGTAGTGGGGAGTGACGGTATCGATCAACGCTGCATCAGTTGCTGACTGCGCGCGGCGCTGGGCCGCGCCGCCACCCGCGCAAACCACGGTCCCACGCGCGGCAAGCTACGGTCAAACGGCTGGTTTACCGTCAGCGCAAAATCCAGCCACACATATAGCCAGATATCGGCCACGCTGAAGCGCTCGCCACACAGGTACGGGCCGGCCCCGAGCATGCCGTCCAGCCAACGCAGGCGATCCTGTGCGATAGCCTTGAGGCCATCGGCTGCGTCCGGCAATACCGGAATGCGCGACTCGAATCGCGCCAGCCCTTCGTCATAGTGGTAGGCGTTGTGGATGAACTCGGTGATATTGAGCTCCACCCGGCGCCACCACTGCCGTGTCTGCGCGCGCTCCTCGGGCGTGCTCCCGATTAGTGCCGGCGCCGGATGCAGCTCCTCCAGGTACTCGGCAATGGCCACTGCTTCGCCGAGAGTACTGCCATCGTCGCAACGCAACGCCGGCGTCTGTCCGGCCGGGTTGATAGCCAGGAATGTCGGCTCGCGGTTTTCACCGGCTAATACGTCAACCGTCACGGCCGGCAACTGCAACTGCTTTTCCAGCAGGAACATCCGCAAGCAGCGGGGGGCCGGACTCTTCGCGTCATAGATCAGCATAGGTCAGCTTCCTTCCCGCGTTTGTGCACTGGCGCATAGCTTCGCAAGGATCTCGTCAATGGCCTGTAGGGTCGTATCATCGGTCAGTCCGTGACGTTGTTTGAGCCACTGCAGGCTGTTGTGGGCGATCCTGACTCGGCCCTGTTCATCCTCCCACGCCAGCACTTTAATCGGCAGGTCGATGGCCGCGAGCTGCCGATCCTGCATCAGCAGTGTTCCTAATTTTAGGATTTCCGAATAGGATCAGTTCGGTAGGTCGCAGCTCCAGCCCTTTTTTGCGGGTGTGTTCGGCATGGTCGATGCGGGCAAAGAGATGCCAGCCTTGTGCTTCGATGATCGAGATCATGCGGTCGATGGTTTCTTTTACCGGGTACTCGCTCGCCATCGTGTTCAAGCCATTCATGATCGATACTTCTTGCGCCTTTTATTCGTTGCTCGGCGAGTGCTACACGACCGCCGCTGGATCAGTTCTACTGTTTGATTCTTGCTTCCGTAAAAATCATGGGAACGATCACCCAAGGGCGCGCGTCCGCCTTGATCCAAAATGATAGTGGCACGGGATCATTCTGTAGCTTACTGAAACCGCGCCGACCGCCACGTCGGATCAGCCAGCCAACTCTGATGTCTGCGACGAGCGCGCCGCCGCCTTGCTGCACCAGCGTGCAAAGCTCCTCCTTGGCGCCTAGGGTCGTCATTGCAACCCTTAATAGCCCGAGAATTCTTCGGTTCGCATGTTGTCTTCGTTGACGCCGACCTCGACGAGCATCTGTCGCATCGCCTGTACCATGCCCGCGGGGCCTGACAGGTAATAAATGGGCGCGCCTACATCCGGCACATACTTCTTCAGCATCTGGGCATCGATGAGGCCGACTTCACCGCGCTCGCCGCCCGCTAGCGCCTCGTTATAGACCGGAACAAA
>JBDTOX010000087.1:0-96450 GCA_039933015.1 Methylophilaceae bacterium
ACTGACCGTTTTTCCAGCCAATTGTTCAGGCTTGTGATCTTTCGGGTAGGTGATCTCAAAAGCCTTGCTTATGCCTGCCTTGCCCCCAGCCAGATGGTCATCAAATTCGGCATAACGCCCATCCGCGCCCAATACTAGTGTAAGCCCCTCATTTCCGGTGCTTTCCACTTGTTCACCACCAATCGATGCCGTCAGGCTTAGATTGATCCTGTCACCTTTTTTTGCAGCGCGCTTTACCAACTCATAGGTAGCACGCTGTTCGACCAGAACTGCCACAGTCTTCTTGACATCGGCATCGCTGACTTCCAGTACTGGGCGCTCAACCTTGATCTTGCTGAGGTCGCCAATAGTGAATTCGGGGAACACCTCAAAAGTAGCCACATATTCAAACTGCTCGGCAGCTTCAACGAAAGGTTTGTGTTCTATATTGGGGTAGCCGGCCACTCGCAGCTTGTTCTCCTCGACGGCGTCCATAAAGCTGCGTTCGACCGCACCGGAAAAGACTTCATCCCGCACCTGCATGCCATGTTGCTGCTCGACCAAGTTCATAGGTACCTTTCCCGGCCTGAAGCCAGCCATTTTGGCTGTACGGGCGAGGCGGCTGATACGCTGACTGACCTCTGCTTCCAATGGTTTCACTGGCAGTGAAATCGTCATGCGGCGCTCTAGATTACTGATGGTTTCAACAGTGACTGACATGTACTGGCTTTCTAAATATAATGGCTAACATATCATTTGGTGCGAAAGGAGAGACTCGAACTCTCACGCCTTGCGGCGCTGGAACCTAAATCCAGTGCGTCTACCAATTCCGCCACTTTCGCAGGTTGCTATTCAGGCAAGGGCCGCATTATAGCTCACTATGCCCTCGCCGAAAACCTCCATATTAAGGCTATTATGCAGGGCTACTGGTTAACAAGATTGACAGAAGCCATGTAGAGATAGCAAGATAGCTATTAATCAATACTAGAAACCAGAAAGTCAGCTGAGAATACGAAATGCAAAGTACGATAAACCACGAAGAAATCAATATGCTGCGTTCTGAAGTCGAATTGCTGATGAAAGAACGCCATGCATTGCTCAAAGTCACTGGCGCTGCGGCCGGCCTGATTGCCGAGCTTGATAGCCACGATTTACCCCAAGGCACAGTAGAAGCCGCGGAGCTGCTCGCAGCCAACATCAACACCCTCACGGAAGAAACTCTGCAAGATGCGCTGGGCGCGGTTCACGCGGCAATTATTCAGTAATTCCTCTAGCAGCACCTCAATCTCGTTTTTCTGCATCAGGGCTATTGGCCGCATCGATTACCAAGCTTCAAGGTTTGCGCTTTTAAGAGTCGCGCCATAGAAATTGCCCGCCTCCGGCTCTGCATGTAATATCGTACAGGGGTTGGAGAGGGGCAAGATTGCATACTAAAAGATCAGCACATGGTTCACTGACGGCAGCCCTGTTTATTTCCGGTCTGCTCTCCGGCTGCGCATTTCAGGCTTACCGTCCGCAACCGATTGATCCGGCACAAAGCGCTGCGCGCTATCAAACCCGCGATCCAGCCAGTGCGGAATTTCGCGCTTATCTGATAGCGCAGGGCTATCCCGCCAATCAGTTACCACTTAAGCAATGGGGTTTGCGTGAATTAACACTGAGCGCCTTGTTTTTTCATCCACAGCTGGACGTTGCGCGTGCCCGATGGCGCGCGGCGCAGGCGGGTGAAATCACTGCCGGCCAGCGGCCTGATCCGGGCATTTCCGGCAACATTCAAAACCACAGCAAAACCGACGGCGGTATATCTCCATGGACATACAGCCTGGCGCTTGATATCCCGGTTGAGACAGCAGGCAAGCGTCAGGCACGTATAGATCGTGCAACGAATTTATCAGAAGCTGCTCGTATCGAAATTGGACAAACTGCCTGGCAGGTACGCAGCCGTTTACTCAACAGCCTGATTGAGTACAACGCATCCTTGCAGCAGGTGCAAATCCTGCAACAAGAGTTGGCGCTACGCAATGAAATTGTAGCCATGCTGCAGGCGCGGTTTAGTGCGGGCCTGATTTCCAGCGTGGAAATGGCAAATGCCCGGCTGCAATTGCAAAAAATCCAGCAGTCACTGCAAGCCGAAATGGGGCGGACCTCAGAACTACGCGCAGCACTGGCCAATAATGCCGGCTTGTCTCTGCAAACGTTCAGCCAGCTCAATCTGGAAAGCACTGATTCCGAGCATATTATCGCTCGTCCACACCACACCAGGCTTGCACGCGGTAACAGTGCCGACATGCAACAAGCCGCTCTACTTAATCGGCTGGACATACGTGCCGCACTGGCACGTTATGCTGCTGCAGAAGCCAAGCTGCGCCTGGAAATCGCTCGGCAATATCCCGATCTCGTGCTCTCGCCTGGTTATAGTTATGACCAGGGCGACCGCATATGGTCACTCGGCCTATCTGCGCTGCTTAACCTGCTCAACAAGAATCAAGGCTTGATTGCCGAAGCTCGCAGTTTGCGTGAGGTCGAAGCTGCCCAGTTTGAAGCGCTGCAAGCCCAAGTGATTGGTGATCTGGAACAAAACAAAGCCCGCTATTTTGCAGCGCTAGATGAGCTGGACAAGGCACGTCAGCAATTAAGCGCTCAGCTGGTCAGCACGCAACAGATAGAACATCAGTTTGATGCGGGTTATGCGGATAGACTGGAACTAAGAACAACACAACTGGAAAACCTGCTTGCCACGAAAAACCTGCTAAGTGTTGAATACAAAACCCAGCGCGCAGCCAGCGCACTTGAAGACACCTTGCAGCGCCCACTGGAGGATGACGCATCGGCCCAATTCAGCGTGCCATCCGATATTGAAGAAACCGGCCTTAATAGAAACCGGCCTTGATAGAAGCCGCTGCCATGAGCCACATAAGAGCAGGAGCAAACCTGTATGAATCGTAAAATAGCCGCCATTATTGCCCTGCAAATCCTGCTCATCATCGTCCTGTTCTGGATGCTGGTTTTTTATGGCAAGGATGAATATGAAGCCTATACCCACGAACAGGGAGATGAAATTGAGAGTCCTAGCCGTGTCGGTATAGATGCCGGCTTGACTATTGTTACACTTAGCCCGCAAGCCCAGGCACAGAGCGGCATTACTACTAGCAAGCTAAAAGCCAGCACACACCAGAATACTCTTTCCACCTTTGGCACTGTGCTCAGCATTGATGCGCTAATTGATTTGCGCACGCGTTACCTGACGGCCAAGGCCGATGCGAGCGTGGCGCGCGCCTCTCTGACGAACAGCCAGCAGGAATACCAGCGCTTGCTGCAACTTAACCGCGATAACCGTAATATTTCGGACCGCGCGGTCATGGCTGCAGAAGCCGCCTGGAAAGCCGATGAAGCCAGGGTACTGGCAGCCGAAACCACGGCCAATAACGTGCGCGACAATATCCGGCAATCATGGGGGGAAGCACTGACCAACCAAGCCACTCAGCAGCCCGCCGGCGCATCGTTGCAGCGCTTATTGCAATACCGCGAGGTGCTGCTGCAGATTGCGCTGCCTTTTGATGCGCCCAGCCCTAAGCCCGGCAGTATGCTTGCTGTCACGCCAACCGGTTCTCGGGACAAAACCATACAGGCAGAATTCGTCTCGCCTTCACCGCAAACTGACAGCACCATTCAGGGTAAAACCTACTATTACCGCGCTGCCGCCGACGAGTTGCGTGCGGGCATGCGTGTCACTGTACACATGGCAGATTCTGCCGTGAATGTCACCGGTGTCATTGTGCCTGACAGCGCTGTGGTCTGGTATGGCGGGAAAGCCTGGGTCTATCGCAAAGAAGACGCTAACCGCTTTGTACGGCTGCCTGTTAATACGGATATGGAAGCCAATAGCGGCTGGTTCAACGCAGGCAACGTTAAGCCTGGCCAGGCATTAGTCACTAGCGGCGCGCAGCTTCTGCTGTCCGAAGAGTTCAAGTATCAGATCAAGAATGAAAATGCGGACTGACATTTCATTTCAGTCCGCATTGCAGTGGTGGCTAATGCGGCAAAGCTGCGTTATGCCAGAGCTAAAACGCAGTTGGCTAGCCATCGCAGCCTTTGTTGCAGTGGCGGTTAATGCGGCTACGCGGCGTGATGCCGGAGCTAAAATGCCGCTTGCAAATTCATCGCAAGCTGCGTTGCAGTGGGGACTCACCTGCACTGCAGGTCATGTCGCAGTTAAAACGAGGATTAGCCCGCCATGATGTCGGCTATCGTTCGCTTCTCCATCCGCTTCAACGGTGTCATTATTGGCTTGGCAAGCCTGGCCGTGCTGTATGGCATTTACAGCCTGTCGCGCAGCCATCTGGATGTGTTTCCAGAGTTTTCACCAACGCAGCTCGTCATCCAGACCGAATCCCCCGGCCTCTCTGCGGAACTGGTTGAAGCATTAGTCAGCCAACCCATTGAAAACGGCATCGCGGGCACAGTCGGCATAGACCTCATGCGCTCGCAGTCTATCCCCGGCTTATCAGTCGTTACGGTCCTTTTCAAGGACGGCACTGACGTTTATCGCAATCGCCAGGTGGTTGCCGAGCGTCTGGCCACATTAAGCAACCAGCTCCCGCGGGGCATCACGCCCAATATTACGCCGCTCACCTCTTCCGCCAGCACCGTCATGGGCATTGGCCTGACCTCTGAAACGCGCTCCCTGATGGAGCTGCGCACGCTCGTAGATTGGACCATACGTCCGCACTTGCTGGCGGTGCCCGGCGTCGCAGATGTGAATGTATTTGGCGGCACAGTGCGTCAATTCCAGATTCAGGTGGATCCAGACCAGCTGATTCGCTACAACATCTCCCTGCAGCAAGTCATGGAGGCCGCGAATAAAGCCACCGGCGTGCGTGGTGCGGGCTTTATCGAAAACAATAACCAGCGTGTCGTCATCCATAGCGAGGGCCAGGCGCTCACGCCGCAACAACTGGGACAGGCCACCCTGCTGCATCGTGATGGCCAAACGCTACGCCTGGCGGATATAGGCAAAGTGGTGGAAGGTCCCGCCCCCTCCATCAGTGCGGCGGCCATCAATAGCAAAGCCGGCGTTTATCTCTCCATACAAGGCCAGCTGGGAGCCAATACCTACGCGGTTACCCAGGCCATTGAAAAAGCGTTGCGCGAGCTGCGGCCCACGCTGGAAACAGAAAAAGTAAGCTTGCACACCGGGCTGTTCCGCCCTGCCAATTTTATTGAAACGGCTATCGACGGCGTACGTACTGATATTTTGATCGGCTCAATTCTGGTCATCACCGTACTGTTCCTGTTTCTGTTCAATGCGCGTACCGCCTTCATTTCTGCCACCGCCATTCCGCTATCCCTGTTGAGTGCAATCGTGGTGCTGAACCATTTCGGCATCGGCCTCAACATCATGATCTTGGGCGGCTTGGCCATTGCGCTGGGCGAGGTGGTGGACGATGCCATCATTGATACTGAAAATATCTTCCGGCGCCTGCGCGAAAACCGCCTGCTGGCATCGCCTGCACCCTATTACCGCGTAGTGTTTGACGCCTCAATGGAAGTACGCAGCTCGGTGGTGTATGCCACCTTTATTGTGGCGCTGGTGTTCATGCCCCTGCTCACTTTAAGCGGCGTCGCCGGCAAGCTGTTCGCGCCCTTGGGCCTGGCTTATATCTCAGCCATTCTGGCATCCCTGGTGATTGCGCTCACCCTCACGCCTGCGCTTTGCTACTTGCTGTTAGGCAATGCCAAGCTAGCAAGTGAAGATTCACCCATGATTCGGGTAATCAAGCGGCACTATGTCAAGCTGCTACGGCGCATTGAACAACATTACAAGCTCATCATCGGCATTGCTGTAGTGTTGATTGCATTGGGCTTAGGCATATTGCCCTTATTCAAAAACCAGTTCATCCCCAATCTGCATGAAGGCCATTACATCATGCACATGACGGCGGTACCGGGCACCTCAGAGCTGGAATCGCTACGCATAGGCGAAAAAGTGACCGATGCCCTGCGCGAAATCAAAGGCGTGCGCTCCATTGCCCAGTGGGTCGGTCGCGCGCCCAATGGAGCGGATACTTTCGGCACGCACTACAGCGAGTTTGAAATTGAAATTGGTACACTGTCGAGTGATGAACAGAACCGTATCCTGGAAGAAATCCGCAAAAAACTTTCCGGCATAGATGATAAAGGCAATATGACGGCGGGGTTCCCCGGCGTTAATTTCGCCATTAACACCTTTCTTACCGAGCGCATTGAAGAAACGATTTCCGGCTATGCCGCAGCCATGGTGATTAATATTTACGGCAGTGACCTGGATGCGCTGGACCGTGACGCCCAAGCCATTGCCAGCGTACTAGCCAGAATTCCCGGTGCGGCCGATGTGCTGGTGCAATCGCCGCCCGGCACGCCGCAACTGGTGATTCGACTGCATGCCGAGAAACTGCTGCAATGGGGCTTACAGCCGACTGACGTGCTGGACAATATCCGCGCAGCTTATGAGAGCGTGCCGGTCACGCAGGTGTATCAGGGCAACCGGGTAATTGGCGTTAGCGTCGTGCTCGATTCCGCATCGCGCAACAACCTGCATCAGGTAGGCAAACTACCTCTCATCAACAATGCAGGAAAGATCGTTCGCCTGCAGGATGTAGCGGATATATCCCAGGAAAATGGCCGCGCCAAAATCCTGCACGCGGGCGCCAAACGCCTTCAAACCATCACCGCCAACGTGGTAGGGCGCGATATTCAAAGCTTTGCAAAAGAGATGAAAAAACGCGTGCGCAGCGAAGTGCATTTGGCGCCCGGCAACTACCTGGCATTTACGGGTGAGGCTGAAGCCCAGGCGCAATCGCGCGAAGATTTACTCGTCCACTCACTACTGGCCGGCGTTGGCATCTTCCTGCTGCTGTACGTGGCGTTTGGCCACTTGCGCAATCTGCTGCTCACCTTTGCCAACCTGCCATTCGCGCTGATAGGCGGCGTACTGGCAGTGCTGTTTACCGGCGGCTGGATTTCCCTGGGCTCGCTGGTCGGTTTCGTTACCCTGTTTGGTATTACGCTGCGTAACTCCATCATGCTGGTATCGCATTATCAACATCTGGTAGATAAGGAAGATTTGGTGTGGGGGCTGGAAACCGCTATCCGCGGCGCTTCAGAACGACTGCCATCTATTTTGATGACGGCTTTGGTAACCGCATTAGGCTTGCTGCCGCTAGCCGCCGGCAGCGGTCAGCCCGGACGCGAAATCGAAGGGCCGATGGCAACCATCATCGTCGGCGGGCTGGTAACTTCAACCATCCTCAACCTGCTGATTTTGCCCACCATCATGCTGCACTTCGGGAGATTTGAAAAACAGCAGCAACAATGATGATGATTAATTTCAATGACTAGATGGCCGCTACGCTATGCTTGCTAGAAACTCGCACAATCGGCGCGTTTTCCGACTTTCGCCGGAATGACGTTCAGTTATCGTATTTAATGTACTTAAAGCGTGCATCCTCATTGGGCGTGCCTTCCAGCGCACCGCCCGCCTTGCCTGGTTGCCACTGGATGACTTCCTCGATTTTTTTCGCCAGCGCCCAGTCCTTATCGGTAATACCCTTGGCCGTGTGGGTGCAGAGCTTGACGATGACGAAAGCATAGGAAACCGTTAAATCCGGATGGTGCCAGGCAGCTTCGGCCAGGTGTCCCACGGTGTTGACCACCATCAGCGTGCCTTTCCAGCCACTGGTTTTGTATTTACGGCGTATCCAGCCATCTTCAAAGTACCAATGGGGTAATTCAGCCGCCAGCTTGGCTGCAATTTCATTTTCGCTATAAACGTGTTCTTTGACTGCTTCACTCATGCTATTTCTCCTTATTCATTCGCCCTGCCTAATTGGATCAGTTCCATGCACACCGCACGGCTACTCCCGTTGAGGATAGGCGTTCCTGCGATATACCGTCATCAAAAACCGTGTAATCCTCTTTACCTAGCACCCAGGTGTTGAAGTTCTGCCCGGCGATGGAATCGCCAAAGTACTCATCTACCATGCCATCCTTGATGAGTTTTTCCAGCGAGATCTGACCACCATCCGGACGCTGTGACTTGACCAATATCAGCTGGTCGGCATTCAGCCTCGAAGCCAGCTGTGCGGCCAGGCTATCTGAGGTGACTTGCCAGTTGGCCGGGATAGTCTCGTCAGCGAGCACCATTTTGCTCGGCAGCCAGACGATGGCTCGATGCTGCCAGCCGCGTTCGGCGATTTCCAGTTCGCTCTCGGCCTTGACTAGCTTGGGGTTGAGTCCTGCCAGCAGCACGCCGTATTGATCCATTGCCATTACCGCCATGTGATGGGCTGCGGCATCACTTATTCCGCTCAGTTTTTGCGATTCGCGTACAGCATCAGCAAAAATGCCCCCGCCTGGAACGATGACAATCTTGCCATCGCCATAACGCGTGAAAATGTCCAACCAACGCTCAAGCTCATGTGAGCCTAACAAGCTTCCACCAAGTTTGACTACCCACATAACTGCTCAGCCATAATCTTTGCTTTCAGTAGGGGCGTCAAAATGCTGCATCAACTGCAGCATTGAAGAGGCCTTGTCCCAGGTTTCGCGATATTCCTTCTGCATTTCAGA
This sequence comes from Methylophilaceae bacterium, assembly GCA_039933015.1. Classification (GTDB taxonomy): domain Bacteria; phylum Pseudomonadota; class Gammaproteobacteria; order Burkholderiales; family Methylophilaceae; genus JBDTOX01. The sequence continues at coordinate 8,587 of JBDTOX010000087.1, forward strand.
ATCCGCCACTATGCCGCCGCCGGCCCAAAAACGAATTTCTCCTGCTGAGTATATCGCCGTGCGGATGGCGATATTGGTATCCATATTGCCATCAAAGCCTATATAGCCGATAGCACCACAGTAAAGGCCGCGTCGGTGCGGCTCAAGTTCCTCAATGATTTCCATCGCGCGCAATTTGGGCGCGCCGGTAATTGAGCCGCCCGGGAAACAGCCGCGCAACAGGTCCAGTGCCGTCATGGTAGGGGCTAAAGTACCGGTAACCGTGCTCACCAGGTGATGCACGTTAGCAAAACTTTCTAGCGCGAACAAGCGGTCAGCCCGTACCGAGCCGGTCGCACAGCTTTTGCTGATGTCATTGCGCAACAGATCCACAATCATGAGGTTCTCAGCACGGTCTTTCAGGCTGGCTTGCAGCTCGGCTGCATTGTTGCTGTCTTCGAGAGGATTTTCCGAGCGCGGCCGCGTACCTTTGATGGGGCGGGTCTCCACATGTGTGCCTTTGACTTGTAAAAACCGCTCGGGCGAGCCGGACAACACTTGCACGCCGGGGAAATTCATATACGCCAGGAAAGGTGCCGGGCTGATTTTGCGCAAATGCAAATAGGCCGCCCATGCATCACCTTGCGCTTGTGCCGCAAAGCGCTGCGCCAGATTCACCTGGTAGCAATCACCTTCAAGGATGTAGTTTTTTATTTTTTCAAAAGCCGCAGCGTAAGTCGGCAAATCCATATTGGAAGTAACGCCTGAGCTAAGCTCAAACTTGCCGTGACTCGGTGCTGCAGGCTGTTCAAACAAGGCGCATAAGGATCGCCAGTCTTCATGGGTCTGCGCGTTCTGCCCGTGCGATACCAGCCATGCGCGCTTCTCCCTATGATCGACAATCACTGCCCAATCATAAATGCCCACCATCATTTGCGGGATGTGCTCGCTATCCTGCGCCTGCTCAGGCAAATGCTCTAGCCGGCGCGCCAGATCGTAACCGAAGTAGCCTATCGCGCCGCCGCAAAACGGCAACTCACAAGCCGGCACGGTATACGGCGCCAATGCCTGTTTCAATAATAGAAAGGGATCATCGTCCGCTATGCGCGCACCTTGCAAATCACGAATTTCAGTATTGGCGCCGTCGGTGGAAAGCATCATGAAAGGCATCGCAGCCATGATGTCGTAATGCCCATACTGGCTTCCAGGCTGTCCGCTATCCAGATATACCGCCCATGGCTTGTGAGCAATGCGAGCGAACAATAGGGCACCATCGCTAGCGTAGGCTAATTCGTGTTTGAGCAAACTCATATCAGGAAGCTCACGCTGCCGCCCTTGCCGCATGACAAGCAACCGCATAGGCGGGCAGGCACATAGCAGCCCAGTGGCGGGCATCGTGCGTATTCCCCGCAATCAAAGCACTAACATCACGGTAATCTCGATCAAGCTGTTTAGCCAATGCACGTATCAAAAAGCTGCCTGCTCCAGCACCGATTAGCGGGGCTTGGCGATCAATCAAACCGCGCGAATAGCAGCGTAATGCAGCATCTTGCAGCCTATTAAGCTGCAACTGTTTGAAGCTTTGTGCCAGCTCTATCCATGCGGATGTTGGCGCATCGTTCAAATCCCGGCCTATCATCCTTGCCAGGCGCCGTGCACTATCCTGTAGGGTTTTACCTGCGCCATCGGCGGTTTCTGCCATGTCATCGGCCTCATTCAAATCACCGGTCAAACGATATACATCAGCCGTCGTGGCAAAATACTCAGCGGCCAATGGTTGCCATTCACCGGCAAAGGGTATGCGACTGGCCAAAGACATTAGCGGCGTGCGCACGACTCCGGTATATACCAGCTCTTCGTATTGCATGCGCTCGGCATCAGTAAAGCCACGGTTTTTCGGCCTGCCGTCACTAAGCAGGACAAAATCTGCGGTAGTGCTGCCAATATCGATAAATAAGCCATGCTCAACCTGCGCCGCGACAAAATCCGCACTGGCCAGCCAGTTGGCTGAGGCGATGCCGGCTAAGTGCTGGCTGGTGTCTGCTGCGCTGACCAGGCCGGAGGCCCCTGCATAAAAAAGAGGCGCACATTGCAGGTGCCTAGTCATGGCATCGACAATCTGCCTCACACCTGAATTGCGATCAGGAAAGATGTCGGCCAATTCCCCTGTCATGGTGACTGCATGCCGGCCAGGCACTGGCTGCAACTGGGTGAGCACGACATCTATAGCGCTATGTAATTCGTTTATTCCGCGCCATAACGGGCAAGCGACTTGCACCACATGCAATGCCTGGCCATCAGCTTTTACCAGGGCAGCTTTAAGGTGTGCGCCGCCAACATCCCAGCCCAGCACAGTATTTTGCTTAGTCATTGAGCGTGACTTCAGCGACATTGCGTGAAATTTCCTTGGGCATCTTGAAGGCTGCAGGCTGAAAATCATGATTATAGAGTAAGTCCAGCACTAGCCGCGCAGGATTGCAGCCTATTGCCTCATGCAAACCCACATAGGAAGTCGTCAAGCGGGGGTTAACTTCTAGTACGGAAATCTGCTTTCCATCGACCAGGATATCAACCCCCACATAGCCAGAGAGACTGGGAATGGCACTTGCCACCTGCTGCGCTAGAATATCGAAAGCTGACCAATACTCAGCCATGCCGTTGAGGACACTGCCGTTATAGATAAACGCGCCTGAATCCAGTGTTATTTTTTGCTGATTGCAGCTTAGCAGCCAGGCCTGTCCCTGTTTGCATAGCATGGAAATGCTGGCCGGCGTGCCAGTCTTAAAGGGTTGAATAATATGACTGGTTTCACGCCCTTGCGCTATCCAATTTTCCAAGGCCTGCGCCGTTGCAAAATAGGCGCTGCCTTCACAACCTACCCCGTCGTCAGGTTTAGACACCCAGTGCGTTATTTGATTTTTTGGCCAACTTTCCGGCTTATATGTCGGCACCGTGCTCACCTCCGCTGCTTGTAGCGCCAGATATGTAGCAAGCTTGCTGCTCGTCAGCTTGACCCCTTCAGCGCTGCAGCCGAGCAAAATTTTATGACTGCTATTCACCAGTTCGGTCAGTCGTAGCAACACTCCGCCAGTTTCAGGGGCAATAGGCCATACGGCGTCAGCATCGGCGATGCATTGACTCCAGATTTGCCAGACATCGTCTTGCATGGAAACCGGAATGGCCTGTCTGAGGTGTGTGGGCGCAGGCAACCGGGTATCATAAGTAATGGTCACTTCGGCATCTTGCAATTCTCCCAAATCTCGCAGCAAAGCGTCACGCATAAGTGCGCCCTCCCGCGCCAGTGAAGGAGGCAACGACTCGCGGTATAATCCACCGCCAGTGATAAATTCACAGACAAAAATCTTCAATTACATCTCTTTAGGTGAACACTTTTTGGAAATTATTCCTGTCATTGATCTGCTCGATGGCCGCGTGGTTCATGCGCGCCGTGGTGAGCGGCAACATTACCGGCCGCTTCAATCATCGCTTTGCAACTCCAGTGAACCGCTTGATATTTTGCAGGCATTACTGGAATTATACCCATTCGATCAGCTCTATATTGCTGACCTGAATGGCATCCAAAAACGCGGCAACCATTACGACATCATCAGGAGCATCAGGCAACTTTATCCCGATCTTAAGTTATGGCTGGATTGCGGATTGAGCGATGTTGATGATTTAAAAAACTGGAGGGATTCAGGAGTAAGTTTCGTCATCGGCAGCGAGAGTTTGAATAGCATGGCGAGCTACACCGCTTTAAACCTGGCATGCAAGCAAAATTACACCCTCTCGCTGGACTTCACCACGTCAGGCTACCAGGGGCCGCTGGAGTTGCTGCAAGACCCCGCGCAGTGGCCCAGCCAAGTAATTACAATGACACTGAGCCAGGTGGGAAGCAACCTGGGGCCCGATGAAGAGAAACTCGCCTGCATCATGCAACAATCTAGCGGCAGCAAGATATACGCAGCGGGCGGCATACGCGGCATGGATGATTTATCAAGGCTTAAAAATATGCATGTCAGCGGCGCCCTTGTTGCAACTGCGCTACATGCCGGCAAGCTTGCCGGTGCTGAAATCGCCAGTCTGGCAAAATCATAAAACAAAAAGCCCGAGCTGAAACTCGGGCCTTTGTATGCTGCTCTGTAAGAATCCTGACTTATCTAGCCGAATCGCAGACTACTTGGCTTGAAACGGATGTGAAGAAGTTTTGTAATTCTTCAGTACGTCAGCCACCTTGGGCTCGCGCGCAACTGCACTCTTGATGGCTTGCTTGGTCGCCCGATAATTCCATTCCTGAATTTTCTTATCATCGTCAGCTTTACTACCGATGAACACGCCAACACAGATGAATATATCTTCAACTTCAGCCTGAGGAATCGTGCCGTCAGCGACGCAATCCATCACCGCCAAGGAAACTCCACGTTGAGCTGGGCCAAACATTTGCACGGCTTGCTTACCGTTCTTGATGGTCACTTTGTTGAACATCACGGTAGCCGGCTTGGTCATCAAATTTGGGGCAACAACTGCCAGCAAACCATTAACGCCCTGGCGTTGCGTAGTCAACGTACGGGTAAATGCACGCTCTGCGGCACTACCGCGCGGTCCGATAAGCAGGTCGATATGCGAGACATTCTTTAAATCCATGTCTTCAATCACCAGCGCTTCACCAACCAATACACGATCTATTACTCGGCTATCTTTGCTTTTTGCAGGATCGCTGCCAAGAGCAAAAACGCCCAAAATCTTATCCAGTATAGACATTGTCCAGATTCCTTTTCTACCCTTGCACAACCAATTGGATAAATTAGTTCAGTCAGGCCACATGCCGGATCGGCTATATAACAAAACCACCCCATTTTTTGAGGCGATTTGTTATATTACTTGGCTTGGAACGGATGAGTAGAGGCTTTGTACTGCTTCAGTACATCAGCCACCTTAGGCTCACGCGCCACTGCGCTCTTGATAGCCTGCTTGGTAGCTTGGTAATTCCACTCCTGGATACGTTCATCTATGTCAGCCTTGTGGTCAATGAACACACCAACACAAATGAACACGTCTTCAGCTTCAGCTTCTGGAATGGTGCCATCAGCAACACAATCCATCACAGCCATCGCAACACCACGTTGCGCTGGGCCAAACATTTGAACGGCTTGCTTACCGTTCTTGATGGTCACTTTGTTAAACATTACCGTAGCCGGCTTAGCCATCATGTTGGGAGCAACAATAGCCAAAAGACCATTGACGCCTTCCTTCTGGTCAGTCAGCGTACGGCAAAATGCTTCTTCCGCGGCACTACCACGTGGTCCGATGATCAAGTCAATGTGGGCAACGTTCAGGAGATCCAGGCCGCTACCGTCCGGACGATTGTCAATAACGAGAGCCTCACCCACCAAAACGCGATCAATAACTGCCATTTAATTCTCCTAAATTAAGTGTACGGACAAACATAAATCGGTAAAGCGCCGTTGCTCCTGTCATAAGGTGGTGCGCGTTACAATCAACCCACACCAAAAATCTATAATAGTGTTTCACATCTTGTGCAAATACTGTCCGATATAGTTATCGTATTGTTTCTACAATTCATCACCTAGCTAAAACCATATGGGTTGGATGGGATTCACCATTTCAAGTTCAAATAAATGCAATAAACTTGTTCCTAAAACCAAATTTTCCTCAGACAAAACGAAGTCGAAATGGCTACAAATTAACAGAGAATTATCTGTAGATTACGCTAGCCATGTGTTGAGTAACGTCTAAATTAATTTAAACTTTAGCTGGATAGCACAAGCATGGGCAGTACATTACGATATTGGATAAATCTAAAATATGCATTACTTTTTAGTAGCACAAAGCAGGCTTGATCTGGTTTAGTGGCTAGTAAAAAAGCAAGATACCGCCACATAAAAATGGAACGAGTAGGAATGCCCTCGTTCCTTTTAATTATTCCAACTCTGACACTATTCCAGATTAGCGTGAATTTCTCTCATCTGTTCTTCAGTCAAACCTTTGTCGTGTACCAGTTTTGCAATCGCAGCTTCTAAAAAGATCAAGGTAGACAATTCAAAAGTGGTGCCCATAGGCATGCCGTGAGTTTTGACAAAATTAGCTGCCGTGCCCACTTGAACAACCAGGTCGGCCATGCTTGCCATAGTGGACTGATCCTTCATGGAAATCACCGCAATTTGAGCACCTTGGCCTTTTGCCTTTTTAAGAAGAGGCAACAAGGTTTCAGTTTCGCCGGAGCCAGAAATCACAATGAATAAATCACCGCTTTGAATACTTGGGGTAACAATCTCACCCACCATGTAAACGTCATAGCCGCTATGCATCAACCTCATCGCGAAAAAGCGTGAAACCAAGCCCGAGCGACCTGCGCCGGTAATATATATACGCTTGGCTTTATCAACCAACTGCAACAGTTTTTCGTCGTAGCCAGCGTTTGTAGCTTCAAGAACGCTTGAAATTTTATCTAGGATAAGTTTCTGGTGCATATTAATTACCTCATAAAAATTCTTGATTTATATCCCCACAAGTGCGGGAAATCTGTCGAGTAAAAAAACAAATCCACCATGTCGGATCAGTTTGAGCCGAGATGGTGGATATTGTATTACTACTTTAGTGCTTAGTGAGCCAGTGCGGTGATCTCAGCAGCAGAAGCAGCAGGGTCAGCAGCACCGTAGATGGCAGCGCCAGCTACAATGATGTTGGCGCCAGCATCTTTAACTTGCTTAACGGTAGCAGCCTTAACACCACCAGCGACAGAAACCTTAACACCCAGACCTAGGCCAGTTACCAGTGCCAGATCGGTGAATGGGGTTTGACCAGCAGCTTGTTGATCCAGACCGGTGTGCACACCAATGATGTGCGCGCCCAGCTTAACCGCTTCTTGAGTACGCGCAGCTTTGTCTGTAACGTTGATCAGGTCAACTTGAGCCTCTTTGCCATACTTGTTGGCAACATCGATTACACCTTTGATGGTGCCCAGGTCGGCAGTACCCAGAACGGTACAGATGTCAGCACCGGCCTTGTAGAATGGCTCAGCTTCGTAGAAGCCAGCATCCATGGTCTTCAGGTCAACCAGGATCTTGTTGTTCGGGAACTTGGCGCGCAGCGTTTCCAGCAACTTGATACCGTTGTGCTTGATGCATGGGGTACCAATTTCAAGAATGTCTACGTGAGGTGCTACTTTAGCAGCCAGTGCTACGGTTGCGTCGAAATCCAGTGAATCTAGTGCCATTTGAGTTAATGCCATGATACTTCCTCCAAATTGATTACAGGTTTTTACTACATTTTAGAAAAAATTCGATCTCTATCTTATAGCGCTAGTGAGATCGATGTCAATGCAAATAAGCCCCTACCGCACGCTATGCGTTTCCCCGGTGATGGGGAAACGCACACTTGCATGGGGATTATTCATATTGATTACAAATTAAAGCTTCTCTGCCAAAGCTTTTTCCAGCTTGATCTGGTCAACGACAAAGCCACGGATACCTTCAGCCAACTTTTCGGTAGCCATTGCATCTTCATTCAACTGGAAACGGAACTCTTTTTCGGTCAGCAGGGCGGGACGCTGCTTGGTAGGGCCACTATCGTTCAGCACGCGGGGCAAATCACCTTGAGTAGCTTCCAATTCCTGCAGCAGGTTTGGAGCAATGGTCAGGCGGTCGCAACCAGTCAGCGCAGTGATTTCACCAATATTACGGAATGAAGCGCCCATGACTACGGTCTTGTAGCCATGTTCTTTGTAGTATGCGTAGATATTGCGCACTGAAATCACACCAGGATCGGTCTCAGAAGTGTAGGTTTCACCAGTCTTGGCCTTGTACCAATCCAGGATACGGCCAACGAATGGGGAAATCAGGAATACGCCAGCTTCAGCACAAGCACGCGCTTGACCGAAACCAAACAGCAGGGTCAGGTTGCAGTTGATGCCTTCTTTTTCCAGGATTTCACCGGCCTTGATGCCTTCCCAGGTTGAAGCCAGCTTGATCAGTACACGGCTCTTATCAACACCGGCGTCTTTGTAGAGCTGAATAATCTTGCGACCCTTGGCGACCATGGCGTCGATATCGAAAGACAGGCGCGCATCCACCTCGGTGGAAATACGGCCAGGGATGTGCTTCTGGATTTCCAGACCAATCAGCACGGCCAGCTTGTCCGCTGCATGTTCAATTTGCTGTTCCTTGCTGCCGCCTTGAGCCTTAGCATAAGCAATTGCCTCATCAATCAGCGGTGCATACTGCGGCAAGGTACTGGCCTTGAGCAGCAATGACGGGTTGGTCGTTGCGTCGACCGGCTTTACGCTCTTGATCGCCTCAACGTCACCGGTATCGGCAACGATGGTGGTCATCACCTTCAATTGTTCTAACAAACTGGCCATAGTTTTTCCTCCATGAAATAGATTGAAATCGCTATAAATTCGAATAAGCTTGGAAACTGCTTTGAACTGCGGGAATATCACTACTGCTCTGCAGGTTGCGAGGATTTTTGATTAAACCTTAACCTGCTCGCCGTATTCGATTTTGAATCGATCAGTATATCTGAAATTTCTACAGAACCATACCTTACACCGCATCTTGCCGCATGCTGGCCATGTCATTTTCCAGAGACACCGCCAGCATGCTAGCCACCGTAAGATCAGCGCTGGTACCGGGGTTAAGGCCTCTGGCCTTCAGGTCTGCATCAAACTTAAGTAGCTCGCGCTGGCAAGTTGTCGGGTTTTCCTGGGCAAGCAAGGTCTGCTCATGCCCCTTTGCTTCCACTCTCACCATCTGCGCCACAACATCGCCATATTTGCGGACGATATGCGTATCGGGGAACTCAGCGAGAAAAGCCAGATACACCCTGGTTGCAGCCCAGGTTGGGCACCCCCATTGCTGCATAGCCTCCCTGTAGCGCTTGACACCGATATCGAACACATCAGCATAGCCATTTGCATATTGCCTGGCTATGCAATCGCGATGCTGTGCCTCGCGCATAGCTTCGAGCAATGTGACCTGGGGTGGCATGTGCACATCGTGCTGCGCGCTCTCGCCCAAGCCCGCAGGTGAGGCCCTTACTATGGCCTGATAGGTCAGCTGCGCATCTGCTACAGTCAATTCTTGTAGCACATCCCGCAAGCGCTCCCGCAGTGTCGCCTTATGCCCCTGCAACACTGCATGAATCAACGGAGCACAGAGCAGGATAATGCCCAGATTGGTATTGCAGCCCACAACCGTCCAGGTTGCTTCCATGGCTGAAAAAATACGCTCCCCCACAACAGCATTCGGCTCGGCAATTGCCTCCGCAGCCGCCTCGGCGCTGCGCACGAAATCCTGCACCACCATACCGTGACCATCGGCAAAGATATGTACGTTGCCAGGTTTTAATGCTTCCAGCTCAGCCAGGCAGGCGGACTTGAATGCCGCAGCAAGGCGTGAGGAGATACCCAGGCTATCGCCACTCATGAAGCTACGGCGAACGCGCTGTGCCCGTTGTCTATCTTGTAGAGAAAGTCGTCAACCAATGCCTGCGCAATATCCATCTCAACCACGCCTTGCAAGCCTTTCCATGCCGGAATGCTGTTGACTTCAAGCACGTAGAGTCGCCCCTGGCGGTCACGAATAATGTCCACGCCACAGTAATCAATTTCCACGGCGCGCGCAGCGGCTACAGCCAGCTCGGCAATTTCGCCCGTTGGTGGAAGAAACTCACAGCGCCCGCCTTGCGCCACGTTATTGACCCAATGACTGCCATGGCGAATCATCGCGCCAACAGCCTGGCCGTTAATGACGAAAACACGATGATCATGCCAGGCACCCTCGCCGCTATCCACATAGCTTTGCAGATAATAAAGGCCGTCGACATGCTCCTCCATGGGAACAGGGAAAGGACTGCCATGCACCAGTCTTCGTACCCCCTGCCCTTGTGATCCGAACAGCGGCTTGATGACCAGAGCGTGTCCTGCCATGGTTTCGCGCAGGATCACGCTGTGCGCCTGTTCGCGCGACTCGCAAACCCAGGTGGACGGGGTAGGAACGCCGTTAAGATGCAGCAGTAGACTTGTCATGGCCTTATCCACGGTACGCTCCACCGCTCGACCATCGTTGTAAACCGTAATGCCCAGCATTTTTAATGCATGCAAGATATCCAGGCGCACAATGACCTGCTGCAAAGTACCGCCCGGCACGCCACGCACGAAAGCGCCGTCAGGAAGGCCACGCTCAAAGCCCGGAATCTGTACGCCAGCCTGACCATGTACTAGGTTGAGATGGCAATCCTTGAGTGAAACAAACACTGCCTCCCGGCCACGCATGGAAAAAGCATCTTTAAGGCGCTTGCCGTGCCAGCCAGGATCGTCGGTAAAGACAGGGATACGTCTAATCAACTTGGGCAGGGTATCCAAATGACTGGTCGACCAATGCTACATCCAGCTTGCCGCCAATGAAGGTTTTGCCTGACTCCATGGCGGTCACGGTCACAGCAGCCGGGCTGAACAGCATAGGATCAATCTTGTAGAAATCCATGTTCACACTCTTGAACACCTCGGCAAACGGACGGCCGTAGTCGCGCGAGGAGTTGCTTGGCAGCTCTTTCGCCAGTTTTGCTGCGGCTTCATCAGTACCTTTGACGAAGATGTGCGCATGGCCGCCGAATAAAATCGCGTCGTTGGTACGCCCCATGCCAACCAGGAAATCCGGAGCAGGTGGCGGCACAGGTGCACTGGCCATGCCATCCACTACGTGGTCCATGGGAAAATGCAGGGCATGTATCTTGTGCATGGCTACTTCCAGCACACGAGCGACAATTTGCACTGTGCCAGCCAGGCTGCGAGTCGGGGTCAAAATAAAAGTCAGGTTTTCCGGCTTTACGCCTGTATCACGCGAGACTTTCTCGATGACTTCCATCGGTGGCGCTTTATCGCTTTCCAGCACCAAACAGGCGGCATCACTTTGGTCTTTGTAACCCAGCTCAGCATATAACTCTTCACGGCCAGCCAAGGCACGGCCCGGGCCAGAACCCAGAGCAAAGAATTTTTCATGCGCCAGGCTCCAGCCTGCGTACTGGCTGCCCAGACAGGACAGGATGGGATTACTGGAGTGTACTGAAAGCATCCATGGCCAATGCGCAAAAGTGGAAGCCGTGTGCAAGCTGACATGACCTAAACCGCCCATGCAGATTTCGGCGATCAGGCGCCCGGCTTCAAGGCCACCGGCGTGTTTGATGCCGGCATCCACAATCGTGCAGCCGTTACTCAACCGTTCAACACCCACGCGCAGATCTTTGGCGTTATCCACTAATGATTTTACCAATGGGTTGGTTAAACCATTGACGCTAGGCCAGTTGGTCGTATCCAGCTGATGTGTATTGCCACTCATATTCGCTCTACCTTTTGTTATTTTTTAATAATATCTTCTAGCGCTTTCGCTCTCGCTAAAACCAATGCCTGCGCAGCCTCTGCGCTCTCGCCCCGTGCACATACCGTGCAGATCGGGTTGTTTGCAAGAATATGGCTGCCTGGCAGAGGCAAGTCGGCTGCCCATGCTGGCCAATTCATGGCATCGGACAATACCAAATCAGACGGCGCATAGACAATCTGATGCGCTTTTGCCCGCGCCGACACTAACGGCCAATCGGAAATATCCCCGGCACAGGCACGTAAATGCAGATCGAACAGATTGCATGCATCAGACTGATATAAATCAAATGTCGCACTCAAACGTGGATTGATCTCCAACACCCACACCTGATCGCCGTCCATTATTGCATCCAGGCTATTAAAGCCCCGCAAACCGACAGCATTGGTCAATTGTTGCGCGGCATGGATTAATTGCTGCCGCACTGGCTCCGGCAAGTTCGCCTGGCTGACCGCACCGCCGTAACGATAAGGCATGGCTGCAGATGGCGCTAGCCATTGCCGATTAAAACCAATCACCCTGATCTGCTTGCCATCAGCAGCGAACAGTAACGATACTGGCACGCCCCTCACTTCACGCTGAAAATAACAGCCCCTCTCAGGCGCAATGCTGGGCAACGGCAAGGCCTTACGCACATGCGTGCCGCCAGAGCCACCACCTTGCTTGTATAGCCAGCCCGCAGCCTTATCCAGTGGCCTGAAACTGACTTGCGGATGGGGAATTTGCAACCCATCCAGCAGCATAAAAAACTGCCTGGGCCGTTTCATATTGCGCAGTACCAGTGGCGTATTGCCAATTAGCGGCAGGTATTGGGCTGCAAGTTCGAGCAATTCCGGCGCTGCTTCAAAACCACTGCCGTATGCCAGGCCCGCATATCCATTAAACTCAAGGCTGTTCAGTATCCGTTCAAAATCAGCAGCATCAAAGTGGCCCTGGCTATATTGAACTCGGCAGGACTGGTGCGCTGCACGCTGCGTGTCTGCGTCGGCAAACGTATCCAGCGCCAGTACTTGATAGCCGGCCGCCGCCGCCTCACAAACAAAAGGCCGTGAAGAAACAGCAGCGATGGCTATTTTTTTAATTTCACCTGCCTCATTAGAGACTCTTACGCGCCATTTCAAACGCAGACAAAAAGTCCAAATAGTGCTTCTTGCCTGGCTGTAGCATCTGTTTCAGCAGATTGTGCTGGGTAGTGTACTTAACATTACCAATTGCCAGCGCGCCAATACCAAAAGCGCCCGTACCCGGAATCGCTAGGCCATCAGCCATCACATCCACACCTTCAGCGCCGGTTGGTGGCACAGCGTTAACATCAGCCACTATTTTCAGCGTCGGCGAGCCAGCCATCTGCTCCAGGGTAATCACGCGCGTGCCAGCAGCAGCAGCACACAGCACGATGTCAGTGCCGTGCAGAACTTGCCTCTTCAGTTCATCATTGCTGCCGTCAGTAAACCCAATATTAGTGCTATAGCGCTTGTTATAGGCTTCAGCCTTGGCTTGCACATCTGGCACGGACCTGTGCGCAACCAATTCGACCGAAGCGCCATATTTGGCGGCAATGACCGCAGCGCAACCGCCTACCGGGCCTGTTGCACCGAAAATACTCACTTTGCGGCCACTCAAATCACCGCCAAAATTTTTGGTTAGATGCTGCTCCACCTTAGCCATCATGCCTGCAGCGGTAGTGAACGCGCCGGAAGGGTCGGCAAACACGGATATTTCAAATGGTGGCACCATGGAATTTCTGGCTGCTTCCAGCATATCCATGGCCACATCGATATTCCTGCCACCAATGAAAATGCTCTCACGCTTCACGCCACTCGGACTACGCGAGAAAATTGCATCCTGCACCAGGCCCATGACTTCTTTAAGCTCGACATTGGTATACGGCACTACCTTGTCAAAGCCTGCGTCATAGGCCATGTTGACATCGAAAGGGCTGGCGTTTTTCGCCGCAGTGATTAAATGCAAAATTGATACTTTTTCCATGTGCTTGCCTTAAATAAGTCCAAATATTAAATAAAATATCGCTCAGGTTGTCATTAGCCGCTTATTGCATGTCATGAACAAGCCCCCCTTCATTGCGGCCTTTGCAGAGCATAAATTTTAATGTGTCTTGATGCACAAACTGCGCACGCAGCTTGTGCTGATAATCGTTGGCTGAGGCTTCATCCGCGAACACCGCAAAGCCGGTTGGCCCCCAGGAGCTTTGGCCGAAACAGGCAACACCCTGGTCACTCAGCCATTGCAGGACTGCTGCCACTCGCGGACTGGCATAGCGTCCGCCTTGGGCCGGCGCAAAATGATCGCCGGTACGCTCCTGCAGTTCGCGGATAGCCAGGCCAAAAGTCAGTAAATCATGCTCGGCCAAAGCCGGCAAAGCTTGCATCAATACATGACGACACAAGATTGCTGCGGCATCAGCCGGGAATTCCGGCAAAGTACGAAATGCCGCGACTTCCTGTGCGCCATGCACGCCGGAGGCTGCATGATCAAAAATCAGGATGATGCGCCACGCATCCGGAAAATCTGCCCGCGCAATCACGGGCGGGATCACGGTCTGCGCGCCACGGCCTCCATCAATCACCACACCGCCAGCTGCAAACGTACCCAAGCCTATGCCGGAACGTGCGCCGCGTTCAGTCAGCATAGCTACGTCCTTGATAAACAAGCCCAGGTTGTACAACTTGTTAATCGCCAGACCCACCGCCAGCGACATCTGCGTACCCGACCCCAAGCCGGCATGTTCGGGAATCACTTGGGTGAGTTGCATATGCACGCCATGCGTCCCCGCCTGCAAATTCAATGCTGTTGCCAGTAGATTCGCCACCTTAATGGCTCGCGCGGCGCCTGGGCCTTCTGCAGTAAACCCGCCAGCACGCCAGGCGCTCAGTTCCGTCACGGGCTGATCGAGCGAGACGCCGATACTGCCAAACTGGCGACCCAGACCACCATTCAAATCAAAAAACCCCATGTGCAAGCGCGCTGTAGTAGTCACGCTCACGCCGTCCGCACGCGAGTTGACGCCTGCTACCTCGCTTTTAAAATCACCTGTGCCATTTGTATGGCTGATAAGACTTCCCGACATGGCGTGGCGTCCAAAAAAACTCGCACAAAAGCCGCGTATTGTAGCCCAGCGAGCCGGTTTTTCAAATTCAGCAGCCACCTTTCAGCGCTGCATCTGGACATCGTCGCATTCAGCAAGGAGTACTGGTGAAGCCAGGTTGCACTCCCGCAATATGCATATGGCATCAATTACATACAAAAAATTATGCTGTTTCCTGTAATCGTAACTGACGTGCAGCCTCTTCGGCACGAGCATCATTGATTTCTCTCATTACACTACTCAAATCTACAGGTTTCTTGCTACGCTCAAAACGACCCGACAGCTTGACCTCTGGATTTAAATCGCCATGTTGATAGAGCGACCAGATCTCTCTGCCATATTCCGTGGTTAAAAGCTCAGGTGCGAAACGCCCAAAATAACTGGTCAGATTGCCTACATCCCGCTCCAGCATGCTGCTGGCGTGATTGTTACCCGCAGCATCCACCGCTTGCGGCAGATCAATGATAACCGGGCCATCGCTCCCAAATAGTATGTTGAATTCTGATAAATCTCCATGGACAATCCCCGCGCACAGCATGCGGACGACCTGCATCAGCAATGTCTGATGGTGCACACGTGCGTCTTCCGCGGTGAACTCCACATCATTGAGTCTTGGAGCTGCGTTGCCATGCTCATCTGTGACAAGCTCCATCAGCAATACGCCTTCGTGGAAGTTATAAGGTTTGGGAACCCGCACGCCTGCAGCCGCGAGGCGATATAAAGCATCGACTTCAGCGCTTTGCCAAGCCTCCTCTTGTGCCTTGCGCCCATACTTTGAACCCTTTTCCATAGCGCGGGCACGGCGACTGCTTTTCACTTTACGGCCCTCAGTGTAGTCAACACTCTGGCGAAAACTACGCTTGCTGGCTTCTTTGTAAACCTTGGCACAGCGCACCTCTTCGCCGCACCTGACCACAAATACCATAGCCTCCTTACCACTCATGAGCTGACGGATAACGTCATCGACCAAGCCGTCTTCGACGAGAGGTTGGAGTCTTTTAGGAATTTTCATGCAGTCTTTCGGACGGGCGTTTTATAAACTTGGGTTAGGTAATTATGTGTGCTACCCAGATTTAAGTCACACATTAATTTTGTTTGGCGCCTTGTATGGCAGTCATTTTTTTCCTGCAGTTGACTGTCCTTGCATCTGCATCTACTTTAAGGCAGCTATTGATCTGATATGTTCAACCGTAAGCCGCTGATAGCCAAACTTAGCTGCCATTACCGCATTTCAGCCTTGACGCCTTATTTCTTTCCCCTGCATAATCAACGGTAAGTTTTAGTTGCCGCTTGCTCGTTTATCCAAACACATTCAGCATGCCCCAGTTGCGGACGTATTACGTTTTCAGGTAACTCTTCTGCTGCAATCTAAAAACTTCTACTCATGAAATAATTAATTTTGCAGCATGCGCCCCATAAGCATGCGCTTTGAGGATAGGGTTTTCGGATGGAGAAATTTGCTCAATCAACCGGGTTGCGGACGAGGCCGGCTGAAGCGCACACTTTTGATACTGTGACTTGCCCAGGCTGCGGCTTGTTATGTGACGATCTGCTGATCAAACGTGACGTGGAAAGCAAGCTCCAGGTTGTAGATAAAGGCTGTGCAAAAAGTATCGCTTTTTTTGAACGCCCCCAGGAAACCATATCTCCACGCATTGCCGGACAGCCTGCCGACCTGCAATCTGCAATCAAAAAAGCCGCTGAAATCCTGCGCAATGCGAACCAGCCCCTGATCGCCGGCCTTGGCACCGAAGTGCTCGGCATGCGCGCCATCATGGGCGTGGCTGACCGCGCCGGTGCCACGCTCGATCATATGAATTCCAATGGCACCATACGTAATACGCTAGTGGTGCAAAACTCTGGCTGGCAGATCTGCACGCTGACCGAAGTACGCAACCGCGTCGATTTGCTACTGATTGTCGGCACCGATGTCGTTAGCCTCTTCCCGCGTTTTTTCGAGCGCAATGTCTGGAATACAGAAAGCATGTTTGGACAGGAGACTGCTTCGCGTGAAGTGGTTTACCTCGGCGGACGCAATATCGATACCGCCCCGGGCATATCACCAAAAGGCGTCCAGCCTACCGTACTGCCTTGCGACCTGGAGCGCTTGCCGGAAGTAACAGCTGCACTGCGCGCGCTGGTTGCCGGTAAAAAATTGTACGCCCAGGAAGTCGCTGGCATCGCCATCAGCGATCTGGAAAAATTAGCTGCTCGCCTGCACGCAGCCAAATATAGCGTGGTTGCATGGTCTGCCGCCGCACTGAATTTCCCGCATGCCGAACTTACCGTACAGAACATCACTGAGCTGGTAGTCCATCTGAATAATACGACGCGCTCCTCCGGCCAGCCTTTGGGCGGCAGCGAGGGCGACATGAGCGCCAACCAGGTCAGTACCTGGATCAGCGGCTACCCAGTGCGCAATTCCTTTATGCGCACCTATCCCGAATACGACCCCCATCATTTCAGCGCCGCGCAGCTGATTACCACTGGTGAAGCCGACGCACTGCTTTGGGTCAGCACATTTAATCCCGAGCATTTGCCACTGCCTATCAAGGCGCCTACCGTAATTATCGGTCATGCCAACATGAAACCAGCAATTGAACCGGATGTATTCATCCCGGTTGGCACCCCTGGTATAGACCACAAAGGCACCATGTTCCGTAGCGATAGCGTAGTTTCGCTGCCATTGTCCAAGCTGCGTGAATCCCCGCTGCCTAGCCTGGCTGAAGTATTCACAGCGATTCAAGCTGCGCTGTAATGAATAATTGCAAAGCAAGCACTGCGAAGAAAGTTGAATTATGTTGATTAAATTAGCCGGCGGCACAGTCTACGACCCGGCCCATCAAGTGGATGGCAAGGTCATGGACATTTATGTGCGCGACGGACGCATTGTCGAGCGGCCGCGTGACGGTGAAACTATTTCCAAAGAATATGACTTGCGCGGCAAAGTCGTCATGGCAGGCGCCATCGACATGCACACCCATATCGGCGGCGGCAAGGTCAACATCGCCCGCATGATGCTGCCGGAAGACCACAGGGGGGACCCGGTAGCGCACAGCGAACTGTGTGGTGCCGGTTGCGGCCATGCTGCGCCGTCCACGCTGACCACCGGTTATCGCTATGCCGAGATGGGCTACACCGCTGGCTTTGAACCGGCCCTGCTGCCAGCCAATGCTCGCCAATCGCACCTGGAAATGGGCGACACACCCATCATAGATAAGGGTGGTTACGCCATGCTGGGCAGCGATGATCTGCTGCTGCGCATGCTCGCCGCCAAGCAAGACCAGAACGCCATCAATGATTATGTGGCATGGACCCTGCATGCCACCCAAGCAATAGGTATCAAAGTGGTCAACCCCGGCGGCATCAGCGCTTTCAAATTCAACCAGCGCTCTCTTGATCTGGATGAAAATAATCCCTTCTATCAGGTCACGCCGCGCGACATCCTGAAGGTACTTTCGCGTGCCGTGCATGAACTCGGTGTGCCGCACCCATTGCATGTACACGGCAATAATCTTGGTGTGCCCGGCAATGTCGAAACCACGCTCAAGACCATGGGCGCTGTGGAAGGCTTCCCCGTTCACCTCACACATATCCAGTTCCACAGTTACGGCACGGAAGGCGACCGCAAATTCTCCTCAGGCGCCGCAGCCATTGCCGAAGCGCTGAACAAATATAAGAACGTTTCGGCTGATGTCGGCCAGATCCTGTTCAACCAGACTGTGACTTGCTCCGGCGACAACATGGTGCAGCATCGCAATGCCGGTCACGGCTCACCACGCAAATCCGTGATCATGGATATCGAGTGCGATGCCGGTTGCGGCGTCGTGCCGTTCAAGTACAAGGATCAGAATTTCGTCAACGCACTACAATGGGCGATTGGTCTTGAAATCTTCCTGCTCACGGACGACCCATGGCGCATTTTCCTGACTACCGATCATCCCAATGGCGCACCATTTACCAGCTATCCGCACTTGATCAAGCTGCTCATGGACAAGAGTTTCCGTAACGAAACCTTCGCCAGGCTTAATCTGGATGCGCAGGCCATGAGCACGCTGAACTCGATTGATCGCGAATACAGCCTCTATGAAATCGCCATCATGACCCGTGCTGGTGCAGCCAAACTGGTGGGCCTGCATGATAGAGGTCATCTCGGCGCAGGTGCCGGAGCCGACATCACGGTCTATACCAACGACGCTGATCGTGAAAAAATGTTCGCCAAACCGGACTATGTGTTCAAGGATGGCGAACTAGTGGTAAAAGACGGGCAGGTAGTCAAAGTGACTTGGGGCCACACGCACACGGTCAAGCCCGAGTTTGACCGTGGCATTGAAAAAGAGATCAAGAAGTATTTCGATAGTTATCACACCATGAATATGGAGCACTTCAAAATTAGCAGTGAGGAAATCGCCGAAGGTGGCCGTGGCGGTGTAGTTGTCCAAGAGTGTAAAGGTCGCAGGGAGAAGACGGCATGATCATTAATGGCGTCTCCATCGACGACACTTTCGCAGAAGCTTTCGGCATGCGCGGCACCCGCGTCATCATTACTGCACAAAACCACAAATGGGCTTACAACGCCGCGCATGCCATGACAGGCTTTGCTACTTCGGTGATTGGCTGTGGTGTTGAAGCAGGCATTGAACGCGAATTATCACCGGCAGAAACCCCAGATGGCCGGCCAGGCGTATCTATTCTCATGTTTGCCATGGGCAGTGCCGTGCTTATGAAGCAGCTGGAAACCCGCATGGGCCAATGCATACTTACCTGCCCCACTGCGGCTGCGTTCTCCGGCATTGAAGGCAGCCCTGACAGTGTCACCCGCATTAACCTGGGCAAGAACCTGCGCTTTTTCGGCGACGGCTTCCAAACATCCAAACAATTCGGCGGCAAGCGTTACTGGCGGGTGCCAGTCATGGATGGCGAATTCATGACCGAAGAAACCACGGGCATGGTACGCGCAGTTGGCGGCGGCAATTTCCTGGTTCTCGCAGAATCGCAGCCGCAGGCATTAGCCGCTTGTGAAGCCGCCATTGAAGCCATGAAGAAAATCCCGAATGTCATCATGCCCTTCCCTGGTGGCGTGGTGCGCTCAGGCTCCAAAGTCGGCTCCAAATATAAAGCACTATTTGCGTCAACCAATGATGCATTTTGTCCAACACTTAAAGGCCTCACCAAAACCGAACTCTCGCCGGAGATTGAATCCGTGATGGAAATCGTCATCGATGGTCTCACCGATGTTGATATACGCAAAGCGACGCGCGTCGGCATTGCGGCCGCCTGCGAACTGGGTGCCAAGAATGGCATCAAACGCATATCTGCCGGCAATTATGGTGGCAAACTTGGCCAATTCCATTTTCATTTACACGAGATCATGAGTGAGGTGACGGCATGAGCGCGTTAACCTTCACCCTAAAAATCCAGCCACGTCAGCGCATAGACTTATCACCGCTAACACCGGATAACCTTGTCGCCAAACCAGCTGCCGATATTGCCGCCATCGAACTCTACAACGGCAAGCAAAAGCTGCGCGTGGATACTGTATTTGATATTACTGGTGACGATGTCAGCGACATCGTGATCAAGAACAGCTGCAGCAAGCTTGATTTTATTGGTCGCGGCATGAAAACTGGCCGTATTACCATCCATGGCAATGCGGGTTCTTATCTGGGTTTCCAGATGCGTAATGGCAAAATTGAGTTGCATGGCGACGCAGATGCTTTTACTGCAAGTGAACTGGCGGGCGGACTCATCCACATTCACGGCAACGTCGGTGATTTTCTCGCCGCAGCGATTGTCGGTAACAAAAAAGGCATGAAAGGCGGCATCGTCATAGTCACCGGCAACGCCGGTGAACGCGTTGGCGACCAGATGCGCCGAGGCTTGCTGCTGATAGAAGGTAACGCCGGCAGCTACTGCGCTTCGCGCATGTTGGCGGGCACCATAGGCGTGCTGGGAACAGTAGGGGAGTATGTGGGTTATGGCATGCGCCGTGGCACTCTGCTGTTGACCAATACACCAGCGCTGCATGCCACAATCCAGGATTGCGGCTCGCATACATTGCCCTTCTTGAGCTTGATGTTTAAGTCCTTTGGCGATCTGCCAACCAAATTCGCTAAATTAGAAAAAAATCGTGTGCAGCGCTACGCAGGCGATCTTGCCAACGACGGCAAGGGAGAGATTCTAGTCTTCAAATAGACCGGATGTTGATGATATGAAACCAACGAGATTATATGCATGACGCAAGATACAGTGGTCACTAAAGTCATAAGCCAAGAAGAAATAAAGGCGCAGCTAAAAACCAGGCGCGGCAAACCCAAGGGACGCATCGTTGATCCAGACGCCCGCGCAGAAATTACTTCGCTGCTGTGTGAAGAATCGCGTGCCGCAGATATGCTCATCGAGCATCTGCACAAGATTCAGGATAAATTCGGTCATATCTCAGTGCAACATCTAGCGGCTCTCGCTGCGGAGATGAAACTGTCGCAGACCGAAGCCTATGAAGTTGCCACGTTCTACCATCACTTCGATGTCATCAAGGAAGGCGAAACGCCGCCGCCCGCACTCACTGTGCGCGTCTGTGAATCCGTCACCTGCGACATGTTCGGCGCCCAAGCACTGATTAAAGACCTCCAATCCACGCTCGGCGCTGGCATCCGCGTGCAGCCCGTGCCATGCGTGGGCAGGTGCCAGCATGCGCCCGTTGCCGTGGTCGGACAAAACCCGGTTGACCATGCCACTGTTCAGAGCGTGCATGCCCAGGTTAAAGCCAAGGTCATTACTGCCCCAATCACCGATTACATCCACTTTGAACAATACCTCAGCAACGATGGTTACCAGTTATATAAAGACTGTATCGCCGGCAAACATACTGCTGAAGAATTAACGAAAATTATGGAAACCTCCGGCCTGCGTGGCCTGGGCGGCGCAGGTTTTCCAGTCGGGCGTAAGTGGCGCATTGTTTCCGGCTACACTGCGCCGCGCTATATGGCGGTGAATATCGACGAAGGCGAACCCGGCACTTTCAAAGACCGGCATTATCTTGAATTAGACCCACACCGCTTTCTCGAAGGCATGCTCATCGCCGCCTGGGCCGTAGGTATTAGCAAAATCTGGATTTATCTGCGTGACGAATATGCCGGCTGTCGCCAAATCCTTGAAACCGAACTTGGCAAACTTAAGGCAAAACCACCCGCCAAAATGCCGGATATCGAACTTCGGCGCGGCGCTGGCGCTTATATCTGCGGTGAGGAATCGGCCATGGTGGAATCCATCGAAGGCAAACGCGGCATGCCACGCTTGCGCCCACCATTCCTGGCAGAAGTCGGCCTGTTTGGCCGACCCACGCTGGAACACAACATGGAATCAGTCTACTGGATACGCGACATCGTCGAAAAAGGCCCGGAATGGTTCACGGCGCACGGCCGTCATGAACGCAAGGGACTGCGTTCGTACTCGGTCAGTGGACGCGTCAAGAAGCCCGGCGTGCATCTGGCCCCGGCCGGTATCACCATGCGCGAGCTGATCAATGAATACTGCGGCGGCATGCTGGACGGTCATGAATTTTACGGTTATTTCCCCGGCGGGGCGTCGGGCGGCATCCTGCCCGCAAGCCTGGGAGACATCCCGCTGGATTTCGATACACTGAATCAGTACGGCTGCTTCATTGGCTCAGCTGCGATCATCGTGTTTTCGCAACAAGACCGTGCACGCGATCTGGCGCTCAATTCGCTCAAGTTCTTCGAGGATGAATCCTGCGGGCAATGTACCCCTTGCCGTGCAGGTACTGCCAAAGCGGTCCAACTCATGCAAAAGCCGAATTGGGACCAACCCTTGCTAAATGAACTTTCCAGCGCGATGATGGATGCTTCGATCTGTGGCTTGGGGCAGGCGGCGCCTAACCCGCTGCAATGCGTGATCAAGTATTTTTCGCATGAGCTTGCTGCAAGCTCATCTGAAGCAGGAGCATAGTAATGAACGCACCTAATCATTTGTTACAAACTATCCCTTTCAGTCTCAACGGCAATACCATTGAAGCATTCGAGGGCGAAACCATTATCCAGGCTGCCAAGCGCAATGGCGTCGAAATTCCGCACCTGTGCTATATGGAAGGCATGCGCCCGGATGGCAACTGTCGTTCCTGCATGGTAGAAATCAAGGGTGAACGCGTGTTGGCACCCTCATGCTGCCGCGCGCCAAAAGCGGATATGGAAGTCACCAGCAATAGCGAACGCGCCATCGCCTCGCAAAAAATGGTGCTGGAACTGCTGCTCTCCGACATGCCGACGCATGATCACAGCCTGGACTACAAACTGGACAACGAGCTGACCTACTGGGCAGAAAAGATGGGGGTGAGCAATCCGCGCTTTGAGCCTCGCATGTCACCCAACGCCGACCTTTCCAACCCGGCCATTGCTGTTAACCTGGATGCCTGTATCCAGTGTACGCGCTGCGTACGTGCCTGCCGCGAAGAACAGGTCAACGATGTCATCGGCTTCGCCTTCCGTGGCAGCCATTCAGAAATCGTGTTCGACATGGGCGACCCCATGGGCGACTCCACCTGTGTGACCTGCGGCGAATGCGTGCAAGCCTGCCCTACCGGTGCATTGGCACCAGCCAACAATGTCGCGCAAATCGTGCCGGACAAAAAAGTGGATTCAGTCTGCCCCTACTGTGGTGTTGGCTGCCAGTTGACCTATCACGTTAAGGATAACCACATTATTCAGGTTGTCGGCCGCGATGGCCCGGGCAACCATGGCCGTCTCTGCGTCAAGGGGCGCTACGGCTTTGATTATCCGCGCCACCAGCATCGCCTGACCAAGCCGCTGATTCGCCGTACCAATACACCAAAATCTGAAGACTACACTGTAGACCCGGCCAACCCTTTCGCCGCATTCCGTGAAGCAAGCTGGGATGAGGCATTGGATTTTGCCGCCGACGGCTTCAAGAAAATTATCGCCGAAAAGGGCAAATACGCACTGGCTGGCTTTGGTTCGGCCAAGGGCAGCAACGAAGAAGCCTATCTGTTCCAGAAACTGATACGCACGGGCTTTGGCACCAATAATGTGGACCATTGCACACGCCTCTGCCATGCATCATCGGTAGTTGCATTGCTGGAAGGGGTCGGTTCCGGCGCAGTCTCCAATCCGGTAGCTGATGTGCAATATTCGGAAGTCATTCTCATCATTGGCGCTAACCCTATCGTCAACCACCCAGTGGCAGCCACCTTCATCAAGAATGCGGTGAAAAAAGGCGCCAAACTGATACTGATAGACCCGCGGCGTACCGAGCTTGCACGCCTTGCCGAGTACCATCTGGCATTCAAGCCGGATACCGATGTCGCCTTGCTCAATGCCATGCTCCACGTGATCATCACTGAAGGCCTGGCCGACGAAAAATTCATTGCCGAACGCACCGAAAATTACGCCGCGCTTAAAGCCAATGTTCAAGGCTATGCTCCCGAAACTATGGCACCGATTTGCGGCATCTCCGCCGAAACCATCCGTGCAGTAGCGCGTTTATACGCCAAATCCAAAGCCTCGATCATCCTTTGGGGCATGGGCGTGTCGCAACATGTGCACGGCACCGATAACGCACGCTGCCTGATTGCGCTGTCCATGGTCACCGGCCAGGTTGGACGGCGTGGCACCGGCCTGCATCCGCTACGCGGGCAGAACAATGTACAGGGCGCTTCCGACGTCGGCTTGATCCCCATGAGTTTCCCTGATTATGTACCTGTAGATAATCCTGAAGCACATGCCAAGTTCGAACAGCTATGGCACACCAAACTCGACTCCAAACCCGGTCTTACCGTAGTAGAAATCATAGATGCCGCCTGCGAAGGCAAGATCACCGGCATGTATGTTGAAGGTGAAAACCCGGCCATGTCCGACCCTGATACCCACCATGCCCGCTTAGGATTGGCCAAGCTTGAGCACCTGGTTGTTCAGGATATTTTCATGACGGAAACCGCCTACCTGGCTGACGTCATCCTGCCTGCCAGCACGCATGCAGAAAAACTCGGCACCTTCACCAATACCGATAGACTGGTACAGATTGGCCGCCCAGCCATTGATCCACCGGGCGACGTGCGTCAGGATTTGTGGATTATCCAGGAACTGGGTAAACGCCTGGGCCTGGATTGGAACTATGCAGGACCCAAGGACGTATTTAACGAAATGCGCCTTGCAATGCCTAGCATAGCCGGTATTACCTGGGAACGCCTGGAAGACGAGGACGCTGTGACCTACCCTTGCGAGCACGAAGGCGACCCGGGCCAGGAAGTCATTTTTGAAGATGTTTTCCCACGCCCCAATGGCCGAGCCAAACTTGTTCCCGCAGACATCATCCCCGCCGCCGAACGCCCGGATACAGAATTCCCGATGGTGCTGATTACCGGCCGCATGCTGGAACACTGGCACACCGGCAGCATGACGCGTCGCGCCAGCGTGCTCGACGCCATTGAGCCTGCACCTACCGTCAGCATTCATCCGCTGGATCTGGATGCGCTTGATGCAAAGGCCGGCGACATCCTGACTGTGGAATCGCGGCGCGGCCAAGTCTCGTTAAGCGCCCGAGCCGATGATGGTATTCCGCGCGGTTCCGTGTTTATTGCCTTCTGCTATTACGAAGCGGCTGCCAATTTGCTTACCAACCCGGCGCTGGATCCTTTTGCCAAGATTGCGGAAGTAAAATATTGCGCAGTACGGCTAAAAAAAGGCGGGGAGATTCCAACAGAGTTAGGCTATCACAGCGCAGCATTGATGGCTTGAAGTGCATGAACGCCCCTGCCGGGGCATTCAGCCTTGCCCCCGCTACCGCTACTGTAGCCCTAACCCACTTTCAGGTGGGTCAGGGCTAGCAATCTCATAGGTAAAATGAGGGCCGGGCTCACTGACCATAACGTTGTTGCAAGGCCAACGCTTCACTTGTCGGCACGGATACAAATACCTCAACACGCTCACCAAAAGCCTTATCCAGCATTTCACCATTCAGCTTGGCTAGCTCACGCATAAATCCATCCAGGCTCTTATAGTCCAGCACCACTCGAAGCTGACACATTTCCACAAAAGGCACTATGCAAGCGGCTTCCAGCGCCATTTTGGCGGTACCGCCATAGGCGCGTGCCAAACCGCCGGTGCCGAGGTTAATGCCGCCGTAGTAACGAATCACCCCCACGCATACATTAATAAGGTCGCGGCCTTCTATGAACTGCAGAATAGGTTTGCCCGCAGTGCCTGAAGGCTCGCCAGCATCGTGAAAGCGCTGGACTACGCCCTGCTCCGTTTTGACCCGAAAGGCATAGGCGAGATGGTGTGCGCTTTGATGTGCACTGGCCAGTCGCCTCAGGCACAAACTTACGGCCCGTTCGTCTGCACAGTATTCTGCCACTGCAATAAAGCGGGACTTATTGATAGTCTGTTCAGACTGGCCAGGATGGGTAATTCGTTGCATAAGGGAATGAATTGTCTAACGAAATAATTGTCTTTTTGATATATGGATAAACGTAAAAAATTGCCCACTGCACGCGTCCATTTTCATGGAAGACGGTCTATATTTGCCATTATAGGGGCTGTTCTTCTGTTTGTATTTTCAGCGAGCCTGGCGAATGCGGAAATATACAAGTGCACCAACGAAAAGAACAAAACCACTTACACTGATGCGCCCTGCCGCTCCGGCAACATCCAGAGCTTAACGGATATTCGAGCCAAGCTGCCTGTCAACCGGCAAACCTTGCCGCCCTACGATGCTGAGAATTTAGCATTGAAACGCCAACTGGATGCCGCAGTTAAGTCTGCAATTGCCGAGAATAATTTCATTCGTGCCGCAGCGCTCGCAGCAACAGCAGAACAAAAGCAATGGGTAGTTATGGCCAAAAAAGAGATGGCTCAAAACTCTGTGATGGCGAGGACTGAAGCTGGCTCAAGCGCTGATCTGGCTAATTCTTACGAATGCCAGGAAGCAAAACGCAACCTTGAACGCGAGGTCAACACATTCTCTCCCGAACCAGAGGTGCTTAGCGCTAAAACCAGCCTCATGCGCGTGGCGTGCGGGCAAAAAGAGTCCGTGGAAATTGTCTATGGAAATCGAGTGCCTGTTTTCTTCAGGCTTCCGCACAGGCACGGCTTCATAAAACGGCCTGGAGATACTTCACCGCCTCATGACCACTCCATGGTTAGCCCATTAGGCAGCAAGTCGAACGTGCCTGAGGACAGCAGGTAGTGAAGCCGGTACTTTCTATCTGCGCTTGCCGCCCAGAATAGATCCCAACACCCCGCGAATAACCTGGCGGCCAAGCTCTGAGCCTATGGTACGTGCCGCACTTTTGGCAGCAGCCTCCCACATGCTTTGTGGCTGACGTCCAGCTGGCTTACGTGTAGCCGGGCCTTCACTGTTGCTACCGCCCAATAATCCGCCCCAGTCGAAACTATTTCCTTCTGTTGCTGCTTCTGCAGATTGGGCAGCGCGGCCTTTGAGGATTTCATAGGCAGATTCCCGATCTATGGCATTTTCGTAATGTCCATATAAAACTGAATCCCGGATGGCCTGACTGCGCTCGGCATCGGTAGCGGGCCCGATGCGGCTGCCTGGAGGGCAGATGAAAGCACGTTCCACTGGTGTCGGCCGGCCTTGTTCATCCAGAAATGAAACCAGTGCTTCGCCAACACCCAACTCGCTAATGGCAGTTGCAACATTCACTTGGGGATTGGCACGAAAAGTTTCTGCAGCGGCTTTAACGGCTTTCTGGTCACGCGGGGTAAAGGCGCGCAAGGCATGCTGGACACGGTTGCCAAGCTGGCCCAACACAATATCCGGGATATCTAGCGGATTCTGGCTGACGAAATATATGCCCACCCCTTTGGAGCGGATCAGACGCACAACTTGCTCGATTTTATCCAGCAAGGCATTAGGCGCATCGTTAAACAGCAAATGCGCTTCGTCGAAGAAAAATACCAGCTTGGGTTTATCCAGGTCGCCCACTTCCGGTAACTTCTCAAACAACTCCGACAGTAGCCACAGCAGAAGCGTAGCGTAGACGCGAGGCGAGTTATAGAGTGTGTCTGCCGCAAGAATATTAATAACGCCCTGCCCCTTGTTATCGGTTTGCATGAGGTCATCCAGATTCAGCGCCGGCTCGCCAAAAAGCTTGGCAGCCCCCTCTTGTTCGAGTTGCAGCAATGAGCGCTGCACCGCGCCGACACTGGCTGTAGACATGTTGCCGTATTCAGCCACATATTCTGCAGCATGTTCACTGGCATGCTGCAGCATGGTGCGCAGATCCTTGATATCCAGCAGCAACCAGCCTTTGTCATCAGCAATCTTGAAAATCGCCGTCAGTACGCCGCCTTGTACTTCATTAAGATTTAACAGGCGCGTGAGCAGCAGCGGTCCCATTTCTGCCACAGTGGTACGTACCGGATGGCCTTTAGTGCCGAACACGTCCCAGAAAGTCACCGGGCATGCCGCATAGTTAAAAGTATCCAGCTTGAGTTCCTGGATCCGACTCTCTATTTTTGCGTTACCGCCACCTGCGTGGCTCATGCCCGAGAGATCTCCTTTTACATCAGCCATGAAGACTGGTACGCCAGCACGAGAAAATCGCTCGGCCATGCTCTGCAATGTGACTGTCTTGCCTGTACCGGTAGCGCCAGCAATAAGGCCGTGGCGATTCGCCATGCGGGGCAGAATGGAAAGGTCGGTTTTGCCGGCTTTGGCAATCAGGAGTGGTTCGGTCATGAATAATTCCTGCTGAGTTTTAATAAAAAATGTTACAGGTTGCCATATTTAGATATCCCCCCTGCGCGCTTTCTCAATAATTTCAATCAGGGCATCTTCCAGCGCCTGGGCGGCTTTTTGCGCACGCACTGTTGGATGCTTAATGCTTTTAAGATCGAAAGTTGGACGGTCCAGACCAAGATATAACCTGCCCTGCTTTTGGTAGATAGCTATGCGGCAAGGTGCGAACACCACAAATTCAGGATGATCCAGCATGATCTCGGCACCCAGGCCAAGGTTGCAGTAGGCGCGTACCTCTAGCGGACCTTCAGGAGCCTGGCCGCGCTGTTTCATGTGTTCCCCAATGGGGAAGTTAGCCGGATTGACGAAGTTTTTGCCTTCAGCCGTCACTTTCAGACTATCCACTACGTCCTCATAGCTTATGCCTGGTTCCACTGGCACTTCATAAACTGCCGTATGGGGATCAATTGCTGGCATCGCGCTCGCAGCAAATGCTAACTGCGCAAATGGCAAGCTAAGCATAAATAACAGTGTGCTGCGGTAATTTATCACCCTGGTATCCCCGAGGTAAAAGGTAGCTCTACCAAATTATCATACAATACGCGCCTCTACTCGCTTACACCCTTAAAAAAACTTTATGGCAGATTATCTCAGCCACAATCTCCTGGACGCTTAATCTCCCGCCCAAATGACGGCATGCGTACAAAGCATAGGCGTCAACAAAGCACGCCCTCCTCCAATGCCAATGACCATGCTCAGCATCATGGCCGAAGCCTTCCACAGGCAGCCCAAAAACCAACTTACTTGTCTTTTAGCGCCGCATTCACTGCCTTACGGTCAAAGTGCGGCGCCAGCAACTGGATAAATCTATATGCATAACCACGCAGGTAGGCATCACGCCGTATGCCAAGGTAGGTCGTACTGGGTGGAAATAAATGGCTAACATCCAGCATGGCCAGATTAATATCACGCTCTTTATCGTAAGCCATATTAGCCAGCAAGCCGATGCCCAGACCAAGGCTTACGTAAGTTTTAATGACGTCCGCATCAATTGCAGTAAGTACCACATTGGGCTCCAAGCCCTCTTTACCAAACACCCGACTAACCAATGAACCGCCAGTAAAAGCAAAGTCATAAGTAATCAAAGGATAGCGCGCGACTTTTTCCAGAGTCAGTGGCAAATCGTTAAGCAACGGGTGCCCATGCGGCGTGACAACACAGCGATTCCACTGATAGCAGGGCAGACAAACCAGCTTCTCATAATTACTAATAGCTTCTGTTGCTATGCCGATATCGGCTTCGCCATTCGCTACCTGCTCGGCCACCTGGGTGGGGTTACCTTGATGGATAGTAAGCCGCACTTCAGGAAACTGCTCCATAAACGCTTTGACCGCCGCCGGTAAACGATAACGGGCTTGGGTATGCGTCGTGGCTACGATCAACGCACCAGTCGACTCATGGGTAAACTCTTCGCCTACACGCTTGATATTCTCCATCTCGCGCATGACGCGCTCAGCCAAGTCCAGTATAATTCTGCCCGGCTCGGTTACTCCCGTAAGTCGCTTGCCGTTGCGTTGGAAAATTTGCAGGTTCAGCTCTTCCTCCAGCAACTGGATTTGTTTGCTTACTCCTGGTTGCGAGGTATGCAAGATCTCAGCAGCTTGAGAGATATTCAAGTTCTGTCGCGCGACTTCATGCACATAACGCAATTGATGAAATTTCATCGCTCAAGCCCTATTAGTAGTTTTAAACGGTAGCTTATAACCAAAAAGAATATTCATAGAATAACACAGTATTAATGTCGAATTAGCCAGCCGCTATAATGCTCCCTTAACTTAAAAACTCTGCTTACACCAGAGAACTGGGCATTATGGATTTTGGGTATATATTATCTGGCTTTGCCGTTGGCATGCTGGTAGGAGTTACCGGCGTTGGCGGTGGCTCACTGATGACGCCATTGCTGGTATTTTTATTTAATTTTCACCCTGCCGTGGCTGTGGGTACGGATTTGCTGTTTGCCGCGATCACCAAAACTGGCGGTGTTTGGGTGCATCATGGCACGCATGGCTCGGTAGATTGGAAAGTGGTAAGGCTGCTGGCCTCAGGCAGTTTGCCGTTTGCCGTCATTACACTTTTTGTAATCAAGCACCTGGCATCAATAGGCAAGGAAACTACCGGACTTATTACTTATTCGCTAGGCGTGGCCTTGATATTAACGGCGTGTGCTTTGCTGGTGCGCAGCTACTGGATGCGAAATACCGTACGTGTAGTAGAAGATGGCGCAGTAAGTACCGGGCGTTTTCAACAAATGCAAATTCCGGCAATTATTCTCACTGGCGCGGTCTTGGGCATACTCGTCACACTCTCATCCGTGGGAGCTGGCGCGCTGGGTACTGTTGCCATTTTGTTTTTGTATCCCAAGATGAGTACGCTTAGAGTAGTAGGCACGGACTTGGCGCATGCTATCCCCTTGACAGCGATTGGGGGCATAGGCCACTGGGCGTTAGGCAATGTAAATTTTGTATTGCTGGGCAGCTTGCTGATTGGGTCTTTGCCCGGCATCTGGATCGGCAGTCATTTAGGGGCAAGAATCCCCGAAAAAATATTACGTCCGGTTTTGGCATCCATATTGATGCTAATCGGTTTGAAATTTGTTTCAGCTTAGAGTTAAGCCATTTATTAAACTATGTATAAATACGACCAAATAGATCAAACCATTGTTAACGAACGCGTGGTGCAGTATCGCGACCAAGTGCGTCGTTATCTGGCAGGCGAATTATCCGAAGATGAATTCCGCCCCTTGCGCTTGCAAAACGGCCTTTATATTCAGCGCCACGCGCCCATGTTACGGATCGCCGTACCATATGGAACGTTGTCCTCAACCCAATTACGTAAGCTGGGAGACATCGCCAAGCGCTATGATCGTGGCTATGGGCATTTCAGCACGCGCACCAACATGCAGTTAAACTGGCCTAAGCTGGAAGATACCCCTGATATTCTGGCTGAACTAGCCTCGGTACAAATGCACGCCATCCAGACTTCTGGTAACTGTGTACGTAACATTACTACCGATCAATTCGCTGGCGTGGCGCCAGATGAGTTGGTTGACCCACGCGCAATTGCAGAAATTACACGGCAATGGAGCACATTCCACCCTGAGTTTGCGCTGTTGCCGCGCAAATTCAAAATTGCAGTGTCCGGTACAAAATCTGACCGTGCTGTAGTGCAGGTGCACGATATAGGCTTGGAATTTTATCGCGATGAAGCCGACCAGGTTGCCATCAAGGTATGGGTAGGTGGCGGCTTGGGACGCACGCCTATTCTGGGGTCGGTCATTCGTGAACATCTGGAATGGCAGCACGTACTGACTTATTGCGAAGCGATTATTCGCGTCTACAACATGCACGGACGCCGCGACAACTCATTCAAAGCGCGCATTAAAATTCTGGTCAAAGCCTTGGGCATTGATGAATTCCGCCGTCAGGTTGAAGCCGAATGGGCGCACCTGAAAGACAGCCCCAATACGATTTCCGAAACAGAATTGGCACGTGTTTCCCAATATTTTGCAGAAATGCCATACGATAATCTGCACGCACATGATGCTTCGTTTGACATTGCCATCGCCAGTAACCCCGCATTTGCCGCATGGGCCATGCGCAGCCTGCATCCGCACAAAAAACCAGGCTATCGCGCCGTAACCCTGTCGCTGAAACCGCATGGCAAAGCTCCGGGTGACGCGACATCTGAGCAAATGCACGTGGTTGCCGATCTGGCAGACCAATACAGTTTTGGCGAACTGCGTGTGTCGCACGAACAGAACCTGATACTGGCGGATGTCAAATTAAGTGATTTGTTTGCCGTATGGGAAACCGCGCGCAAGCATCGCTTGGCAACACCCAATATCGGACTACTGACCGACATCATCTGCTGCCCAGGCGGCGATTTCTGCTCACTGGCCAATGCCAAGAGCATTCCGATTGCTGAAGCCATTCAAATGCAGTTCGACAATCTTGATTATTTACACGACATCGGTGATCTGGAACTCAATATTTCAGGCTGCATGAACGCCTGCGGGCATCACCATGTAGGCCACATCGGCATTCTGGGCGTAGATAAGGATGGTTCAGAGTGGTATCAGGTGAGCATAGGCGGTAAACAGGGCAACGACACCAGCCTTGGCACAGTAATTGGGCCGTCCTTCGCGGCTGAGGAAATGCCTGGTGTAATACAACGTCTGATTGATGTTTACATTGCAGAGCGCACGCCTGAAGAACGCTTCATTGATACAGTCCGCCGTATTGGCGTAGCACCGTTCAAAGCGCATGTTTATGAAAAAGCAACGGACAAGGAAGTCGTGAATGCCTAATTCCAACCTCATACGCAATAATGCTATAGCCACCAACGAGTGGACGCTGGTCAACCTGCCTGCTACTGAAGAGGCCGTTCGCAAGCAGGCTGGTAAAGTTGTTCTATTCAAATTGACAGGCGAAGCCAGCGTTACGCCTGAACAAATTGCTACTACCCAGATCCCACAAAACGGCAAAGTTTTGGTGCCCTTATCAGTCTGGATTGCACGCAAGGCCGAGCTGGCCGAGCGCTTGGCTCAAGGTGAACTTGGGGTATGGCTGGCTACGCACGAGTTGATTGAGTCGCTCGTGGAAAATGTGCCCGATCTTAACGTCTTTCCACTGATCGCTGTCAACGTTGAGCGCTGTGCCGATGGGCGTATTTTCACTATCGGCAATTGGTTGCGCACACGTTATGGCTACAAGAATGAATTGCGCGCAGTTGGTGATGTGCTGCGCGACCAGCTGTTTTTCCTCAAGCGTAGCGGCTTTGATAGCTTTTTGATTCGCGCCGATCGCTCCGCCGAGGAGGCACTGGCCAGCCTTAAAGATTTCTCTCAACCCTATCAGGGCGCGGTAGATATCACACAACCCGTATGGCGGCGCCTCGATCGAGGCATGTTATGAGCGGCGAAATTTCCATGCTGCGCCCAACTGCCAGCAACCCGGCAACGTGCCCGGAACTGACTGATGCCCTGCGTGCATCGGTCACAGCAAAACGTGCAGTAGTTGCTGATCTGCTGAAAAACGCCGTCAACGAATTTGGCCGTCAGGGCGAAGTTAGCTTTGCCAACAGCATGGGCGCCGAGGATATGGTGCTCACCGACATTATCCTGCGCGAGCACTTGCCTATCGAGATTTTCTCCCTGGATACCGGGCGCCTGCCTGTTGAAACTTATGACCTGATGGCCGAACTTGAGCACACCTACAATACCAGGCTGAAGATTCTCTTCCCGCGTGCGGAAACCGTTGAATCCTATGTACGCACCAATGGCATCAATGCATTTTACGAATCCATTGATCTGCGTAAAGCCTGCTGCCACATGCGCAAGGTGGAACCGCTGGGCCGTGCGCTAAGCGGTAAAAAAGCCTGGATTACCGGCATGCGCGCGCAACAATCTGCCACCCGTGCCGATCTGCCTGTGCGGCAATTTGATCAAAGCAATCGCCTGGAAAAATTCAACCCGCTCAGCGATTGGTCGGAAGAGGAAACCTGGGCTTACATACGCATGCATGAAGTGCCCTACAACAAACTGCATGACCAGTTCTACCCCAGTATTGGTTGCGCACCCTGTACACGTGCTGTGGCAATAGGGGAAGACGTACGTGCCGGGCGCTGGTGGTGGGAAGACCCAACCAGCAAGGAATGCGGCCTGCACGTTAAAAAGTAATTTTTACAGTTAGCACTTTATAATTTAGAACCACGATGACCACTTTGACCAAACAAACCCTCTCCCACCTCGACTGGCTCGAATCGGAGGCAATCCATATCTTGCGCGAAGTTGCCGGGCAGTGCTCGAATCCGGTATTGCTATTCTCCGGCGGCAAGGACTCGCTGTGTATTCTGCGCCTGGCAGAAAAAGCCTTTCGCCCTGGCCGCTTCCCTTTCCCTCTCATGCACATTGATACCGGGCACAATTATCAGGAAGTCATCGATTTCCGCGATCAGCGCGCTGCGGAACTAGGCGAGCGCCTGATCGTGCGCTCGGTGGAAGACTCCATGAAGCGCGGCAGCGTGGTGCTCAAGTCAGCCGATGAGTCACGCAACAAGCATCAATCGGTAACCCTGCTGGAAGCCATTGAAGAGTTTGGCTTTGACTGCTGCATAGGCGGTGCACGCCGCGACGAAGAAAAAGCGCGCGCCAAGGAACGCATCATGAGTTTCCGCGATGAATTCGGCCAATGGGACCCGAAAAACCAGCGCCCGGAGCTGTGGAATATTTACAATGCGCGCTCGCACAAGGGCGAAAATATTCGCGCCTTCCCTATCTCCAATTGGACCGAGATGGATGTCTGGCAGTACATCGAGCGTGAACAGCTGGGGTTGCCGAGCATTTATTTCGCCCATACCAGGCCTATCGTACGCCGTGGCGGTTCGATTGTTCCGGTTACACACGTCACGCCAGCCAAACCTGGCGAGCTTATAGAAGATTTGCTGGTGCGCTTCCGTACTGTGGGCGATATCACGTGTACCGCCCCAGTCGAAAGTGATGCTGATACGGTAACCAAAATCGTTATTGAAACGGCCACCACTACCATTACCGAGCGCGGTGCAACACGCCTGGATGACCAGACCTCTGATGCATCCATGGAGCAACGCAAAAAGGAAGGCTACTTCTAGCCTGCTCTTACTACCAGGAACTGAGTACTCATAATGTCCAAAATAGAAAACCACCCGGAATTTAATGATAGCCTGCTGCGCTTCATGACTTGCGGCAGCGTGGATGATGGAAAAAGCACGCTGATCGGGCGTCTGTTGTTCGATACCAAAACCATTCTGGTCGACACGTTAACCCAGATGGAGCGCACATCCAAAAAGCGCGGCCTGGAAGCAGTCGATTTATCGCTGCTGACCGATGGCCTGCAAGCCGAACGTGAGCAAGGCATTACTATTGATGTGGCGTACCGCTACTTCTCCACCGGCACGCGCAAATACATCATTGCCGATGCGCCGGGGCATGAACAGTACACGCGCAACATGGTGACAGCGGCATCCACGGCCAATCTGGCCATTATCCTGATTGATGCACGCAGGGGTGTGCTGACGCAAACGCGCCGCCACTCATTCCTGGCCCATCTGGTTGGTATTTCTCACATTGTGGTAGCCGTGAATAAGATGGACCTGGTTAACTATGACCAAGCTGTTTATGACAAAATTTGCGCGGATTATCTGGCTTTTGCCGAGCAGATAGGCTTGCAGCGCGATGACCACGATATTAAATTTATCCCGATGTCGGCACTGAATGGCGATATGCTGGTTGACCGTGGCGACTCCATGCCCTGGTACAGCGGACCTACCATGCTAGAGATGCTGGAAACTGCGCCGCCCGCCCACTCCGAGCATACCGAGCCTTTCCGCTTTCCCGTCCAGTTCGTCTGCCGCCCGCACGCCTCGGATGATCCCGAACTGCATGACTTCCGCGGTTTTATGGGCCGCATCGAATCTGGTGAAGTTGCGGTCGGCGATGCCGTCACCGTGTTGCCTTCTGGCCTGAATTCCCGCGTTAAATCCATACTCCTGGGCGATCAGTCCTTGCAACGCGCGATTACCGAGCAATCGATCACGCTGTTGCTTGAGGATGAGATCGATACTTCACGTGGCGACATGATAGTCAAAACCAATCAAGCTCCTGCAGCCGTAAAGCAAATTGAAGCAATGGTATGCTGGCTATCGGAAACTCCGCTCTCACCAGCCCGCACTTACATCGTGCGCCACACCACACGTGAATCCAAAGCCAAGGTCGGCGAGATTGCTTACAAGATCGATGTGAATACTTTGGAAAACTTGCCCGCCCAGAGCCTGGCAATGAACGATATTGCGCGCATCAGTTTCAAACTCGCACAACCGATAATGGTAGACCCTTACACCGTCAATCGCGCTACCGGAGCATTCGTTATTATTGACGAAGCTACCAACAATACGGTAGGTGCAGGGATGATTCAAAGTTAAACTTTTAACAAAGCATCAAAATCCATTAAAATAATGTTTTGGCTTTGTTCAGCATTAACTCAAGCAAGGCACTAAGAGGATCAAAAAATGACTTATGTTGTGACTGAAAGCTGCATCAAATGCAAATACACCGACTGCGTAGACGTTTGCCCGGTAGATTGCTTTGTCGAAGGACCTAATTTTCTCGCTATCAATCCTGACGAATGTATCGACTGCACATTGTGCGTAGCCGAGTGTCCGGTAGAAGCCATTTTCGCCGAAGATGACGTGCCTGAGGATCAAAATGAATATATTGAGCTGAATGCCCGCCTGGCGGAACTTTGGCCAACCATTACTTCCAGGAAAGACGCCCTGCCTGAGGCTGAGGAATATAGCAAAATCAAAGACAAGCGCGCGCTACTGATTGAGTAGTATTTACAGCGTCTAATTAAAAAAGAGACCTACACCTCCTTTTTGATTACCCGTCGCTATTACCCATCTGTTGCGTAACTGTGTCAATTCAGTTAAAAATCAAAAAAACCCCTGAAAATCTTCAGGGGTTTTTTTATGGTCCTTCTGTAGGCTACACCATAAGCTGCGATTTTTAACATCATAAGTAGCAAATTACCATGCCCGCATTTGCGGGCTTTTTGTTAAATGCATCCGGGCATGGAGCTTTTTTCTATAAACGCGACATTGCGGAACTTGCTCGCAAACAGTGATTCTCACTTTGGATAGATGAATTTTCTTGACCTCTATCGGGCAGACCCCTCCGCTAGATGATGCCTTGCATGCATTAGGTGGGTCCATATTTGATACACGTCAAAACTACATTGTCACACATGGTGAAGAGATGCCGGAGATTCACAATTAGAAGTGGAGCAACCCCAAATGAACACACAAGCACTTATAGACACCGCGAGGACGCTGGTCGCCGACGACAAGGGCCTGCTGGCGATAGATGAAAGTAATCCCACCTGCAACAAACACTTTGCCAGGTTGGGGATTCCACAGACGGAGGAGACACGGCGCGCCTGGCGGGAGTTGATTGTAACCACGCCCGGTCTTGGCGCGTACATCAGTGGTGTGATCCTCTACGACGAAACGATCCGCCAGCAGCAGCTGGATGGCACGCCCTTGGTTAAGGTCATCACCGATGCGGGCATTATTCCCGGCATTAAAGTTGACATCGGTGCCAAGGACATGGCGGGGCATCCCACAGAAAAAATAACTGAAGGCCTGGACGAATTACGCGATCGTTTGGCGGAATACGCCCAAATGGGTGCCCGTTTTGCCAAGTGGCGCGCGGTGATTACCGTGGGCGATGGCATTCCCAGCCGGGGTTGCATCGAGGCCAACGCACAGGCATTGGCTCGCTATGCCGTGTTGTGCCAGGAAGCCGGTCTGGTCCCCATCGTCGAACCAGAAGTGCTCATGGACGGTGCGCATACCCTGGAGCGATGCAGTGAGGTTACGGAAGAAGTCCTGCGTACGCTGTTCAACGAGCTTTACACACAACGGGGGATGCTGGAGGGCATTATTCTGAAGCCCAACATGGTGCTTCCGGGATTGACCTGCCCCAAACAAGCAACAGTGGACGAGGTGGCCGACGCCACGGTGAGGTGCCTGTTGCACGCCGTCCCCGCTGCCGTTCCGGGGATTGCGTTCTTGTCGGGCGGCCAATCCGCTACACTGGCCTCGGCCCATTTGAATGCCATGCATGTCAGATTCAAGTCACGATTGCCTTGGGCGTTGGCGTTTTCGTTTGCTCGCGCCATCCAGCAACCGGCTTTGGAAATTTGGCAAGGCCAGGAAGCCAACGTACTGGCGGCACAGCAGGCTTTGTACCATCGCGCCAAGTGCAACCAGGCTGCGCGCCGTGGCGAATACAATGCCGCGATGGAAGGGACATGAGCATGTCAACAGCGTGGGGATCAAAGTCGCCAATGTCGAGATCAAGAGCCCTTTTAATGCTGAGGGAATTCTTACTGTCACAGGACCGTAGATTAGCGTCCATTTCTCCTACAGGCATCGCAACAAATTGGGGTAACAGTGTTATCCACGGCTATTGCCTAAGACTTTTTATTCCGAAACTCAGGTCCAGAGCTACATCGCAGGGGATTCCATTGCCGCGACGGAAAGGAAAAAGCTGGGGTCTGAAAGTGCTACCAGCATTTGATCGTAGACTATTCTGATACGCGCTGGCACAGGCCCGCGTTGTGGCCGGTATACATATAAATCCCATGGCGGCGGAGTGTGCTCCTCCAGCACCCTGACCAATCTCCCGGCACGCATGTATGGGAGGGCCAGGCAATCGGCTATTTGCCCAAACCCGATACCATTCAAAACAAGATTAAGTTCGGTCTCAGCATCATCTGTAATAAATGCAGTCGCGCGTGGCACGAATTGTTGATCATCTAAAAAGTACCACGGCCAGTGCTTGCCCGTACTTTTATCAATAAGGGCAACAGCTGGGAGCTCTAATAAAGCTTTTGTGCTGGCTGGATTCCCTACACGGGCAATAAGCCCAGGGGACGCCACTACAAAAAATGATATTTTTGAGGTTGCTCGGGCTACAAAGCTGCTATCCCGCAAAAAACCTACTCTTACACCGATATCAATTTGTTGCTCAACCACATTGGTGATCGTGTCGGATAATCTTAAATCCAGAATAACATGTGGATGCTCAACTGCAATTTTGTTGAGTATGGGCAGCAAGAAACGTCGCCCGATAACAGTGGGCGCCGTAATGCGCACTATCCCTGCTATATCGGCATCGGGCTGTTTGTCGCTAAATTTGAACAGGTCATCAATGCCTGCAATCTTATCCCGTGCGCGGTTAGCAAGTTGCTCTCCAAAATCTGTAATGCGCATTTGGCGCGTATTGCGATAAAACAGCGGCTCCCCTACTTTTTGCTCCAACTCTTTTACTGCACGGGTTACCGCTTGTGGAGACACACCCAGGTGGGCTGCCGCCTCCTTGAAGCTGCTGGCTTCGGCCGCCGCGCAGAAGATACGCATCATTTCCAATCGATTAAGCATTTAAAAGGCTCCTCGCAGAACTTTACGCTAATGGCAGTGGCATTATTCCAGAATGTGGAATTCTAAAATAACATCATTTCCATTTATTGCCATGTATGTTCTCCTGCATACTTAGACAGTTAATTAGTTTTACCCTTAAAAACAACAGTGAGGGAAGCGTCATGGTGACTTTGAACATCAACGGTAAAATTGAGCAGCTGGATGCCCCCGAAGACATGCCTATCTTATGGGCCTTGCGCGATGTAGCCCATTTAACGGGTACCAAATTCGGCTGTGGCATAGCGCAATGCGGCGCCTGTACCGTGCATCTGGATGGGCAGGCAATTCGCTCCTGTGTTACGCCTATCTCTGCGGCAGTCGGCAAGAGAATCACCACCATAGAACATATCAGCAACGATAAAGTCGGCCAGGCTGTGCAGGCCGCCTGGAGCGAGATTGATGTCGTGCAATGCGGCTACTGTCAGTCAGGCCAGATCATGGCGGCCACCGCCTTACTTGCAATTAATAAAAAACCGACCGATACCGATATTGATACTGCCATGAGCGGCAATATCTGCCGTTGTGGTACCTACCAGCGCATCCGCGCTGCCATTCACGAAGCTGCAAACAAGCTAGCTTAGGAGCCCACGCGATGAATGCCCCTTTGAACATCTCAAGACGTAAATTCATGCAAGCCACAGCCGTGGTCGCTGGCGGGCTCGTGATTGCTTTCACTATTCCGTATGCCAAGCGCTTTCTGTTGCCGGGCGCAGAAAAATCTCCTGCTGGCGGTGAAGCAAAACTGCCCGCGCCCAACGCCTTTCTGCGCATAGACACGGATAACACGATTACGGTACTACTGGCGCACAGCGAGATGGGGCAAAGCATCTGGACCACGCTACCCATGCTGATCGCCGAGGAGCTCGATGCCGACTGGAGCAAGATAAAGGTCGAGCATGCCCCAGCCGCGCCGCAATATGCCCACACGGCTTACGGCCTGCAGATAACGGGGGGGTCTTCTACGACGTGGTCAGAATTTGACCGCTACCGCCAAGTCGGCGCGCTGACACGCGCCTTGCTCGTCAATGCCGCAGCCCGGCAATGGGGCGTAGCACCTTCGACTATCAAGACAGAGAATGGCTACGCCCTCAGCGGCGATAAAAAACTCAGCTACGGCGAACTCGCCGAAGCCGCCGCCAAGCTGGAGGCTCCCAAGTCCATCACGCTGAAAGAGCCTCAAGACTGGAAAATTATCGGCAAAGCGACGAAGCGCCTCGACGGCCCTGAAAAGATCAATGGTACTGCTATCTTCGGCCAGGACATCCATTTCGACGGCCTCTTAACTGCAGTCGTGGCACGTCCGCCTGTATTTGGCGGCAGCGTCAAATCTTTCGACGCGAGCGCTACTCAGCAAATCAAAGGTGTGCACAACGTGGTGCAGGTACCATCCGGCGTCGCCGTGATTGCCGACAATTACTGGGCAGCCAAGCAAGGGCGTGATGCACTCAAGGTCGACTGGGAACTGGGGCCTAATGCCAAGCTGGATTCCCAGGCGCTGCTTGAAGAGTTCCGCAAACTCGCCGCAACCGAGGGCCTGACTGCGGCCAAAGCCGGCGACAGCAAAGCTGCTCTAACCAAGGCCGCCAAGACCATAGAGGCCGAGTATTCCGTACCCTATCTGGCGCACTCGCCCATGGAGCCGCTCAACTGCGCCGTGCGCATCGACAAGGATGGCTGTGAAATCTGGACCGGCACACAGATGCAGGGTACCGACCAGCAGGCTGCCGCCAAGATACTGGGTATTAAACCTGAGCAGGTGAAGATACATACGGTCTTTCTTGGTGGCGGTTTCGGCCGTCGCGCCAACCCTGTGGCAGATTTCGTTGCCGAAGCCGTACAAGTGGCGAAGGCTGCTGATGCAACCGTGAAGACCGTCTGGAGCCGCGAAGATGACGTGCACGGCGGCTATTACCGGCCTATGTATCTACACAAAGCCAAGATAGGCCTGGATGCCAGCGGCATGCCCGTAGCCTGGGAACACACCGCCGTAGGCCAGTCCATCATGCTAGGCACGCCGTTCGAAGCCTTTCAGATCAAGAACGGCGTGGATGCCACCTCGGTCGAAGGCGTGGCCGATTCGGCCTATCTGAAGGGCATCGCCAACCACCACGTCCATCTACATTCACCCAAGCCGGGCGTTCCGGTTTTGTGGTGGCGTTCGGTCGGCCACAGCCATTCCGGCTTTGTCATGGAAAGCCTGGTGGATGAGCTGGCACATGTCGCGGGCAAGGATCCGGTTGAATATAGGCGGATCCTGCTCAAGGAGCATCCGCGCCATCTGGCCGCGCTCAACCTGGCTGCCGAAAAGGCCGGCTGGGGCACGCCATCTGCTGCCGGTATTGCACGCGGTGTGGCTGTGCATGAATCGTTCGGCAGTTATGTGGCGCAGGTGGCCGAGGTATCGGTCGACAAAGGCACCGTCAAGGTACATCGCGTGGTTTGCGCCATCGACTGCGGCCTCGCTGTCAATCCAGAATCGCTTAACGCGCAAATGGAATCGGCGATCGCATTCGGCCTCGGTGCCGCGCTGCACAGCCAAATCAGTTTCAAGGATGGCAAAGTGCAGCAGTCTAATTTCCACGACTACCAGGTACTGCGCATGAACGAGATGCCCAAGGTCGAGGTATATATTGTGCCTAGTACCGAGAAGATGGGCGGCGTCGGCGAGCCCGGTGTACCGCCTATCGCCCC
The DNA here is from genome assembly GCA_039933015.1 of Methylophilaceae bacterium. Taxonomy (GTDB): domain Bacteria; phylum Pseudomonadota; class Gammaproteobacteria; order Burkholderiales; family Methylophilaceae; genus JBDTOX01. The sequence goes on from JBDTOX010000087.1 coordinate 50,569, forward strand.
GGCCGTGACCAATGCCATTTTCGCTGCTACGGGCAAGCGCATCCGCACGCTGCCCATCGGCAATCAGCTCACATCGGCCTAAAGGCTGGGTAGACTTATGAATTCGCTTGATTGGGAAGTGCTGAGCCGTGCCGTTGAATGGCTGAAAAGCGGCCACCATGCGCATCTGTTCACCGTGGTACAGACCTGGGGCTCTGCTCCGCGCCTGCCCGGTGCGGTGCTTGTCGTGCGCGATGATGGGCATCTGACCGGCTCGGTATCAGGCGGCTGCATAGAGGACGACCTGGCCGACAAAGCCCGTAACAACGCTTTACCGCAAGTGCCTTCGCTCATCGAATACGGCGTCAGCCGCGATGAAGCCCAGCGTTTCGGTATCCCATGTGGCGGCCGTTTGCTGATCTTCGTCGAGCCTTTAACGGATGCGACCCAGTTGCAGCCCATCGTCGACAGCATGGTGCAGCGCAAGCTCATCAAGCGCTCGCTGCACATCAGCACAGGCGAGATCAAACTGGCCGAGGCATTGCCCGGCAGTTCTCCCAGTCTTGAAGGCGACTGGTTCCACAGCTATTTTGGGCCCAAGTGGCGCTTGCTCATCATAGGCGCCAATCAGTTGGGCGCCGTACTGGCGAGCATGGCACAGGTGCTGGATTTCGATGTGCTGATCTGCGATCCGCGCGAGGATTTCCGCGCTGAGTGGCATGTGGCAGGTGTGACCTGGGCTTATGGTATGCCCGACGATGTGGTGCTCGAGATTGAGCCTGACGCACACACGGCTATCATTGCTGTGACACATGACCCCAAACTGGATGACATGGCACTGCTGGAAGCGCTCAGGTGCGATGCCTTTTATGTAGGCGCTCTGGGTTCGCGCAAGAATCAGGAGAAACGTCGGGAGCGCATGCGCATGTTCGACCTCAGCGAAAGCGAAATCGCCCGTTTACGCGGGCCGGTAGGCCTGCCCATCGGCAGCCGTACGCCTGCAGAAATTGCTGTGGCTATCCTGGCGGAACTGATCCAGGTACGTACGCAGCAACGGCTCGCAGCAGCACAATCTGCCGACTGTGCACTGTGCACCGCGCACTGACAGCCTCGCCGGCAAAGCCTGCGCCGCCTGAGTTCAGGCTTTCAGATCAGACAGCGTGTCGATATCAGCCACTATTCCCGGATCATCACACGCCAACGTGTAAACTTCGCTTGCATGGCGCTTGAGTATCGAGCGCGCACCCTCATCGCCTTGCAAGCTCTCCAGTTCATCACGGAATTTTGCTGCAAAACCAACCGGATGTCCGCGCTGGCTTTGATAAGTCGGGACAACGATGGGCGCACCTGACGTTAGCGCATTTGCGACAGCCAGAATTGTTGCTGGACGAATAAATGGCATGTCTGCCAAGGCAATCAGCAATCCCTCATCTGCTGCTGCAAAGGCTGAAGAGTATCGTACAGCGGCGGCAAGGCTGTCCGCCATTTCCCGCTCAAGCGCTCCACAGCTAAAAACCTGCAGACCAGTCGCCATTAATAATTCTGCCAATACATGATTTTCAGGCCGCACTATAGCAATAGCGGTTGGCATAGCCTGAATAAGATTCTGCGCAGCGGCTAAACCCATGGGTCGTCCATCGGCCAATGGGTGCAGCAGTTTATTGTTTTCTCCAAACCTGCGCGAGAAACCTGCTGCCAGAAGGATACCAATCATGGTTATGGCATGATCAGGCGGTTTGCGGCTTATGCCAGAGCATGCTATTTTTTGCACAGATCCAGCCTAATAACAGATAGCCCGCCATACCCAGCGCCAGCCCAAGAGTACTGTGCCATATCAGCGGAATCAGCAAGCCCGCAGACACCGTAGCAAGCAGCATCTGCATAAAGGCTTGCGCCGAAGCTGCCGTACCGCGCAAACGTGGCAGCCTATCCAGTGCGGCAATTGACATCACAGGCAACGCCAATGCCATGCCGACGTTATAGAACGCTATGGGCGCAATATTGATCCATGGGTTAGCGGGTAGCCACAAACAGACTGCAATATTCAACACCGCCGCACTTGCCATCCATATATAGGCAAAGCGCAGGATATGCTGCTCATCAAAACGCCCTGCGGCATGTCGAGCCAGATAAGAGCCCAGCACCATGCCGCAGACCGTAGGGATGAACATATAGCCAAACTGGTGTGCGTTCAGGCCCAGATGCTCTATGAGAAACACCGGAGAGGACAGCACATATATAAAAAAACCGGCAAAGTTGGCGCCAAAAGCCACTACCAGTTTGACGAACTCTATATCGCTGAATGCCTGCCTATAGCCCTTGAGCACCTGATGCGCAGACAGGGGCACACGTTTCTCGACAGGTACCGTTTCCGGCAGCAGCTTTTGTGCTGCAATGAGCGTCGCTATTGCATACAAAAACAGAAACAGAAAAATCGTCTGCCAGTGGATACCCAGCAACAGACCTCCGATAATAGGAGCAATTGCGGGCGCCAGCCCAAAAATCATTTGTACCTGGGCCATGACCCGCTGTGCGGCAACACCCTCGAATAGATCGCGCACCATGGCCCGTGCGACTACATTGCCCGCCCCTGCTGAAGCACCTTGCACGGCACGGAAAAACCACAATGTTTCGACATTAGGCGCAAAAGCACAACCTATGGATGCCAGGGCAAAAATTCCCAGGCCCCAGCGAATGGCGGCTAATCGACCGATGGCATCAGAAAGCGCGCCATGCCATAAGGTCATCAAGGCATAAGGCAGCAAATAAGCCGTCAGGCTTTGTTGCAGCTCAAGTGTTGTCCCACCCAGCGCTTTTTCCAGCACAGGAAAAGCCGGCAGATAGGTATCAATGGCAAACGGCGCTAACGCTGCCAGGCTTGCCAGTACAGCAGAAATGACGATGGGTGATGGTTTCTTCATCTGACTTGAATGGATACCAAATAAAAAGCGCGCCAGATATTAGCGCGCTTGAGTGACTGCATTATATGCGGACTGCTAACGGGAGTACTAGGGCAGCGCGTGAAACTCCTTAACCAGTTCTTTGGCTTCACCCGCTGCGATCTTGCGTGAATTCCTGTCGTTACGGAAGACGATAGGCTGCGCCTGCAATTGTGGATTCTTGGCATCCTCAATCGCTTTTTCGATGATGTGGTGATTAGGCGAAAGACTGCATACCGGATCTGCACTTTCAGCATCACCGGAAAGCAGGAAAGCCTGGCACCGGCAGCCGCCCAGGTCTTTCTCTTTTTCCGGACAGGTGCGGCATGGCTCTTTCATCCAGCTATCGCCACGATATTTGTTGAATGCCGGCGAATCTTTCCAGGCCCATTCCAGACCATGCTCTTTAACATTAGGGAACGTCATGCCTGGCAGTACCCGGGCGGAATGGCAAGGCAGCACCGTGCCTTCTGCCGTGACTATCATGAAGACCTCACCCCAGCCATTCATGCACTTCTTGGGGCGGTCGGAGAAATAATCAGGCACCACGAAATAGATTTTCATCTTATTGCCGATTTTCTCGCGGAAACGATTGGTCACAGCTTCAGCGTGATCAATCTGCTCCCTGGTCGGCATTAACTGGCTGCGGTTAATCAGCGACCAGCCGTAATACTGGGTATTGGCCAGCTCCACATAATCGGCACCGAGTGCTTCCGCCATTTCCAGGATTTCAGCAATATGGCCAATGTTGTAGCGGTGGATTACCACATTGAGCACCATGGGGTAGCCATAGCCCTTGATCATTGCCGCCACCTTCTTTTTGAGCTCGAAGGTATTGGTATCGGTAATGAAGTTGTTAATCTCCTTGGTAATGTCGTGCATGGAAAGCTGAATATGATCCAGCCCGCCGCGCTTGAATTCGGCAATACGCTTTTCGGTCAGGCCAACGCCGGATGTGATCAGGTTGCTGTAATAACCGAGTTGCCCAGCCTCACCCACCAGGTCTTCAATGTCGTCACGCAACAACGGCTCACCGCCTGACAGCCCGAGTTGCAGAGCACCAAGCTTGCGGGCGTCACGCAATACCTGCAGCCACTGTTCCGTGGTTAGCTCATTTTTCGTATAACTATCGTAATCCGTTGGGTTATAGCAAAACGCGCAATGCAACGGACAGCGATAAGTCACCTCCGCCAGCAGCCATAATGGCTGGGTATGAGTCTTGGAGGCAGCGACGCCATTATTACTGATGGTCTGGGTCATGTTGATTCCAATTCATATCGTTTAGCTACGTTTTTCTATCCATGCCTTTTCCTGCGCCAGATCAAGCATGGCAAGCACATCTGATTTCAAATCAGGCGCGCCTGGAAATGTGGCTTCTAATTCTTGGACAATATCGCCGACAGTTCTACTGCCATCGACACGCTTAATCACTTCGCCAGCGCCGCCATTGAGCTTGACCATGCCTTCAGGGAACAGCAGCACATAGCACTGTTGCGCATCTTCCCACTGAAAGCGGTAATGACGCGCGAGGGCATAAATATCAGTAAAGCTGACATTTGAATTAGATGGCATATCAGCGGGGTTGACGGAGGTAGTCACGGTTTTCAACCTTTATATCTGTACAAGCGAGCATGATGGAGTCAGCAATGACCCATAGTACATCCAGCTTGAATTGGAGTATGTCGAGCGCCTTTTCCTGCATTTCACGGGACTGGCTGAAATAATCCAGCGTTACCGCCAAGCCTTGTTCTACATCGCGGCGGGCTTCCGTGAGACGCTTTTTGAAATAGACCAGGCCCTCTTCCTTGATCCAGGGATACATGCCTGGCCAGGAGCTGATGCGCTGCTGATGGATGTGCGGGGCAAAAAGCTCCGTCAGAGAAGAACATACCGACTCTTGCCATGGGCGTTGACGTGCAAAGTTAATGTAGGCATCAACCGCAAAACGTACACCTGGGCTCACAAACTTCAGCGAAGTAACATCCTCGCGGCTCAGGTCAACGGCATGGCCCAGCTGTATCCATGCTTCAATGCCTCCTACGCTCTTATCATCGCCATCATGGTCGATGATGCGTTGTATCCAGCCCTTGCGGATTTCCTTATCCGAGCAGTTCGACATAATCGCCGCATCTTTTTGCGGGATAGCAATCTGGTAATAAAAACGATTGGCCACCCAGCATTGCAACTGCGCTTTGCTCAGTTTGCCTTCATACATCATCACATGGAAAGGATGGTAAATATGATAGCCCTTGCCCTTTTCGCGCAGCTTCTCTTCAAACTCTTCACGCGTCCACGGGCTTCTGATACTAGGTGCGTTCATTTCTTTCTCCGTTACAGGATGATATCCATGCCGTCGTAGGCGACCTCTATGCCATGGCGATCCAGCTCGGCACGCTCACTTGAATCTTCTCTTAAAATCGGGTTGGTGTTATTAATATGAATCAACACACGGCGTGCCCTGGGGTACCGATCCAACACATCTATCATGCCGCCCGCTCCGGATTGCGGATTGTGGCCAATATCACGGGCCTTTCTGGTCATCAAGCCCATATCGATCATTTCTGTATCGGTCCAGAAAGTACCATCAACCATGATGCAATCGGCCTGCTCAAACAATGGCGGCAGATGCGGTTCTATCTCGCCCAAACCTGGGGCATAAAAGACCTTTTTGCCGTTTTTGGTATCTTCAATCAGCACACCTATGGTATCCCCGGGGTGCGGATCATGGCGGTGCGGTGAATACGGAGGCGCCGCACTTTTTAGCGCTACGGCGGTGAAACGCAAATTGGCAGCTCCCGGAATTTCAAATGCGGTCTTGCCATCAATCGGTACATCATGGCGGTTAATGCCACAGTAATGTCCGAGAATATTAAATAACGGATTACCGGTGGTCAGATCCTGATACACCATATCGGTACAGTAAATCTCGCGCTTGACAGTGCCTTCGCGCAACATCAGCAACCCTGTGGTATGGTCGATCTGCGCATCAATCAAGACGATGCCGACAATACCGCTATCGCGAATCGAACGGCCTGGCTGCAAGGGTGCAAAGTCCTGTATCTGCTGCAACACATCAGGCGATGCATTGAACAATACCCAGTTAATACCATCTGCGCTCACACAAATAGAAGACTGTGTGCGTTTTGTGGCCTTGATAGTGCCCTTTCTCAATCCATCACAATTCTGGCAATTGCAATTCCACTGAGGAAAACCTCCGCCCGCTCCTGCGCCTAAAACATGAATGTGCATGAAAACTCTCTATCAAAAAATAATTATAGGGTGGTAATCGGGTCAACACACCCGTTAAGCCACCCTACGATTATACTGGGCCACCTAAGGCAACCCGGCCATTTGCAAGTTAGCGATTGGCTATTTTGCAAAAATGTAATCGATTAACGATTGCATACATACATGGTGACTTCAAAACCGAAACGCATTTCAGTAACTTCTGGCTTGGTCCACATGGTCAATCTCCTTAAAAGTTTGATTTAGTTCTACGTCATAGACATCTAAATTGGAGGTTCAAATTTCTGCGGCGTAATACGCATTCTCCGCGCCGGGCCTTGCTTGCAACAGTGCAAAAATCTGGAAACTCACCTCATGATTTTCATTATCAAAACCTCATGAGTAGAGCCTTTCGGCCTTTCCAAGGACAAATAAAAAAGGCGTCCACTTGATTACCCAGTGGGACGCCTTATTACGGCTTTTCTCGCCGTGTGAGCCTGGTTATTTAGGCAATCTCACGCCCAATCACCTGCGCAATACCGCGCAGCTCTCCCATCAACTTAATCAGCTCTTGCGGATCCAATGCCTGATCAGCATCACACCAGGCCTCACACGGGTTGGGGTGCATTTCTATCAGCAAGCCATCGGCCCCGGCGGCTACCGCAGCACGCGACAATGCCGCCACCATCCAGGCTTTACCGCCCGCGTGAGATGGATCAACAATTACCGGCAAGTGCGTCTCTTTTTTAAGCACCGGGATCGCCGTTACATCCAGCACATTTCTGTAATAGGTTTCAAAAGTACGAATACCGCGTTCACAGAAAATAATATTATGGTTGCCGCCGGCAGCAATGTATTCAGCCGCCATCAGCCATTCAGAAATGGTAGCCGACATGCCTCGCTTAAGGATGACAGGGACATTCACTCTACCTACTTCCTTCAACAGGTCAAAATTCTGCATATTGCGCGTACCAATCTGGATCACTTCAACACCATACTTCAGGAAAGTATCCAGCTGACGCACGTCCATGAGCTCCGTTACGATAGGCAGGCCATACTTGTCAGCCGCCTTGCGGAAGATACCCAGCCCTTCCACCCCAGCACCCTGGAAAGTATAGGGGCTGGTGCGTGGCTTGAACGCACCGCCGCGCATCAAACGCACCCCCGCAGCTTTAACTGCCTGCGCGGACAGATCCATTTGCTCCGGTGTTTCTACTGAGCAAGGGCCAGAAATAATCTGTATCTGCCTACCGCCCAGAGGCACCCCCTTAATATCAATAACGGTGTCTGCTTTGTGTAATTCGCGCGCAACTATCTTGTATGGTTTAACAATATGCATGGCTTGCTCGACGCCGGGCAGAATCTCCATCAGTTCCTGGTCCAGCTTGCGCTCGTCGCCTATAGCACCGATGACCGTGCGTTCTGTGCCGCGCGAAATATTGACGTCCAGACCTTGTTCCTTGATTTTTTTGACCACTACATCGATTTGCGCCTCGGTGGCTTCGTTGTTCATTACGATAATCATTCTTTATCCTTCAAATTCTGTTCTGGCAAAATCTTTTCCAGCACTTCCAAAAAGCGGGCATTTTCAGCGTAGAGGCCTATGCTCACCCGCAAATAATCCGGCATTTCATAACTGGCTACAGGCCGGACAATCACACCATGTTCGAGTAAACGGCGGTACATGGCCGTGGCGCCACCTATACGGAAACTGACAAAGTTGCCAAACGAAGGAATGAACTCCAACCCCAAACTCGTAAGCCCGCGTGTGATCTGCAGCATGCCAGCCTGATTCAAGGCATAGCTGCGTGCTACAAACGCCTCGTCTGCCAATGAGGCCACGGCAGCGGCCTGAGCCACACTATTGACATTAAATGGCTGGCGCACACGGTTCATAATGTCAGCCACTTCTGCTGTAGCCATGCCAAACCCAATACGCAAGCCCGCCAGGCCATAAGCCTTGGAAAAGGTGCGTGAGACAATCAGGTTCTTGAATTCGTCCAGCCAGCGTATGCTCTCTGATTTGAGATTATCCGGCAGATACTCATCATAAGCTTCGTCCAGCACCACTAGTACATGCTCTGGCAACTGGCGCAGAAAACCTAGCAACGCTTCTTTATTTATCAATGTGCCCGTAGGATTGTTCGGATTGGCGATAAACACCATACGCGTACTGGAATTAACTGCCGCCAGCATCGCGCTCAAATCATGGCCAAAATCCTTTGCTGGAACTACAACACCGGTAGCGCCTGATGCCTGGGTTGCTAAGGCATACACGGCAAAAGCATGTTGTGAATATATCGCCTCCACACCTGGTGCTAAAAAAGCGCGCGCGGCCAATTCCAGAATATCGTTGGAGCCATTGCCAAAAACCAGTTGCTCGGGACTTAAGCCAAACTTGGTGCCAACGGCATCGCGCAGGGCAAAGCTGTTGCCGTCAGGATAACGCGCAACATCGGCTAAGGCGACGTGCATAGCCTCTTCCGCCTTTGGGCTAATACCGAGTGGATTCTCATTGGATGCCAGCTTAATAATTTGCTCTGGCTGCAAGCCCATCTCTCTCGCCAGTTCGGCAATTGGCTTGCCTGGCTGATACGGTGCAATTGAGCGAATGTAGGACGGTGCAAGATTGCACAGTCTAGTCACGATATAACCTCTGCAATATGGATTAAATTAATCAATACAATAAAAAATGCGGCTTGCGCCGCAGAAATATTATCTTTATCCAATTCTACCACTAAGTGCGGTGGCTTAAGCAGAAGTGAGAGCAGTTCCCCCTCTAGTCTCATGCTTTACCTGATACATCGCCTGATCGGCGCGGCGAATTACATCAATAGCGGTTACATTTTTGTAGGGAAATATGCAAATACCAATACTGGCAGAAAGATCAGTGATTGGCGGAAGGTTGCGGATGAGTAGTGGCACACCAAGCTGCTGTTGCAGTTTGCTGGCAAGTACTTCCGCCGCTTCTTGCGTCTGTATATCACGCGCAAGCACAAAAAACTCATCGCCTCCCAGCCGCGATAAAGTATCAGCCTCGCGCATTACCCGCCTAAAGCGATTGGACACTTCCTGCAATACCAGATCACCAGCGGCATGCCCATAAGTATCATTGATGGGTTTGAATCGATCGAGATCCAGGAAAAACCCTGCGCAAATCTGGTTATTGCGGGTGGAATAATTGATTGCCTGCTCAATACGGTCCATCAGCAACTCGCGGTTTGGCAAGCCGGTAAGCCTGTCATGCAAAGCCCGCTCATGCTGTAAACGCCGTTCCCTGTCCAGTTCCTGTTCCCGCAAAAATAATGAACGGTTTTGTGTCTCCGTCATATAACTGGAAAAAGCACAAAGCAAATTAGCTGAAACAATGAAAAAATTGGCACTCATCACCGACAAGGCAGGTAATGGCCTTATCCATAGGAACATTAAATTAAAGAACGCCAGCAGTAATATACCCACCCAGGTTGCATTGATAAAGCGCAGTCCGGAAAAACAATGGCTCCAGAAAGTAATAAGAATTAAGCCTGCGAAGTAGTAGTTTACCGCTACGGCGGGCAGCAACCACATTTTGGCTAACAGCCCCAAGCCAGCAAAAAAACCTGCCAGCATCAGCACAAGCTGGTTTGAATATGCAAATCTTTTATAAAAGGTCAGTGCAAATACAGCAAAGGCAAGCATGATAACCATGGTACGTATATACCAAACTTTGATTACCGCTTCAGGGGGAACAAATAAACTATCCAGAAAACCGTAAAGGCCATAGATGATAGCACCCACCAGCAATGCGATTCTGGCCTGACGGCGCAAACCTGGTAGTCTGTGATGACGATATAAAAACTCTAGGCGCTCATTCTTAAACCTAAGCGTCCATTTATCTAAAGAAGCTGACTGCAGTAGTCGTTGGCTGATAGGCATGAAATAACTGTTACATCACTTAACTTTCATCCAGTTAAAAGATTTATTGTGAGGCAGCCAAATCATATCACCGCAATCGGATAAGACCCAAGCACCTTGATTAGGGATGCGCGTTGTTGTAATTCAGCCAAGGCGCTAGCCACAGCAGCCTCTTGATGGTGACCTTCAACATCAACAAAAAATACGTATTCCCACATGCCTATTTTTGATGGGCGAGATTCCAGCTTGGTCATACTTACCTGATGCCTGGCCAATGGTGTCAATAGTTCAACTATTGCGCCGGGTACGTTTTTAGCGGCCATGACCAGCGAAGTCTTGTCTCGTCCGGATGGTGCCACGTCGTGTGTTGCCAGCACCAGAAAGCGCGTGGTGTTTTTGGGATCGTCTTCAATATTCTCTGCAAGGGAATTCAGGCCAAATAAGTCTGCAGCACGTCGACTGGCTACCGCTGCAGCCCCCTCCTCCTCAGCCGCCAGCCTGGCCGCTTCAGCATTGCTGACCACAGCCTGAAGCTCGACACCTGGCAGATTCTGGTTCAGCCATTCGTGACATTGTGCAAGTGATTGCGCATGAGAATACAACTTGCGAATCTGGTTTATTTCGTTCGTTTTACTTAACAGGTTATGGTGAACAGCCAGCTCGATTTCACCACAGATGCTAAGGCTGGTGTCCATTAGTAAATCCAGGGTACGGCCAATGGCTCCTTCAGTGGAATTTTCCACCGGCACTACACCATAATCGGCTTTACCCGATGCCACCGTGTGAAACACTTCATCTATGGAGCTGCATTGCACAGGAGCAGAAAGACCACCAAACTGCTTATTTGCGGCTTCTTCGCTAAAAGTACCAAGCGGGCCGAGGAAAGCCACGGACAGTTCCTTTTCCAATGCACGACAATTTGACATCACACTGCGGAAAATAGCCGTGACAGCTTCGCCTGAAAGCGGGCCAGCATTGAGTTCCAGCAACCTGCGCAGCACTTGCGCTTCACGCTCCGGCCGGTAAATCGGGCCGCCATTTTTAAGATTGCCGATTTCACGCGCCAAGTGGGCGCGTTCATTGACGAACTGGAGTAACTGCTCGTCAATGGCATCAATTTTGTCACGGCATTGTTTAAGTTGCTGGCTCATGACTTCTTGTACATTCCGCAAGGAAAAAAGATATGCTTATCCATGACTTTTTTCGAAGTCTTTCATGAAATCAATTAGCGCATTTACGCCTTCTACCGGCATTGCGTTATAAATCGAAGCGCGCATGCCACCTACTAGCTTGTGTCCCTTTAATTGCAGCAGGCCATGATGTTTGGCCTGATCAAGGAACACCGTATCAAGCGACGCATCCTTGATGCGGAACGGCACATTCATACGCGAACGATTTTCCCGCGCAACTGGAGAATAGTAAAAATCGGCGCTATCCAGATATTCATAGAGCAAGCCTGCCTTGAGAATATTGGTTTTTTCCATCGCAGCCAGGCCGCCCTTGGCTTTCAACCACTTGAATACAAGGCCAGCTATGTACATGGCGTAGGTCGGTGGCGTGTTATACATGGAATCATTATCGGCATGCGTCTTGTAGTCAAACATGGTAGGCGTGCCGGCAATGGTCTGGCCTATGAAGTCTTCACGCACGATCACTATCGTCAGTCCGGCCGGCCCGATATTCTTTTGCGCGCCGGCATAGATGATGCCGAATTTACTGACATCCATAGGACGAGAAAGAATATGTGAAGACATATCCACGACCAGGGGCACTGCGCCCGTCTCTGGCGTCCAGAAAAGCTCCACGCCACCTATGGTCTCGTTCGAGGTGTAATGCACATAGGCTGCGTCTTTATTCAGCCGCCACTGATCTTGTGCAGGCGCATAAGTGAAATTGCGATCTGCGGATGAAGCCGCAATATCAACCTGGCAATATCTGGCGGCCTCTACAATCGCTTTCTGGGACCAAATGCCGGTATTGAGATAGTCAGCGCTTTTTTTGTCGCGCAACAAGTTCATCGGCACCATGGAGAACTGGCTATGTGCTCCACCCTGTAGAAATAGCACCTTATAGCTGGCAGGAATCGCCATGAGCTCACGCAAATCAGCTTCCATCTCCGCAGCAATGCCCAGGAACTCCTTGCCGCGATGGCTCATTTCCATGATGGACATACCGGAGCCATGCCAGTTCATCATCTCATCGCGCGCTTGTGCCAACACCTCTTTAGGCAGCACAGCGGGGCCGGCAGAGAAATTATAGATTTGTGCCACGGCTATCCTAATCTAGCAAATCAGGTCAAAAATTATTCTTCAACGTCGTCTGTTTCAACGACTTTTTCCAAGCCTGAAAGTTTTTCGCCTTCGCCCAGATTGATCAATGTCACGCCTTGTGTGGCACGGCCGAGTTCACGGATTTCCTTGACGCGGGTACGAATCAAGACGCCACCCGTGGTAATCAGCATGATCTCGTCGTCATCATTTACCAGTCTGGCGGCAACTACGGTGCCATTGCGCTCACTGGTAGCTATCGCTTTAACACCTTGCGTGCCACGACCAGAATGACGGAAATCAGAGAGCACTGTACGTTTGCCATAGCCATTTTCAGTAGCTACTAGCACGGTTTGTTTGTCATCTGCGGCAATTAACAGGGAAATGACTTGCTGCTTGGCCTGCAGTTTCATGCCGCGCACACCGCGGGTGTTGCGACCCATGGCACGCACATCTTCTTCATCGAACCAGACGGCTTTCCCGCCGTTGGAAACCAGCACTATGTCGCTCTCGCCATTGGTGATTTCCGCACCAATCAGGATATCGCCTTCATCCAGGTTAATCGCGATGATGCCGGATTTACGCGGGTTGGAGAATTCAACCAGTGCGGTTTTCTTTACTGTGCCTTGTGCCGTCGCCATGAAAATGAAGTGATTTTCATCGAAGGTCTTCACCGGCAAAATGGCGTTTATTTTTTCGCCTTCCTCAAGTGGGAACAGGTTAACAATCGGCTTGCCGCGGCTGATGCGACTGCCTTGCGGCACTTCGTAGACTTTCAGCCAATACACACGACCGCGGTTGGAGAAGCACAAGATGTAGTCATGGGTATTCGCCACAAACATCTTGTCGATAAAGTCATCTTCCTTGGTCGCTGTCGCCTGCTTGCCGCGGCCGCCACGTTTCTGTGCACGGTATTCTTCCAGCGGCTGCGATTTCACATAACCGGTATGCGACAAGGTAACTACAACATCTTGCGGGGTAATCAGGTCTTCCAGCGACAGATCCTGTGCGTTGTGCACGATCTCACTGCGACGCTTGTCACCAAATTGCTGGCGAATTGCAGAAAGTTCTTCAACTATCATCTGCGTAACACGTTCGGGAGTGGCCAGAATGTCGAGCAAGTCAGCGATCACATCCATCACCTCCTTATACTCATTGACGATCTTGTCCTGCTCAAGGCCAGTCAGGCGTTGCAAGCGCATTTGCAGGATTTCCTGTGCTTGAACGTCAGAGAGTCTGTATCCCTGCGGGCTCAAACCAAAATCTACCGACAAGCCTTCAGGGCGGGAAGCATCCGAGGCCGCCCGCTTGAGCATTTCTTCCACTACCGTTGAATTCCAGGTGCGCGCCATCAGTTCACGTTTGGCTTCAGGCGGCGTGGGTGCAGCCTTGATGATGGCAATCATTGCGTCCACGTTAGCCAGGGCTACTGCCAGACCTTCCAGCACATGGCCGCGTTCGCGTGCTTTACGCAGCTCAAACACGGTACGGCGCGTAATGACTTCACGGCGATGGCGCAGGAAGGCTTCCAGCATTTGCTTCAGGTTGAGCAAGCGCGGCTGACCATCCAGCAAGGCCACCATGTTCATGCCGAAGGTATCTTGCAGTTGGGTTTGCTTGTATAGATTATTGAGCACGACCTCGGGGACTTCGCCGCGCTTAAGCTCAATGAAGACGCGCATACCAGATTTGTCTGATTCATCGCGCAGGTCGGATATACCCTCAATCTTTTTATCGTTCACCAGTTCAGCGATTTTTTCGACGAAGGTCTTTTTGTTCACCTGGTACGGCAGTTCATCGACAATCAACGCTTGCCGACCGCCACGCTCCAGATCCTCAACGTGCGTGCGACCGCGCATTACGACACGGCCACGGCCTGTACGATAGCCTTCCTTAACACCTATTGTGCCGTAAATAATGCCCGCAGTAGGGAAATCTGGTGCAGGGATAATCTCGATCAGTTCGTCGATCGTAGTTTCAGGGTTTTTCAGCAGGGTTAAACAGGCATCAACCACTTCGTTCAGATTGTGTGGAGGAATGTTGGTGGCCATACCAACAGCTATACCGGAACTGCCGTTGATCAACAGATTGGGAATACGCGCCGGCATAATCAGGGGCTCATGCTCGGAGCCGTCGTAGTTTGGCCCAAAATCGACCGTTTGCTTGTCGATATCGGCTAATAATTCATGTGCAATTCTCGACATGCGGATTTCGGTATAACGCATGGCGGCTGCATTATCGCCGTCTACCGAACCGAAGTTACCCTGGCCGTCTACCAACATGTATCGCAATGAAAAATCCTGCGCCATACGCACGATGGTGTCATACACTGCGGTATCACCATGCGGGTGGTACTTACCGATGACATCACCAACGATACGCGCTGATTTCTTGTAAGGACGATTCCAGTCATTACTGAGCTCGTGCATGGCAAACAGCACGCGTCTATGTACAGGTTTTAAGCCATCACGGACATCTGGTAGTGCGCGTCCTACAATCACGCTCATGGCGTAATCGAGGTAAGAACGGCGCATCTCATCCTCTAGGCTGATAGGGAGGGTTTCTTTTGCGAACTGATCCATATGGGCTATCGGCTATAGTGGCTTAAAGACAAGGATTTTAACATGATAAGGAGGGCAAATCATGCCCGCCATTATGCTATCTCTGTAAGGGGGAGCATGCTAATAAATTTCCAGAAGGCCATAGCCATAATAAATCGTCCCCATTGCAAAATTTAATTAGAAATTTAGTTTAGGTTAATTTAGGCTATCGTATTAGCTGCTTCACCGTTCACTAAGGAGATTTAACATGGCTGTACTTGTAGGCAAATCCGCTCCCGATTTCACCGCTGCTGCGGTGCTGGGGAATAATACGATCAAGGAAGATTTCAATCTTTCTTCTCATATCAAGGGCAAAGCAGCGGTTATTTTCTTCTACCCGCTGGATTTCACTTTTGTTTGTCCTTCTGAATTGATTGCTTTTGATCACCGTCTGGAAGAATTCAAGAAACGCGGCATTGAAGTGATTGGCGTGTCCATTGACTCTCATTTCACACATCTGGCATGGAAAAATACTCCAGTCAACAAGGGCGGCATTGGTCAGGTTGGCTACCCTCTGGTTGCTGATATCAAACACGAAATCTGCAAAGCTTACGATGTTGAAGCTGAAGGCGGTGTCGCATTCCGTGGCTCTTTCCTGATCGACAAGACGGGTGTTGTACGTCATCAGATCGTGAATGATCTGCCATTGGGCCGCGATATTGATGAAATGCTGCGCATGGTAGACGCACTGCAATTTTTCGAAGAGTATGGCGAAGTGTGCCCGGCTGGCTGGAAGAAGGGCAAGGCCGGTATGAATGCCTCAACAGAAGGTGTTGCCAAATACTTAGCTGAAAACGCTGACCAATTGTAATTAACATCCAGCAGTAATAAAAACGGGGCATCAGCCCCGTTTTTATTTGCACAACTTATTATCACTAAAAATTACTTTCCGCGACCGCCTACAGCTATTACCAACACGCCAGCAACGATTGCAATTATCCCCAGCACATTTGGAATCGGAATATTTTTCTCGGTTTCAGCCGTTGCCTTTAACGAGCCGATCTGGACTACAGTTTCCTCGCTTGTATAGCTGAAGTTTTTATACACCAGTGCGGCTGCGCCCAGAACTATTAGCAAAACTCCGATAATTAATGATGATTTCATGAATCCCCCAATGGACTTAATTATTTATTTGCCCGTTAAATTTTTTACGTGCCTCGGCAACTGCTTTCTTAATACTGTCCCAAGCCTCATCACTGCCCTTCCTCAGCTCCTGCCAGGCTTCACCGGTAGATTTCTGAAGTTCGATCAACTTGACTTTAGCTTCGTCACGCTTGACTTTTAATAATGCCAGTTGGCTTTCATACTTAAGACGCAACCGCTCATCAACCTCACGCACGCGGACTTCGAGTACATCAATATCTTCGCTCCATTCGTCGAGCTGGGTTTTTAGTTTGTCGACATAAGCATCTTTTAGGTCCTTCATTTTTCATTCCTTTCAGACACGAGAGAGAGGATAACTTCGTCATATACCCAGCCACGCACATCTATGACAACCCATAAACCCAAAAGTGCTATTTAACAATCTCCTGATGCGCTTACTACATACCGGCACAGTAACAGCTTTAGCCTTGTAATATCGCCAAATCTGCCTTCAGGTCATCGATGTGCTCCAGACCTACTGCAATACGCACCAGTCCATCACCAATCCCTGAAGCCGCGCGCGCTTCTGCGCTAACACGGCTGTGCGTAGTAGATGCCGGATGTGTAATAGTACTCTTTGCATCACCCAGATTGGCAGTGATGGATATCATTCTGGCAGCATCAATCAAGCGCCATGCACCGTCCTTGCCGTCCTTAACATCAAACGAAACAATAGCTCCGCCGTTTTTCTGCTGCTTCATGGCAAGCGCATGCTGTGGATGCGATGCCAGACCCGGATAGTAAACGCGAGCCACACCATTTTTCTGCTCCAGCCATTGCGCGAGCTCCAGCGCATTACGCGCATGAGCATCCATGCGCACATGCAAGGTTTCAAGACCTTTGAGAAATACCCAGGCGTTGAAGGCGCTCATAGTCGGGCCTGCCGTGCGCAAAAAGCCATAAACTGGTTCCAGTACATCCTTTTTGCCCAATACAGCGCCACCCAGACAACGCCCTTGACCATCAATATATTTGGTGGCTGAATGAACAATAATATCGGCACCTAGTGCCAAAGGCTTTTGCAGCACAGGTGTACAAAGGCAATTATCCACTACCAGCAATGCGCCAGCTGCATGGGCTATATCTGCCAGTAGCGCTATATCACACACTTCAGTCAGCGGATTCGAAGGCGTCTCGACAAAAAACAGCTTGGTATTCGGTCGCACTGCTTTTTCCCATTCGTCAGGATCGGTCAGCGAGACAAACGTCGTCTGCAAACCCCAGCGTTGCAAGATGTTGCTGAACAATTGTACCGAAGTGCCAAAAATACTGCGTGAGGCCACTACATGATCACCCGCCGAGCACAAACCCATGACGCAGGCCAGAATTGCGGACATGCCAGACGAAGTGGCCACGCAAAATTCCGCACCTTCCAGCGCAGCCAGCTTGTTCTGGAACATGGTAACTGTAGGGTTGGTAAAACGTGAATAAATATTGCCAGGCTCCTGGCCGCTAAAACGCGCAGCGGCTTGTGCCGCACTCTCGTATACAAAACTTGAGGTAAGAAATATCGCTTCGGAATTTTCGCCAAACTGTGTATGTTCGCTGCCTGCGCGTACGCCCAATGTTTCTGGCTGCCATTGATGTTCCATAATGCTGCTGACCTTCCTGCCCAGGCCATGGGCAATAAAAAACCCGCTTCAGCTTTAAGCTAAAACGGGCTCTCTCGGGCTCGCTTTAGCAGTATTTATAATGCGCCCGCAAGCTGAAACATTCAAATCGGCGCAGAAAAATATTAACCTAACTTGCCTAGTATGTCACCACCTAAAATCAACTAAACCAACCAGCTAGACTACAGCCTCCTCCTCCAAGTGGTCACCCACCAGATTCAGGTCCAACTGTGTACTGCTATTAGTTGGCTTTTCATTTTTAGTGCCATCGCTGCGGATGGCTTCAATGTTGGCCAGATAGGCCGCGTCCACATCGCCTGTAACATAATTGCCATCAAAACAGGAGCAGTCAAAGGATTGAATATCGGGATTACTCAGCTGTACACACTTTACCAAAGCATCCAGGTCTTGATAAATCAACGCATCTGCACCAATCTCCGCACAAATTTCTTCATCCATGCGGCCAGTGGCCAATAGTTCATCGCGGGTCGGCATATCAATGCCATATACATTGGGAAAACGTACCGGCGGTGCTGCCGAAGCAAAGTAAACCTTCTCTGCACCGGCATCGCGTGCCATCTGTACGATTTGCTTGGAAGTGGTACCGCGGACTATGGAGTCATCTACCAGCAGAACGTTTTTGCCTTTGAATTCCATGCCTATGGGGTTAAGCTTCTGGCGTACTGATTTTTTTCGCAGCGCCTGTCCTGGCATGATAAAGGTACGGCCAATATAGCGATTCTTGATAAAGCCTTCACGATAGGTCAGGTTCAGCGCATTCGCCAATTGCAAGGCGCTGGGACGGCTGGTTTCGGGAATAGGAATTACCACATCTATCTGCAAATCTTTCCATTCGCGGTGGATTTTTTCAGCCAGACTTTCACCCATATGTAAGCGGGTTTGATAGACAGACACGCCATCAATCACTGAATCCGGACGTGCCAGGTAAACATACTCGAAAATGCAGGGATTAAGTTTGGGGGTTTCTGCACATTGACGCGAAAAGAAATTGCCATCCATATCAATAAAGATGGCTTCCCCTGGCGCAACATCACGCACTAGCTTGAAGCCCAGCACATCGAGCGCAACGCTTTCGGAAGCGACAATATATTCAATGCCTTTTGCACTTTCATGTTTGCCGATAACCAGGGGGCGAATACCATTGGGATCACGAAAAGCCAGTAATCCAAAATTAGCTATCATGGCCACTACTGCATAAGCACCTCGACAGCGCTTATGCACGCCAGCTACCGCCTCAAAAATCATATCGGTATCAAGTACCGCGCTATGCGCAGTGTGCTCAATCTCGTGAGCAAGCACGTTAAGCAAAACTTCAGAGTCTGAGCTTGTATTGATATGACGCAGGTCCTGCCTGAACATTTCCTGTTTTAGCTGTGCGGAATTGGTCAGATTGCCATTGTGACCAAGCACAATACCAAACGGTGAGTTTACATAGAAAGGTTGTGCTTCAGCAGCAGAAGATGAGCCTGCCGTAGGGTAACGCACATGGGCAATGCCGGCATTGCCTTGCAGACTGCGCATATGGCGCGTTTGAAACACATCTTGCACAAGTCCATTATTCTTGTGCATGTAAAAGGTATTGCCGTCACATGTGGCAATACCAGCGGCATCCTGACCGCGATGCTGCAAGACCAGCAGCCCATCATAGAGCAACTGGTTAACTGGATTTTTACCGACCACACCGATAATTCCGCACATGAAGTGAGCGCCTTAAGAACTAGAATTCGGATGACTAAATTGAGTCGTATTTCCCAATTTAGTCGTATTTAACATGTTTGGCAATGTCCCGCGGAAACCATGACAACACATTCATGACCATGGCCTCCAAAGGCGCACTAAACATGGCGTTACGCCAGCGCACATCTTGAGGCAAGCTGGTAAGCCCAGCCAGCAATACCAAAACACAAACAATTACCAAGCCACGCGCCAAGCCAAAAAAAGCACCAAGGAAACGGTCAAGCCAGCTCAAGCCCATTTGCTTGAATATCTGCGACAGTGCAATCGCCAATAAGCTGGTCACTAGCAACGTAGCCAAAAACAGGATCAGGAAAGCGGCTAAAAAACGTAGTGGTTCGCTTGGAATTGCTTGTGGCAGCAAAGGAGCTA
Organism: Methylophilaceae bacterium; assembly: GCA_039933015.1. GTDB lineage: Bacteria > Pseudomonadota > Gammaproteobacteria > Burkholderiales > Methylophilaceae > JBDTOX01. The sequence continues at coordinate 70,353 of JBDTOX010000087.1, forward strand.
ACTCCAATGTATAAATTTTGGCCACAAAAAACGCTGCCACCCAGCCCGCCAAAGATAAAGTTTCACGGACAAAACCACGCATCATGCTTAACAGTATGGACAAGCCTGCAACAGCGAGAACGGCGTAATCAAAACTCGTCATAAGTTTTACGGCCTCAGATCCTGTCCATACGTTTCACTCTTGTTCAAGCTATTTAGTAACCACCATACCGGATAAGCCCGAGTTTTTTATCTTGGCCAAGGCGCTTTCAGCCATTTCCCTTGTGACAAAAGACCCTGCACGTAAGCGAATTTTCTCGCCCTTGGCGGTATCTATTTTTTCAGTGTACGACGTATAACCTTGTGCCAATAATTTTTGCTGGAGCTGCTTTACGTTGGCAGGGTCAGAGAACACGCCAATCTGTACAGCAAACGAATTACCCTGTGTGCTACTGGGTTGCGGCTGTTTTTTTTCTGGCGGTGCTTTTTGCGCTGCTGCTTGCGCAGGAGTATTCATGGCATCTGCAGACTTGTTGCTCAATGGAACTGCAGGAGGTGCTACTTCCAAATTTTTATTAGATGCAGCTTCATCCGGTTTCACACTTTCAACTGGCGGTGCCGGCGGAGTTGGCACAGCGGCTGAAGGTGAGGCTGGAAGCGGCGTTTCAGGCGCGACCGGCAAAATCTTGGAGGTGAATCCGGCGCCATCCTGGCTGGGAATAGTAATAGCGATTTCTGGCTGCGACGTTTTTCCTGCCCTGTCATCCAACACCATAGGCAGGATAGTGACCATCAGCAACACCAGCGCAACGGCGCCCACTAAACGTCTGCGCGCACGTTTTTTGAATTGGATTTCCTGCTCGTTCAATTGGTCTGGTGGCATTTAAATGAGAATCCTGATCATTGAAGTGATGCGCTGGTAAGACGCATAACGTCGGCCACCGTGAAGAATGAGCCGAATACTATAATTCTATCATTATCACTCGCATCAAGACAGGCTTGGCGATATGCCAAACTCACATCCGTATGCATATGCACCTTGCAGTCGGGCACTGCCTGATGAATTAGACGGGCAAGCTGTTGCGCTGTAGCACCCCGAGCGTGCTGAATGTCAGCGAGATACCAGACGTCAATTTCAGAATTCAAGACATCGATAATGCCAGCAATATCTTTATCTGCAAGCATGGCAAACACAGCCAGCGTACGTCCACGGCCTGGTAATTGACGCAGATTGTGCGCCAGCGCAGTAGCTGCATGTGGGTTATGTGCCACATCCAGAATCACTTCTGGCGCGCTTGAGCAGTGCTGAAAACGCCCTAGCAATCTGACTGCGTGCAAGCCGACAGCCACTTGTTCTACGGTCACTGGCAACCGGGCTTGCAAAGCCTCAATTGCTGCCATCACACAAGCTGCGTTATATAACTGAAAGCCACCCGTCAGCGCAGGCAAAGGCAGTTCCGGAATTTCCGTAGAGACCCCTTGGTAAAGCCAATGATCACCCTGGGATGTAAAACCAAAGTCACGTTGAATTTGCTTAAAGTCTGCACCGACGTTGGCGGCATGATCAACTAATGCATCAGGTGGATTGGGATCGCCGCAGATAGCCGGAACGCCAGCCCGAAAAATCCCGGCTTTTTCATAGCCTATACTTTCGCGGCTATAGCCCAAAAACTCCATATGATCAAGATCAATACTGGTAACGATAGCGCAAGTGGGATCAAAGATATTCACTGCATCCAACCTGCCGCCCAGCCCGACCTCCAGGATGGCGACATCCACATCTGTCTGCATAAAATGCCACATTGCGGCCAAGGTACCAAACTCGAAATAGGTTAAGGAGATGGGCTGCTGTTCTGCACTATGCCGCGCCGCTTCTACAGCAGAAAATGCGGCACTTAACGCTTCGTCACTAGCCTCCTGGCAAGCGACACGCACCCTCTCGTTATAGCGCAAAAGGTGTGGCGAGGTATAACAGGCAACACGATATCCAGCTTCGTGATAAATACGTTCCAGCATGGCACAGGCGGAACCTTTACCATTAGTGCCTCCCACGATGATGAGCGGGAACGCTGGATTAAGGTTTAAACGATACCTAACTTTATTGATACGATCCAAGCCCATTGCTATGGATTTTGGATGCAAGGCTTCAATGTGTTTAAGCCAGCCTGCCAGATCATTTGGCAAGGGAAAAGGAGCTGACACAGTTACAGTCTATATTGTGTTAGACGGGGCAACCGGTAAACGCATCAGGCTAGCTAAGAGTGTAGCGATTTTATCGCGCATTTCACGGCGATCAACAATCATGTCCACTGCACCATGCTCCACCAGAAACTCTGCCCGCTGGAAACCGTCCGGCAAGGTCTCACGTACAGTTTGCTCGATCACGCGTGGTCCGGCAAAGCCGATCAGCGCTTGTGGTTCGGCAATAATAATATCGCCCAGCATGGCAAAACTTGCGGAGACGCCCCCCATGGTTGGATCGGTCAGTACTGAAATATATGGCAGGCCTGCCCCACTTAATGCCGTTAACGCCGCACTGGTTTTTGCCATCTGCATAAGGGAAAACAACCCCTCCTGCATGCGTGCACCACCACTGGCACAGATACAGATAAACGGCATTTTGTGTTCTATGCAGGTCTGTACGCCACGCACAAAACGCTCACCCACCACTGAACCCATGGAACCGCCCATAAACTTGAATTCAAAGGACGCGATAACGGCAGGCATTGCCTTGATGCTGCCTTGCATCACAATCAGGGAATCGGTTTCACCAACTTCAGATTGGCTGCTTTTTAGACGATCTGCATAGCGTTTGCTATCTTTGAATTTCAGCGGGTCTAGCGGTTGCACTTCGGCGCCGATTTCGAAACGTCCTTCCGCGTCCAACAACAAGTCCAGACGTGCCCTGGCGGATATCCGGTTATGATAGGCACATTTCGGACACACTTCGGAATTGCTTTCCAGGTCGCTGCGATACAACACGGATTCGCAAGAGGAGCACTTGCTCCAGAGGCCTTCCGGCACATTTTTCTTGCTTATACCGACTGAACGATTGATTTTAGGGGGCAGTAGTTTTTGTAGCCAGCTCATAATATATCCCTTGCGATATCTCTTAGTTTGAGTCTATGGCGGTTCGTAATTCGGTCATTAGTGCAGCCAGGTTGGCAGCCACATTTTGTTCTGTAGATTGTTCTACCGCCTGGACCATACGACTACCGACAACAACAGCATCGGCGATGCTGGCAACGGCTTTGGCGGTTGCCGCATCGCGCACACCAAAACCTACGCCTATGGGCAAACTGGTTTGGGCACGTATGCCAGACACACGCTCAGCCACTTCGGCAATATCGAGGTTTTGCGCACCCGTCACGCCTTTTAGTGAAACGTAATAGACAAACCCGCTAGCCTGGTTAACTATGGTTTTGACGCGTGATGGCTCTGTGGTTGGCGACAAAAGAAATATGGGATCTATATGTCGAGACTGCAATAATGCAACAAATTCAACGCATTCTTCTGGTGGATAATCCACAGTAAGCACGCCATCCACACCAGCGTCTTTTGCCCGGTCAGCAAACTGCATCTGCCCCATAGCCTCAACCGGATTGGCATAACCCATCAGCACAACCGGCGTTGTATTATTTTGCTGGCGGAATTCTTTTACCATCTCCAACACATCATTTAAGCCCACATGATGTACCAAAGCCCGTTCACTGGCGCGCTGGATCACTGGGCCATCAGCCATGGGGTCGGAAAATGGCACTCCCAGTTCGATAATATCCGCCCCACTTTTTACCAGTGTATGCATCAACATTACTGTATGTTTGGGGTGCGGGTCGCCGGCAGTAATGTAGGGGATAAGGGCTTTTTTGCCTTGCTGCTTTAAAGCAGTAAAAATAGTTTGAATGCGAGACATAAATGGAGAGTTATTCTTAAAAAACTGTAATTAGAAGGTAATGCCAGAAAGTTGGGCAACAGTATTGATATCTTTGTCGCCGCGTCCAGAGAGGTTCACCAGTAAAACTTCATCTGGCGACATACTAGCTGCAAGCTTCTCGGCATATGCCAGCGCATGGCTGGATTCCAATGCAGGAATAATACCTTCAGTACGACACAGGTTATGGAACGCCCGCAGGGCTTCATCGTCAGTAACCGCAACATACTCAGCACGTTTAGTGTCTTTGAGCCATGCATGTTCCGGGCCGACGCCTGGATAATCCAAACCTGCCGAAATCGAATGGGTCTCGATAATCTGCCCGTCTTTATCCTGCATGAGGTATGTGCGATTTCCATGCAGCACTCCAACCGGACTGTTGGCTGTTAACGGTGCTGCATGCATGCCGGTTTCCAGGCCATAGCCCGCTGCTTCCACGCCAATCAAGCGTACATTTTTCTCATCGATATAAGGATAAAAAATCCCCATTGCGTTGGAACCGCCACCGACACAGGCAATTACCGCATCCGGCTGCCGGCCTAGCATTTCCTGCATCTGTTGTTTGGCTTCCACGCCAATAACCGCCTGGAAATCGCGCACCATCATGGGATACGGATGCGGGCCCGCTACCGTGCCTATGATATAAAAAGTGTCGGCGACGTTAGTCACCCAGTCGCGCATGGCCTCATTCAGCGCATCCTTCAGGGTTTTGGAGCCGCTTTCAACAGGTACTACAGTGGCGCCCAACAGCTTCATGCGGTAAACATTCGGTGCCTGACGCTTGACGTCTTCCGAACCCATGTAGACCACACATTCCAGACCCATACGTGCGGCAATTGTGGCAGTTGCCACACCATGCTGGCCTGCACCGGTTTCGGCAATCACACGGGGTTTACCCATGCGCTTGGCCAGCAGGGCCTGGCCAACCGTATTGTTAACTTTATGCGCGCCGGTATGGTTAAGGTCCTCACGTTTCAAATAGATGCGTGCTCCGCCTACTCTTTCAGACCAGCGTTTGGCGTAATAAATCGGGCTAGGGCGACCTACAAAATGTTTGAGGTCATGGGCAAACTCAGCGAGAAATTCTGGATCATGGCGATAACGCTCATACATGACACGTAACTCTTCCAAAGCCTCAACCAGCGTTTCGGCGACGAAAATACCGCCATATGGGCCAAAATGGCCGCGTTCGTCAGGCATATCATAAAGCTGCATCTTCTACTCCTCGCATGAATGCGGCTATTTTATCCGCATCCTTAATTCCTTTAGTTACTTCTACACCACCACTGACGTCCACGGCATAGGGGCGTACCTGCTGTATTGCCGCACCCACATTGCCTGCATGCAGACCGCCGGCCAACACAATAGGACAAGGCAGGTTTGCGGGGATCAGGCTCCAGTCAAATGCCTGGCCGGTACCGCCGGCAACTCCTTCTGCGTAAGCGTCAAGCAGCAAGGCTTGGGCATCACTGTATTCAGCCGCGTATTGTAGCAAATTTGTGTCCGTCTTGACGCGTATTGCCTTCATATAAGGCAAGCCATACTGGCGGCATTGCTGTGGGGTTTCCTCACCATGAAACTGCAACAAATCCAGCCGCACTACTGCTAGTACCGCATTAATTTCGGCAGGCGGCGCATCCACAAACAAGCCAACCGCAGTGATAAACGCAGGCAGCCTGGCGACAATTTCAGCCGCTTGCCGAGGGCTGACATTACGTGGACTTGGCGCGTAAAAAACCAGGCCTATCGCGTCGCAGCCATGCTGCACGGCTGTTAAAGCATCTTCAACACGGGTAATGCCGCAAATTTTGATACGGGTTCGCAATTGATGGCCTGTAAGGGAATATGAGGCTGCTAGCGTAGCTTAAAGCATCCTGACTGTCACACAGCCATGCTGTCACAGTTATCCATGCGCTTAATTTAAACCAAAACTCAAACTGCGCTGGGTATCTGGCAAGCCCCACTTCGATTCGTACCCTACGCCTGTCAAATACAAGCCATCCGGTGAAAATGTGGGAGGTGACTGCGCACGATCGCGATTTTCCAATAGATACGCCATATATTCTGGCTGATGTTTGCCTTTACCTATATAAATTAGTGCACCCACCATATTGCGTACCTGATGGTGCAAAAAGGCACTAGCGCAAAAATCAAAGATTATGCTGCTGCCAAACTGTCTGACTTCAGCACGATGCAGTTGTTTGATGGGGGATTTGGCTTGGCATTCCGCAGCACGAAAGGCGCTGAAATCATGCTCTCCAATCAAATAATGCGTAGCTTTTTGCATCAATGTTACATCCAGAGGTAAATGAAACCAGCCAGCCTTTCCAGCGAAAATGGCAGGGGCAACCGACTGGTTGACCAGCAGATATTGATAGCTGCGCTGGTAGGCATCAAAGCGGGCATGGAAACGTTCATCGACCTGCTGAGCCCATAACACGCGAATACCTTTAGGTAGTGTAGCGTTCACTCCGCGCACCCAGGCACTGAGAGGACGTTCGGTCATGGTATCAAAATGTACCACCTGACACAGTGCATGGACGCCCGTATCGGTACGGCCTGCCGCTGTTACTCTAAGTGCATGGCCGGCCATGGTACGTAATACGCGTTCCAGAGCGTCCTGCACACCGCAGCCCCCAGCCTGACTCTGCCAGCCGCAAAATCCCGCACCATCATATTCAATCCCTAGCGCTATTCTCATAGCAGATAAATACCGCAAGCAATCACAGCAAAGAAGACAAGCGCGTCACGCCAGGTAAGTTGTGGGGAAATAAGATGGATTTGCTCCGGTCCAGTGTGCGCCTCTTCGTCACTTATATCCATGTTGGCAAGCCGTCCCAAAAAACTTTGACCAAGTTGGGCAGGGGGTGCATGATCAACGTAATGCAAAGTTAGCCACAGCCTTGCGGCAAAGCGCTCTGGATTAAGCTTTACCAGGCGTAGAGGATATAAAAGTAGAAAAAATCCAGCCATCAAATTTTCGCGATTAGTCGTCGCCAACAATAAGGCTAATCCGGCCAACATCATACAAAGCCTTGCAGACTGAAGCAGTCCGGCATACAGCCCTTCGTAGGTAGGTGCCAGTTCAAACGGCCATTGCGGCACATACTCGCCAGGCGTATTAAAGGCAAAAATCAGAATCATGGAGATAAGCAGCCAGCGCACGCGTCTTACCATGCGCAAGAATCCGCTAGCGCGATAATAAAGCAGAAGTATGGATAACAAGGCCGCCATCAACACAAGCGCGTGATAATTCGGCACATGCACTGCTATAGCAAGCGCTAGTACACAAAGAATTTTGATAGAGGGATGCACTGTTTAAATATTCAAGCTCGTTTTAATAAAAAAGCCGGGCGTATATGCCCGGCTTTTTTATTACTGGCTACGCTGCGGTCAGTCCAGACTATTCATCATCTGCTGTGCACGTTGGCGCTGCTTTGCACCGCCTTCTTTTAGCACCTCATCCAGCAATTCACGCGCACCCTCGTTGTCACCCATATCCATATAGGCAGTCACCAGATCCAGCTTGGTATCCACATTGACCGATTCGTCAGTTGCTGCGTTGAACTCTTCAGCATCTGCGCCGGCGGCTGCATTATCCGGAGTTGAATCAAAATCCAGGCTGATACCGGACAAATCGATCTCAGGAGCCTTATGAATTTCCGCCTTTGTGGCCGTCTGCGAAGCAGCTTGCGGATTGTCAAAATCCATATCGAAGTTGAAATCCAGTTCGCTAGGTTCTTCCGGCATGGCTTCGAAGACAATTTCCTCAACAGCCATCTCTGGCTCGACTATTGTTGTCTGGTCAAATTTTGGCAATTCAAGTGAGGCCGTTTCTTCTGGCACTTTGAGCTCAGCGGCAGAATTTACTGTAGCAGTCTCGTGTAGGTCTAAGCTAATTTCGGGTAATGATAACCCAAAGCCTGGCATGGCAGGAGGCGTGATGGCAGCCTCATTGTCTGTCAGCGGAGTTTTTGCAACGTCAAATTCCGACATATCAAGCGCCGACATGGTTTTGCCAAAATCAGAAACATCAAACTGGGCCGTGTTATCTGCTTCTATTGGGCTATCTGCTTCTGCTGGCTGTTCCGGTAAATCCAGATCATTACTGCTCTGATTATTGTCATTACCCAATTTCACAGCAGACGTTTGCTCATTTCCATGCATGCTGATTTCAGGCAAAGTCTCGTCAGCTGGCGCACTAGCATGTGCTCCCAAATCGAAATCCAAAGTAGATGCTTGCTCTGATAGCTCAGGAGTTGCAAAGGCGGCTTTGCTATCAATGTCAGCGTCCAATGAGAAATTAAGACTGGACTCGCTCATCACTTCTGCATTAGCGAAATCATCTGCACTTAATTTTTGACTAGGCGTGGCTGCCGCGTGCGCTTGGCTTGTACTAATATCATAAAGTGGATTGTTTGGCTCCATCTTGCGGCCGATTTCCGCCACTTTAGTCCAAGTAGAATCACCCGAACCCAGTGTTGAATATAATTCACCGGCTATGGCTTCAAATGCTGAAGTAGCATTCCGGCCAGCAAGTATTTCCAACAGCTTGAGGTGTAATTCATAACGTTTCGGATCTTTTGCGATTGCATCCTTGAGAATTTCTTCTGCCTGCGCATCGCGGCCATAAGCCATATAGACTTCGGCTTCCGCAATTGGATCGACATCATGCGTATCGATCATGCCCACGTCGGCGTTTTGCGAGAAGTCAGTCAGGAATGAGGTATCGCCAGTATCTACCGTACCACCAGCGGTATTACCGAATACAGTATTGGCCTTGAGACCACCTGAGGTGAGTATGCCTTTCTCAAAATTAGCCAGCCCGCGCTTACGTTTATTGCGCATGAATAGCCATGTACCGCCAAGCAATATCAGCAGAATACCGCCTGCTCCGCCAAGCAAAATAGGATCCTGCAACACTTGATCAACCAAATCGACCTCTACTACAGGGGCTGGTGGAGGTAGGATTATCTTTTTCTTGGGGACTACCGGTGTATCAGCTGCCGGCCTTGCTTCCGTTGCAGATGTTTCAGATTTAGGGGCCGTTGCCTGAGCATCAGGTGCTGTAGGCGCTGGTGGTGGAGGTACAGCAACATCCAGCTGTTTGGCGGTTTCTTGAGCAACTTCTGGCTTAGGAGGAGACTCTACTTTTGGCGCTGGCGCAACAGCATTCTTTTGCATGTCGGCCATAGCCAGGTTTTTTACCGCCAGCAGTTTTTGCATGTCGGCAACCTGCTTTTCCAGCAGGGCAGCTCTCTCATTAGCCTCTTGTAAACTCTTCTCGCGCGCCGTTGCTTCTTCCTGCAGCGCATTCAGCTTGTCTTGCATGGCCTTGCCGTCGGCACCGCCATTTTTATTTGCAGCGCTATCGCTCTTGGAAAGTTTGACTACATCACGCGGACCGTTACTGACAGGTGCTGCCTTATCTTCGGCTGGAGCAGTAATCTTGCCGCCAGACGATTGGGTACTGGTGTTTTCACTGCCCACTGAAGATTCAGCGACAAGGCCGGCGAGCTTATTGCGATAAGCATTCCAGTCCGCTGTCTGTACACGAATTTCCTGTGCAGAGTCTATACGGCTAATCGATTGCAAGTCTTCCGAGCTAGGCGCACGAATAATCTGGCCAACCTTGAGCCGATTCATATTATTGCCGACAAAAGCATTTTTGTTGGCGCGATAGAGTCCTACCAACATTTGTTCCAGGCTAACGCCTTCCACCTGCATTTGGCTGGCAATCGCATTCAGCGTATCGCCGCGCGCAGTGACGTGTTCTTCAGTGCTGGGGGTAGAGGAAGAACCTGCCAACTGCGATGGACTTTCTTCTACAGGCGCTGGAGATAGAACAGTTTTTTTGCCGGAACTTCTGGCATTAGCACTTTTCGATTTTTTTGCAACTCCATTAACGGACTGGCCAGCGGGCGAGGCATCTCTTTCTGTCGACGTCATTCTGGCTGAAGCAGCTCCAGTCGAAGCGGGAATAATAACAGCGTTGTTATTTGCAATCTGGTTGGAATAGCCGGGGGGATCAAGCAAAACGGTATATTCACGCAGCAGGCGGCCAGTAGACCAATCAACCTGAATTAACATATCCAGAAAAGGGTCGTTTACTGGCTGACGTGTACTAAGTTTTAGAATCGGAGAGCCACTGGCCTTTTTGCCAACTTCAATTATGATGGAACTGTGTGAGGCCAGACGCTCAATACCTTGAACTGCATAGGCATCTGCAGGCGCAATTGCGGCAGAAAGTGCGGAAAGTTCTTCAGGGCTGGTAGCTAATAATTCGATCTCCGCGCTCAAGGGCTCACCCAGGCCAGAAATAACCGTCAGCCTGCCTAAACCAGCTGCATCAGCCGCGAATGGCATTAATGCAAAACATACTGCGAGCGAAATTCGTCTTAATTTGGACTTATGCACTATCCCACCCTTATAGAACTTATAGTAGCTTTATCAAGCTAACATCAAATAGTTTGGAGTTGCAAGCTCATACCATACATTATGTTTTTCAGCTACCTGGCGCTACTTTTTACCAGCATTATTTCTCAATTAAAACTCTTAACATACGGCGTAAGGGTTCTGCGGCGCCCCAAAGCAATTGATCGCCTACTGTAAATGCTGAGAGATATTCAGTACCCATGCTCAGTTTGCGCAACCGGCCAACAGGCGTTGCCAATGTGCCAGTAACTGCTGTCGGTGTTAGGGATTTCATGGTTATGTTGCGCTCATTAGGCACTACTTTTACCCAGTCGTTTGCCTCTGCGAGCATGGATTCAATCTCATCCAGCGGCAAGTCTTTTTTCAGTTTAATGGTAAGTGCCTGTGAATGACAGCGCATCGCACCAATCCGTACGCAAAGACCGTCAATTGGGACGGGCTTGCTTTCGCGCCCAAGTATCTTGTTGGTCTCAGCCTGGCCTTTCCACTCTTCCTTACTTTGGCCGTTGCCAAGATCCTTATCAATCCAGGGAATCAGACTGCCAGCCAATGGCACCCCAAAATGGGCCGTGGGAAAACTCTCATCGCGCAGAGTGCCCGCCACTTCGCGGTCGATGTCGAGAATCGCCGAAGCCGGGTCGGCTAGCAGTTCATTAGCGACACGATGGGCTTCGCCCATCTGCTGCAGCAGTTCACGCATATTTTGTGCACCAGCGCCGGAAGCAGCCTGATAGGTCATCGAGGTCGCCCATTCGACGAGATTTTCGCGAAAAAGACCGTGCAATGCCATTAGCATCAAAGACACCGTACAGTTTCCGCCGATCCAGTTCTTGCCGCCTTTAACCAGTGCAGACTGGATCACATCCAAATTAACTGGATCGAGGATGATAATGGCATCTTTATCCATCCGTAGCGTGGAAGCTGCATCAATCCAATGGCCGTTCCAGCCTTCGGCGCGCAGTTTTGGAAACATTTCGCTCGTATAGTCGCCGCCCTGACAGGAAACAATAACGTCCATCACTTTCAGATCAGCAACGTTCTTTGCATCTTGCAATGGCGAAGTATCACGGCCTATATTGGGCCCCTTGCCGCCAGGCTGTGAAGTGGTAAAAAATACCGGCTCTACATGATCGAAATCATGTTCTTCACGCATGCGCTGCATGAGCACCGAGCCCACCATTCCACGCCATCCGATAAAACCTACTCTCAACATGATCTTTTCCTGATTTTCTTATAAGGCTGCAACTACAGCATCACCCATTTCACTACACTTAATTTGCTTTGTACCTTCAGTCCAGATGTCAGCAGTGCGGTAACCTTGCGCCAATGATTTCTTCACTGCGTTTTCAATGGCTACGGCATTGGTTTCATCGTTGAAAGTGTAGCGCATCATCATGGCAGCAGAGAGAATGGTTGCCAACGGATTGGCAATATCTTTCCCGGCAATATCCGGCGCCGAGCCATGGCTGGGCTCGTACATGCCCTTGTTATTGGCATCCAGCGAGGCTGATGGCAGCATACCGATAGAGCCCGTCAACATGGAAGCTTCATCAGACAAAATGTCCCCAAAAATATTGCCGGTGACCATCACATCAAACTGCTTGGGCGCACGTATCAGCTGCATTGCGGCATTATCCACGTACATATGAGACAACTCGACTTGCGGATACTCCCGGGATAGCTCAATCATCACCTGTCGCCACAATTCGGTGGTTTCCAGCACATTAGCCTTGTCCACTGAGCAAACTTTTTTATTGCGCTTCATGGCAATGCCAAACGCGACATGGCCAATACGGCGAATTTCTGATTCAGAATAGCGCATGGTATTGATGCCTTCGCGCTCGCCATTTTCCAGTGTGCTAATGCCACGCGGCTGCCCAAAGTAGATGTCGCCTGTCAGTTCACGCACAATCATGATATCCAGGCCAGCCACCACTTCGGGCTTAAGCGTGGAGGCAGATGCCAATTCAGGATAAAGTAATGCCGGGCGCAGGTTGGCAAACAAATTCAACTCCTTGCGGATGCGCAAGAGCCCGCGTTCCGGACGCTTTTCGCGCGGCAAGGTGTCATATTTCCAATCGCCTACAGCGCCCAGCAGCACGGCATCAGCCTGCTTGGCCAGCTTCAGGGTGGCTTCGGGCAAAGGGTCGCCTGCCGCTTCATAGCCTGCACCGCCGATTAGCGCTTCTTCCATTTCCAGTTTCAAGCCATTTTTGGCCAGTGCATTCAATACCTTCACTGCTTGTGCGGTGATTTCCGGGCCAATGCCGTCACCCGGCAATACTGCGATCTTCATGAATCTGAACTTTCTATGTCTTAAATTAAATGGTTTAACTTAATTGAATAACCAGGGCTGCGCAGCACGATGCCTGGTTTCAAAGGTTTTAATCTTCTCCACCTGCTGCAAGGTGAGGCCAATATCATCCAGGCCATTCAACAGGCAATGCTTGCGAAAAGCATCCACCTCAAAGCCAAATGACTTACCGTCTGGCATGTTGACCGCTTGCGCTTGCAGATCAATAAGTAACTTGTACCCTGGTTTTGTTTTAACAGCGTTGAATAACTCATCCACCACACCGGCTGCAAGCACAATAGGCAAAATGCCGTTCTTAAAGCAATTATTGAAGAAGATATCCGCGAAACTGGGCGCAATAATAGCGCGGAAGCCAAAATCCAGCAGCGCCCAGGGCGCATGCTCACGGCTTGAGCCGCAGCCAAAATTTTCGCGGGCGAGCAGGACGGAGGCACCAGCGTAACGCACCTGATTCAGTACAAAATCCGGATTCAGCTTGCGCTTGCTGTGGTCCATGCCAGGTTCGCCATGGTCGAGGTAACGCCATTCATCAAAAGCATTCGGGCCGAAGCCGCTACGTTTGATAGATTTGAGAAACTGCTTGGGAATAATGGCGTCCGTATCGACATTGGCACGATCCAGCGGCGCCACCAACCCGTCTAATGTGATAAATGGTTGCATCAGTTATTCGGTGACCTCTGGATTTTCTCGCCGGCTTTTTCCATATCCTTACCCAAGCCATGCCAAGTGTTACACCCTGTTAAGATCAATGCACAACCAAGTGCTGCCAATGCAAATAACCTATTCATTTATTTCCTCTATCGATTGTTTATGAAACATCAAACAAACTGCCTGACATCAACAAAATGTCCGGCTACAGCAGCCGCTGCGGCCATTTCAGGACTTACCAAATGGGTACGGCCACCCTGCCCCTGACGACCTTCGAAGTTACGGTTGGAGGTCGAGGCGCAACGCTCGCCCGGTTCCAGACGGTCAGCATTCATCGCCAGGCACATTGAGCAACCTGGCTCGCGCCATTCAAATCCGGCAGCGATAAAAATTTTATCCAAACCTTCCTGTTCGGCTTGTGCTTTCACCAGGCCGGAACCCGGCACTACCATCGCCAGTTTAACGTTAGCCGCCACATGCTTACCCTTGGCAACTGCGGCAGCTGCACGTAAATCCTCGATGCGGGAATTGGTACAGGAACCGATAAATACCTTGTCTATCGCTATTTTTGAAATAGGCGTATTGGCCTCCAGCCCCATGTACTGTAAAGCCCGCTCGATGCCGCCGCGCTTGGTGGCATCCATTTCTTTTGCCGGGTCTGGCACCTGGCCATCGATGCTGGTTACCATTTCAGGCGATGTGCCCCAGGTAACTTGCGGCTGTATGGCAGCTGCATCAAGTTCTACCGTAGCATCGAATTTTGCGCCGACATCACTGTTTAAAGTACGCCAGTATGAGACTGCAGCATCCCATTGATCCGCGTTCGGCGAATACGGTCGACCCTTGACATAGTTAATCGTCGTGTCATCCACTGCCACCATACCCGCACGCGCACCTGCCTCAATCGCCATATTGCACAGCGTCATGCGGCCTTCCATGCTGAGGTCACGAATGGCTGAACCCACAAACTCAATCGCATAACCGTTACCGCCCGCGGTGCCGATCTTGCCGATCACGGCCAACGCAATATCCTTGGCTGTTACGCCATGTCCGAGCTTGCCTTCGACCCTGACCAGCATGGCCTTGGATTTCTTCGTCACCAGGCACTGCGTGGCGAGTACATGCTCGACTTCAGAAGTACCAATGCCATGCGCCAGAGCGCCAAAAGCACCATGCGTGCTGGTGTGTGAATCGCCGCAGACCACCGTCATGCCGGGCAAAGTTGCCCCTTGCTCTGGACCGATGACATGCACAATACCCTGACGCGTATCATTCATTTTGAATTCAGTCACGCCAAATTCGGCACAGTTATTGTCCAGCGTTTCCACTTGCAAGCGTGAGATAGGATCCGCAATGCCCTGGCTGCGGTCCGTCGTAGGCACGTTGTGATCTGGCACGGCCAATATGGAATCAACGCGCCAGACCTTGCGCGCAGACAGTTTCAAGCCTTCAAAGGCCTGCGGGCTGGTCACTTCATGCACCAGATGACGGTCGATGTAAATCAGCGCGCTGCCGTTTTCCTCATGCACTACATGACTATCAAATAATTTGTCGTAAAGTGTTTTTGCGTTCATTTAAGGCTATTTTTAATCTCTAAAATTACCAAATTGCAACGGGAAATCCGTTACTGATTTTTTTACAAAGGCGATGGCGTCTTGCAGCACATCACGTTTGGCGCCATTCACACGTACTGTATCACCCTGAATGCTGGCTTGTACTTTGAGCCCTGAATCCTTGATAAGTTTGACAATACGTTTGGCTAAATCGCTATCAATGCCCGCACGAATTTTCAATTCCTGCTTGACCTTGTTGCCCGAGACTTTTTGTACGTCCTGATGATCCAGGCGCTTGCTGCTGTCCGGCTCTTTTTTCTCCATGCCGGGCAGCAGGAGATCCTTGATCTGGTCGAGCTGAAAATCCGAATCGCCGTACAACGTAATCAGGTTATCTTTCTCGTTCAGGTCTACCTTGGCGCTAGTACCTTTGAAATCGTAGCGATTAGCAATACTGCGGCCTGTAATATCAATCGCGTTTTTCAGGGCGACCATATCGACTTCAGAAGTAATATCAAACGATGGCATGATGCGTCCTCAGCGACTACTCAAAGTGACAAACGTAGTCCAACATTTCAATGATCTCAATATCAAAACTTGAATTACCGGGCACGGCAAACTTGTCGCCTGCCTTATAAGCACTCCAGTTGTCTTCGTCCTTAAGGCGTACCTTGCATTCCCCCAGATTGATTTCCATCAGTTCTGGTGAAGCGGTATTAAAAGTCAGCGTACCTGGGAAGATAACGCCTATGCTTTTACGTGTACCGTTGGGCATCAGCAATGTATGGCTTACACACTTGCCATCGAAATACACGTTGGCTTTCTTTTTCACACTTACATTATCAAACTGGGCCATACTTAATTCTCCTTAAATTTTTTTGTTTTTCAGATTCGCTGCAATACGCATGCGTAGTGCATTGAGCTTGATGAATCCGCCTGCATCCTTCTGGTCATACGCGCCTTTGTCATCTTCAAAAGTCGCTATGGTTGGGTCAAATAGCGAATCCGTCTTGCTGTCGCGGCACGTAACAATAACGTTGCCTTTATACAGTTTCAAACGTACCCAGCCATTTACAGTAGCCTGTGTGTGGTCGATCAAGGTTTGCAGGGCCATACGTTCAGGACTCCACCAGTAACCGTTGTAGATCATGCTGGCATAACGCGGCATGAGGTCATCCTTCAAGTGCGCGACTTCACGGTCCAGCGTGATGGATTCGATAGCCCGGTGCGCCTTGAGCATGATGGTACCGCCCGGCGTTTCATAACAGCCACGTGACTTCATGCCAACGTAGCGATTCTCCACCAGATCCAGACGGCCAATGCCGTGCTTGCCGCCAATTGCATTCAGATGCGCCAGAATCTCGTGCGGCTTCATGATTTGGCCATTCAAAGCAACTGGGTCACCATTTTTGTATTCGATGTCCAGATACTCCGCTGCATCTGGGGCTTTTTCCGGTGAAACTGTCCAGCGCCACATGTCTTCTTCAGCCTCGGCCGCCGGGTTTTCCAGATGACGGCCTTCGTAGGAGATATGCAGCAAGTTGGCGTCCATGGAATAGGGAGAACCGCCCTGCTTGTGCTTCATTTCTACGGGGATGCCGTGCTGTTCGGCATAGGCCAACAGTTTTTCACGGCTCAGCAAATTCCACTCGCGCCACGGCGCGATGATCTTGATATTGGAATTGAGGGCGTAAGCACCCAACTCAAAGCGTACCTGGTCGTTGCCTTTACCGGTGGCTCCGTGCGAAACCGCATCAGCCTTGGTTGCAGTGGCAATCTCGATCAGACGCTTGGCAATCAGTGGCCGCGCAATCGAGGTACCCAGCAAATACTCGCCTTCGTACACCGTATTGGCACGGAACATCGGGAAGACAAAGTCACGCACGAATTCTTCGCGCAAATCGTCAATGTAGATTTCTTTAACGCCAAATTTCTTGGCTTTCTCCCGCGCAGGCTCCAACTCTTCACCTTGACCAATGTCAGCGGTAAAGGTTACGACCTCACACTTGTATACGTCCTGCAGCCACTTAAGAATGACCGAGGTATCCAGGCCGCCTGAATAAGCTAAAACAACTTTCTTGATATCACTCATTTACTTAACTTTTCCTAACATCAGATATTCCATTAACGCTTTTTGTACGTGCAGTCTGTTTTCCGCCTCGTCCCACACTACACTTTGCGGGCCGTCAATCACTTCCGCAGCCACTTCTTCGCCGCGATGAGCCGGTAGACAGTGCATGAATACAGCATCTTTTGCCGCAATTTTCATCATGTCGGCATCTACCTGCCAGTCATGGAAGTCACGGCGGCGCTCTTCATTTTCGGCTTCAAAACCCATGGACGTCCATACGTCAGTAGTGACCAGATCGGCACCGCGAGCAGCTTCCATGGGATCAGCAAATTCTTCATAGTGATCCGTGCCATACAATCCGGCACGCTCCGGCTCCACTTCATAGCCCGGCGGCGTAGAAACATGCACATTAAAATCGAACACTTCAGCCGCTTGCAGCCAGGTGTTGCAGACATTGTTCGAATCGCCGATCCAGGCGACGGTCTTGCCCTGTATTGGGCCGCGGTACTCAATGTAAGTATAAATATCCGCCAGAATCTGGCAAGGGTGATACTCATTGGTCAAACCGTTGATCACCGGCACGCGCGAATTGGCGGCGAAACGCTCGATAATGTCCTGCTCGAAAGTACGTATCATCACGATATCGCTCATACGCGAAATCACTTGCGCTGCATCTTCCACCGGCTCCCCGCGACCTAGCTGAGAATCACGCGTATTGAGGTAGATGGCCGAGCCACCCAGTTGCTGCATACCAGCCTCGAACGACAGACGCGTACGTGTGCTAGCCTTTTCGAAAATCATGACCAGCGTGCGATCAGTCAGCGGCCAGTATTGCTGATAGGCCTTGAACTGCTGCTTGATCCAGCGCGTGCGCTCAAAAATATGATCGAATTCTTCGTGCGTAAAATCGTTAAATTGCAGAAAATGTTTGATTGCCATGGTTTACTTAATAAGCTTGCTTATGAGCTTATTGACTCAAAAATTGTTTAATCAGTGGGACCAGCGTATCAACCAGTTGCTGAGCTTCGTCCTGATTCATCACTAGTGGCGGCAGCAAGCGCACCACCTGATCGGCAGTCACATTAATCAGCAGCTTGGCATCCAGCGCCTGCGCTACCAACTCGGCACAGGGCCGGTCTAGCTCAATGCCTATCATCAGGCCAGCGTTGCGTATCTTGACCACGCCAGCCACACCCTTGAATTCTGCAATAAAGGTGTCACGCAGCCAATCACCCAGCTGTTCCGCATGCGCGCACAAGCCATCCTCTTCGATAGCCTCTATAGTCGTCAAACCTGCGATGGAAGCCAACGGGTTACCGCCAAAAGTTGAACCATGTTTGCCATAGGTAAACATCTCTGCCGCCGTGCCAGATGCCAGGCAAGCCCCAATCGGCACACCTGAACCCAAGCCTTTGGCCAGCGTCATGACATCCGGGACAACACCGGTGTGCTGGAATGCAAACCAGGTGCCGGTACGTGCAATACCACTTTGCACCTCATCCAGCATCAGCAGCCAGCCATATTCATCACAGAGCTTACGCAAGCCCTGTAGGTAGCCCTGGACATCCTTCGGCACATTGATACCGCCTTCGCCTTGAATCGGCTCCACCAGTATTGCCACCACATTCGGATTGCGCGAGGCAACCTGGCGCACGGCTTCAAGATCATCAAACGGCACGCGCACAAACCCACTCACCAGCGGCTCGAACCCGGCTTGCGTTTTGCGGTTGCCGGTAGCGGACAAGGTGGCCAGAGTGCGGCCATGAAAGGCCTTATCCATCACAATAATTTCCGGGTTTTCAATGCCCTTGTGATGGCCATGCAAGCGCGCCAATTTGATAGCAGCTTCATTAGCCTCACAGCCGGAATTGCAGAAAAACACCTTATCCATACCGGAAATCTCACACAGCTTATCTGCAAGGTGGGCTTGCTCGGCGATGTGATAAATGTTGGATACATGGATCAGCTTGCTTGCTTGCGCACTGATTGCAGCAACCAGTTTAGGATGGGCATGGCCCAAACCATTCACGGCGACGCCAGCAAGCGCGTCAAGATAGCGATGCCCCTGCTCGTCCCATAGCCAGACGCCCTCGCCTTTGACAAAGGTGACAGGCTGTCTTGCATAGGTGTTCATTAAATGTTGTGACATGGTTTTAATTACATACTCTAATTAAATAACTGCGTACTTAAATGAAGCTTACTTGAAATAAAAATGCAAACGGCGGCATATGCCGCCGTTTGCAGCATTAGTAATTATATTACAGACCGACAAGCGCCTTATGCGTCAAACCATTCGCCATGAAAAACAACAGCGGAATCGACAACATAGTGTTGGTGCGTGACGTCAAAAATGCAACACGGCGCGCTCTTGCTTTTTCGTCATCCGTAGCTGCAACGATGCCCAAAATCTTTTTCTGATTTGGCCAGATGATCGCCCACACATTAAACAGCATAATCGTACCCAGCCAGGCGCCAATACCAATACCCGCGTATGCTGGCTGCAAGGTAAAGGCGTCCTTGAACGCAGGGCCCAGCAAAGCAGCACCGGCCAACCATGTAACAACGGCAGACCAGCGGAACCATAACAAGGCACGCGGCACGACATGTTTGGCAATGCCTGCGGCAGTACCGTCTGCGGTGGCGGCTTTCATTGCTGGCACTTGCACCAGATTAAAATAATACAGCAGACCGACCCAGGTAATACCGGCCAAAAAATGAATCCAGCGCGCGATTCCAGGTACAAAGTCCATGACTTATACCCCCGCCAAAATAAAATTTTTCAGGAAAACATACAAAATGAGGGTAAGTACAAGTCCGGAAATTATCGTGCCTGAAAGAGAATCCAACGGATTTTTCATTGACAGCATTCCCTTGTAAAAATCGTTTTGTATCAAGTCTGTCGAGGTTAGCGCAAAACACTAGATTAAGCAAGATTCGGGACGTTATACAGCCTTTCAGACAGGGGCTAACGCCTGTTTTTGCTAGAATTCTCTTGAAAAAAACTCCGGTTCGGGCAAAATCCTCAGTCCCTCAGAATTTATGTCTTTAAATAGTATTAAATCAGCTATTTCCATCTTTTAACCAGCAATCTATAGTCTCTTATGGCATCACTCGCATCAGTTACCCCGCTTCAACCAAAATCCATGCCGCAGTTACCGGTCTCCTGGTACACCGACCCAGCAATTTATGCGCTGGAGCAAAAACTATTGTTTCCAGCCGCACCAAAATACATAGGGCACGAACTGATGGTGCCTGACCACGGTGACTATCACACACTTACATGGATGAACGATGCCAAGACATTGGTACATGGCCAGCAAGGCATTGAACTGATCAGCAACGTTTGCCGCCACCGGCAGGCACTTATGCTAAACGGCCGCGGCCATACGAATCACATTGTTTGTCCTTTGCACCGCTGGACATACAATCTGCAGGGTGAGCTGATAGGGGCACCACATTTCCCGGAAAATCCCTGTCTGCATCTGAATAAATCCAGCTTGCAAAATTGGAATGGCCTGCTGTTTGAAAGCACGCGCGACATTGCCAAAGACTTGGCCAAACTCGGCTGCAAGCAGGATTTTGACTTCACGGGGTATATGCTGGATCGCGTGATGATTGAAGAATACAGCTTCAATTGGAAGACCTTTATCGAAGTCTACCTGGAAGATTACCATGTCGGCCCTTTCCATCCCGGCCTGGATCAGTTTGTAGATTGCGAGAACTTAAACTGGGAATTCGGCGACTGGCATAGCGTGCAGACGGTAGGCATCAAGCAGTCACTGAAAAAATCTGGCTCATCTGTTTACCAGCGCTGGCAGCAGCAGGTAATGCAATACAGCCATGACCACCCCCCCCAATATGGGGCCATCTGGATGGCGTATTACCCATTCCTGATGATCGAATGGTATCCGCATGTATTAGTGGTATCGCACCTTATTCCGCGCGGCGTTGATGCCTGTACTAATATTGTTGAGTTTTACTACCCTGAAGATATCGCGCTTTTTGAACGCGAGTTCATTGAAGCACAACAGGCGGCCTATGAAGAAACAGCCGTCGAGGATAAGGAAATCTGTCAGCGTATGCACGATGGGCGTCGCGCCCTGTTTGCCCAAGGGATAGATGAACGCGGCCCCTACCAGCACCCCATGGAAACCGGACTGGAACACTTCCACCTGTGGATACGCACGCAACTCGAACCGCACCTTTGAGCTATTTCAAGCGCATCAGGCAGGCCAGGTTAGGCAGCTTGTGGATGCTCGTGGCTGCCGTCTTTTTCGCCATCATGGGCGTACTCGTCAAAATCGGCGCTCAAAAATTCAGTGCGGCCGAGCTTGTGTTTTACCGCTCGTTTTTTGGCCTGATCACAATTCTTGCGCTTGCCCGCTTTCATCAGCTGCCGCTGGCAACGCCCCTGCTAGGCAAACAACTGTGGCGTGCCGTACTCGGTTTTATTGCGCTGCTGCTTTTTTTTTACGCTATCAGCGCATTGCCGCTGGCAACGGCCGTCACGCTGAACTACACCTCGCCTTTATTCATGGCCATGTTCATGCCTTTTGTCCTGCATGAGCGCCCAGGAAAACTGTTGATTGCGGCCATCGTACTGGGCTTTATCGGCGTAGCACTGCTGTTAAAGCCCAGCCTGCATGCAGGTGAGTTAATTGCCGGGGCACTGGGACTGCTCTCCGGCGTGCTCGCGGGTGTGGTCTATGTCTACGTTACGCAACTTGGCCGTGCAGGTGAGCCGGATTGGCGTACGGTATTTTACTTCTCCCTCACTTGCAGCGTAGGCGGAGGGTTATGGATGCTGCTGAATCACTTTACTCCGCTCACATGGCGCGACTTGGCGCTTTTGCTTGGGATAGGCATCTCTGCAACCATCGCACAACTCACCATGACGCGCGCTTACCGCACAGGCAGCCCGCTAGTGGTCGGCAGCCTGGCTTATACAACTGTGGTTTTGGCGAGCCTGTTCGGCATCCTGCTGTGGGGCGAAACACTCTCGCTGGACCGCTGGCTGGCAGTCGCCCTGATTATCCTGAGCGGCATTATCAGTGTGCGTGCGACGCCCAGATAGCCATTGCGCGCTCCCAAGTTTACTGTGGCTAGACAATCACTTGAACTAGAGATACGCTTGCCCTCTCGCGTTGCATACGCATCAAATCAAAGAGCTACATAAAAACTTCAACTCATGCTCACCCTTCATCACATATTGAGATGGCCCATCATGGCACTGGCTACTATTGCCTTGACTGGCTGCCTGGGCGGCTCCATCGCACAACAAGTGGCTTCCTCATTGGCCATGCGAATAGCAGACAAGATCACATCCGACGCGATTGATGCTCAACAGCGCAAAAATGAAGAAGAGCGACGCAATATTGTTTTAAAAGACACGGTGCCTGATGAATACTGGGGCGCATTTATTGCTTCAGGCTTTTCAACCATCTCTCCTGTCACAGAGCCTTTACCCACCAGCATGCCAGCAGCAGATCAAGCTGTGGCGCCGCAGACAACCCGCCTGGTACGTGTCGAAATATGGAATTTACTGATAGGCGAAGAAAAGCATTCCATATTGGAAAAAGCGCGTCGCTCCGGTTCCAGCAAACTGCCTCCGCAAAGTGAATGGAAACACTGGCAAGTGGCTACCGGGGCTTGGGAAGGTGAGAAAAACAAACCTATTATCTTTCTGATTCCCCCGGAGTTTGGCCGGATTAGCAGCGGAGAGCGGGCTGTGGTGGAAATAGCAAATCTGGGCGAGCTGAATGTAGCGCGCTACCCGTCCAACTAATCATTTACCTCATGGATACGTAGATTACGGATCTATCAAGCCGGAACGCATTGCAATCAGCGCAATTTCAGCCGAGTTGTTGGCATTAAGCTTTTGCTTGATATTGTAAAGATGGGTACCTACCGTGCGCGGCGACAGACAAAGAGTTTCGGCGATATCGTTGGTGGTTTTGCCTTTTGCCAGCGCCATGAAAACCTCAAACTCGCGGTCAGAGAGCACGTCTACCGGATTTTTCTCACCGGATAATTGCTGAATTGCCATCTGCTGCGCAATGTTGGCTTCAAGATACATCTTGCGCCCGGCCACGGTTCGAATCGCCTTGATCAACTCTTCCGCAGCACTTCTCTTGGTCAGGTAGCCCATGGCACCGGCATTCAATACACGTTTGGGGTGCACCGAATCCTCGTGTGCCGAGAGCACCAGTATTCGCGCTGTGTTGTCCTTGGCCATAATGCGCTCTATGGCTTCCAGCCCGCCTATGCCCGGCATCGTAATATCCATCACCACCACGTCAGGATGATGCTCGACATAAAGCTTGATAGCCTGTTCGCCATCTTCTGCTTCTGCAACCACCTTTATATCCGGCGCGGACTCCAGCAGCATCTTGAAGCCCATGCGCACTACAGCATGGTCATCAACCAGCAACACATTAATCGGTGTACTCATGCACTGTATCCTTTAGGTATGGTGACGCTGATCAATGTGCCATCATCAGGTATCGAATCAACGTTGAATTTGCCGCGCAATGCCTGTACGCGCTCGCGCATGCCCAGCAAGCCAAAATGGTTGCTCTGGTCTACATTGCACATATCCATGCCTGCGCCATTATCTTTGATAGTCAGGTGCAGGTCGCCGTTATCGGTCTGCATCAAACTGATATCGACAGCTGTCGCCTCTGCATGGCGTAAAGCGTTGGTCACTGACTCCTGCACTATACGATAGAGATTGATATTAAGCGTCTCACCTAAGGCATCAAAATTGCCGGATAAGTTCAGCGTAAAACGCACCTCCGGATGCTGCGCCTGCCAGTTAGACACGCTATCGCGCAAGGTTTCTGACAAGCCAAGGTTATCCAGAGCGCCTGGCCTGAGCTGGCGGACGATGTTATGCATACCGTCATAAATATGGTTGGCGGCCGCTATAATAATCTGTGCGTGGGCTTCGACATCCGGCATCTGGATTTTGGTTTTGTTAGCGATGCCCACGGCAAATGTTTTAATCGCCGTGACGTATTGGCCAAGCTCATCGTGCAACTCACGTGCCAGACTGCGGCGCTCGTCCTCAATATGATGTTGGATGAGCTGCGTGAGCTGACGGTTTTCTTTCAGCCGCAATTCGGCCTCTTCTGCCTGCTTGCGCTCGGTAATGTCACGCATGCTGCAAATCTCACCGATCACTTCACCGTTCTTCGGATCAATCAGAGGCGCAGCAGAAAGCGATATGTCTACCAAACGTCCACCGCGGGCAATGCGCTGCGTATCGTAATGCTCGACTTTACTCTTGCCGGCAATAGCGGCTATATCCTGCTCCAGCTCTACTTCACGCCCTGGTACTGCCAGCAGGGAGGCGGAGCGCCCGATAATATCTTCAGGCGCATAACCAAACATGCGCTGCGCGGCCGGGTTCCAAAACGAAATATTGCCGTTCAAATCATGAATGATGATGGCATCAGCCGTTTGTTTGACAATCAAGGCAAGACGGCGATTTTCCTCAGTACTGGCCTGCAATGATTTGCCCATCAAATTGAAGTTCTGCGCAATGCGGGAAAACTCGGGCACGCCAAATTCCGGCATACGCGCTGTCAAATCGCCCTGCTCCATCTTGTTAATGGTGCCCAATACTGTATTCAATGGCCGCAGCCAGCGGCCAAGCATCCAGTACACCATCACATTCAGCAATATAAAAAATCCCAAGCCTATCCATAACAAACGGCTTACACGGCTCCATGATTCACGAATTGCACCCGCAGGATTGGACACCACAACCAGCATGCCCGAGCGGATGCGCCGCATCACAATCTCCTGCTTGGGTGCAAGCGCCTTGACGAACCATTGCGGCGGATTTTCAGTAGACAGAAATTTGGAGGGTGGCGATTGAAAAATCACATCGCCCTTCAAATCATAAAGCAAAATTTCATTATTACGCACATGCCCCAGCGTCTCTAAAAACTGGTGCAACACGTCACGGGTATAGCCCCATTCCGGGTTCTGGAACGAGCTGGTAATCACCGTATCCAGCAATTGCACCGTCACGCGTGTGGCAGCCTCCACACTCTCCTGGATGGAAGCGCGCATGCCATTAATAAGCACAAAGCCAGCCGCCGACATAAACAGCAGCAGCAACGCGGTAATTAACAGATTGAGGCGGAGACGCAGACTCATTTCAAATTTCGAGCGCAGGAATCATCAAGTTATATTATCGAGTGAGCTAGCCACGCCGCGCCCGCCTTTATTCAGTACATGGGTATAAATCATCGTGGTGCTCACATCACTGTGTCCCAAAAGCGCCTGGACCGTGCGTATATCATAGCCGTCCTCCAGCAAATGCGTGGCAAAACTGTGCCTGAAAGTATGAGGCGTAGCAGGCTTGGTCAGGTTGGCATCGCGCACCGCCTGTTTAACTGCACGCTGCACCCCCTGCTCCTGCACATGAGGGCGATGCGTCGCGCCACCCCTTGCATCTACCGACAATTTAGCGGCGGGGAACATATACTGCCAAACCCAATCTCGCGCAGCCGCCGGATATTTACGCGCCAGGCCATCAGGCAAATACACCGCGCCTAACCCCGCCTGCAAATCAGCCTCATGCAGCGCTTTTACTTTTTCAAGATGTAATTGCAGCGGCTTTGCCAGCGCCACCGGCAGCATCGTCACACGGTTTTTGAAACCCTTGCCATCACGGATTAAAATCTCACGCCGCGTAAAATCAATATCATTCACCCGCAAGCGCAAGCACTCCATAATCCGCAAGCCAGAACCATATAGCAGGCTCGAAATGAGCCAATAGGTACCTTCAAGCCGCGTTAAAATCGCCTGCACCTCATCGCGATTCAACACCAGCGGCAACCGCTTAGGCGCTTTTGCCTGCTCCACGTTATCCAGCCAAGGCAACGCAGCCTCCAGCACCTCCCTATACAAAAATAAAATCGCGCTTTTTGCCTGATTTTGAGTAGACGCCGACACCTTGCCGACAACAGCCAAATGCGTTAAAAACGCCTCCACCTCCGCCGCACCCAAATCACGCGGATGCTGCTTGTCACAATACAAAATGAAACGCTTAACCCAGTCCACATAAGCCTGCTCCGTGCGAATGCTGTAATGCTTGAGGCGAATTTTTCCCCGCACTTGATCGAGCAATTCAGGGGCAGCAGGCTGTGAAGCAG
>JBDTOX010000088.1:0-7016 GCA_039933015.1 Methylophilaceae bacterium
ATTTAGGTAGGGGTAGGATAAGGCAGGGGAAGAGGCTCGTGCCTGAAAGGCATGAGGAACCGTAGGTTCCCCTTAAAAGAATGATTTGTAGGGCGAGTCAATCGAAGTCGTACGGTTAAGCTAGAGGTGTCAGATCATGGCTGCCTACTATTTGCGAGCCAGCCTGTGTCGGGCTTATCATAAAAACCCATGCCTCCATGAGACATGAGTTTTTCTTCGTCTGTAGTCTGCACGTTCTTAGCGCGCAGAATCAGGTCTGGGTCACTGGCATCACTTATATCCCAAACGATGAGGGTTGGCTCTAACTTGAGGCAGTCAAGGATTTGTATACGTGTGAAATTGTTGGCTGGGCCATGGACGGCCGCATGACAAAAGCTTTAGTTGCGGATGCATTGCGTGCCGCCTATTGGCGTAATAAACCAAAGCCGGGCTTGATGCACCACTCTGATCGCGGCAGCCAGTGTTGCAGTGCCGCTTATCGCGCATTGCAATGTGGTTATGGCATGAGTACATCGATGAGCCGGAAAGGAAACTGCTGGGATACTCAATCTATGATGAGCATTGAACGCCTGCCAAATCTGACCCGTGCTGGGACTGGCTATCTGCCTTTGCGTTGACCTGTATTACCGCAACCGGCAACAATCTGCTGCGTGATTGAGATGACTTACCCGTCCACTAAATCAGACTCCGCCCAACCAAAGCGAAATACTCCATTTTAATAGTGTGTAAAAAGCTTACTATGGTTCAACTTAATCCACGAAAGAAACTTACCATGAAACGCATGAAGGCTGTCCAGGTCACCAAGCCCAATGTTATCGAGGTGGTCGATCGTGACGTACCGGAACCCAATGCGCGCGAAGTCCGTATAAAAGTACAGGCCTGCGGCATTTGTCACAGTGATATGTTCACCGTAGTCGGGGCCTTCCCCGGCATACAATACCCTCGTGTGCCTGGCCACGAAGTCGTGGGCGTCATTGATGCAGTCGGTCCAGAAGTGCCGGAGTGGAAGCTGGGTATGCGCGTTGGTGTAGGCTGGCATGGTGGTCATTGCGGGCATTGCAGCTCCTGCCGTCGTGGCGACTTCATTACTTGTCAGGAAGGGAAGATCCCTGGCATTTCTTACGATGGCGGATATGCTGAGTACATGATCGCGCCGTTTGAGGCGCTCGCATCGGTACCGGACGACCTGAATTCACAGGATGCAGCACCGCTGCTTTGCGCCGGTCTCACGACCTTCAATTCGCTACGGCACAGTGGTGCCGTTACTGGTGATCTCGTTGCGATACTTGGGCTCGGCGGGCTGGGGCACTTGGGCGTGCAATTCGCAGCCAAGATGGGATTCAAGACTGTGGTGATCGCGCGCGGTGCGGAAAAGGGGCCTCTCGCCAAGAAACTCGGCGCCCACACTTATATCGATAGCACAGTACAAAACGTGGCAGAGGAGTTGACCAAGCTCGGCGGCGCAAAGGTGATTCTCGCAACTGTGACCGATGCAAAAAGCATGAGTGCGACGATCGGCGGGCTGGGGATCGATGGCAAGCTCGTGGTGCTCGGCGCGAGCGGTGAACCGATTGAGGTTTCACCGTTTCAGATTATCGGCGGGCGACGCTCCATTGTAGGGTGGCCATCTGGCACATCAGCCGACTCCGAAGATACGCTGAATTTCAGTGTGTTGTCCGACGTGCGCCCGATGATAGAAACCTTCCCACTGGTGAAGGCCGCAGAGGCATACGAATACATGATGAGTGGTAAGGCCAGATTCCGGGTTGTACTAACGCCTTAAATACGAGGTCTTCAAACCGAATTCATCTGGCTTTGCTAGGCAACTAACAGTTGAATGCCCACTATTGGCCGGTTATCGACCCATAACGAATATTAGACCATGCTTGATAGATGGGCTAGGCCGATACGGATGATTAGCTAACAGAATTAAAAACACGCTCCCATATAACAACCAAGAAAGACTGGGTTTCTAAGTAAAAATCAGCTTATGAGAATGAGGTAAATCAGTGTTGCGGCAAAATAGTAACAGTTCCATTTGTCTTCTGATGCTTGCGCACCAATAGGCCCATTTTTGATGGCTAAAATTGACCTGCCCCCTTACGCCGTACCATTTTTGAGTTCAGAAGTCCGCTTGCTGACCACGTTTTATGCCACCCCACCCAGCAAAACAATTACCCTCAAACCATCCTCAAGGAGCAGTTCATGGACTGGGTAAGACATAGCTTTCGGTAACTTATATGTTACCAAGTGTCAAGGGCAGAGGCTTATATCAGTTACTATCTTTATCGATATCAGACTCACAATACGGATACCCTTAACCCTCAAAACCTCAGCAGGCTCACTTTCAACTCAAACAGAAATTTGGTGGCTCTAACCTTTATTACCTTACTAACACCAGTAATTGAGGCAGGGCATATATAAAACATGAGCCTTCAATTGATTTCGGGTAGCTGCCTTCTCCGGCGCCATCGCGCCGCTGGCGATGTCGGTTACCAACGCCACGTTCTCGCGCGCGGTGAGGCTGGGGATCAGGTTGTAGAACTGGAACACGAAGCCGACGTGGTTGCGCCGGTATTCGGTCAGCCCGCCATCGTCGAGCTGGTCGATGCGCTGGTCACCTCGCTCATGCCATAGCCCTTGCTGACGTCACAGGCGCGCAGTACAACTTCTGATCCGCTGCAATGGTCGTGTTTCGATGTCCCGGGTATGTCGGTGTCCGTGTGCAAGATCGCACCTCCAGGTTCGGCAACGGTGCGGATGGTTGCGACATGCCTCGCCAATGGCATATCAACCCGCTGCTCATAATTGACTAAACAATATGAATACACAATACTGCACTGAATGAGAAAGCTGCCGCAAGCACAAGAATTGTTCATCGAGTGCATGGGTCTGGCAGCAGAGGCCGAGGGTTTGCCGCGCATCGCCGGATACATGAATGGGCTGTTCTTTCTGCTCGGTAATCCGTTCAGCTTCTCGGAACCGGCCGGACGCCTACGCGTAAGTCGTGCCAGCGTGTCGATCAATGCACGCATCTTGCGCGACCTCGGCATCATCGAGCGCATATCCCGACCCGGCGTCGCCAGGACTACTACCAGCTTGCCGAACGCCCCTTCAGCAGCTTGCTGACTGGGTATCTCAAGCGCATGCAGCACATGGAGAGCGTCTTGCGGGAAGCCGAGACGGCGGTGGCAGACGAACTGCCTGAGGCACACAAGCACCTGAATGGCATGGCCAACTTCTATGCCACGGGGCGGAAAAACACAGCCAAGCTCATCGAACGGCTGGGCGAGGAAGGCTTGTGAGATTTCCTGTCAATGATTTCGTACGGCACTGAAAAGAGGAGCATTGCCATGTTGACCATGCCACAAATCGACGACACCAACATTCTCGAAATCACCGTGAACGACGGTATTAGCGCGCAGGACATCGATCAGGCCGCCACGAAAATTGACGCGATCATCACAACGCACGGCAGCGTGCGCCTGCTCGAGATCATCAAGAACCTCGGCAAGGTGGAACTGGCTGCACTGTGGAAGGATCTGAAGTTTGCGCCCGACTATTTGAGCCAGCTCTCCCACGTGGCCGTGGTCGTAGAACACACTTGAGAAGAGTGGGTAGCGGGCGTGGTAGCGCATTTCATCCCGGCCGACGTCCGCTCCTTTTCCATGGATCGGCTCGAAGACGCGTGTCATTGGTTGCGGGATGCACCATTACCCACCAAATAAGTGGCTGCACACGGTCGCGCCCGGCCCCCACCGGAAACGAGGCAAGCGGCTTGCCGATGGATTGCTAAGGTTCACCACCATGTCTGTTACGCCTACCCACCGCCGGTCTGCCCGCTTCTGGTTCACACTCCTGTGTGGCTGGACCCTCGCCCTGTCCATGCCCACACTGGCGGCGCAATCCGAAGCGAAGCCCGCGGTGAAGCACGCCGGCATGTCCGCGGATGTACCAGCGGATCTGGATGCAGCCACAATCCAGGCGCGGATAGCGGTGGTCAGCGCGCGCACCGATATCCAGGCGCAGGAACGCGATCTGGTGCTGAAGCAGTTGCGTGCAGCCTCCATTCGAGTGGAGGTTGCCAAGGCCGCGCGCGAGGCCGCCCGTGACTATGCTGCCGCCTTGCAGTCGGCACCGAAAATCATTGCCACATTGAACGCTGAATCAGTGCCTGCGCCATCCGAACCAGAATCGGAAAGCACGGATGACGACCCGGTGCGGATGCAACTCAAGCTTGCCTCCCTGCAAACCGAAGACGTGTCGTTGCGCAGCAAGCTGCGTGACCTGGAAGAATCGTTGAGCAACATGGCGAGTCGCCCGGAGGAGGCCCGTGCCGAGTTAACCGATCTTCGTCGCCAGTTGGATCAACAGCAGGCTGCGATCCTGGCAAAGGCGTCACCGCTGCTGGTCGAGGCGGACAATCTGCTCAATGATGCCACACGCCAGGAATTGTCTGCGCGCATCGACAAGGCCGAACAGGAACTGCTCAGCCTGCCCACGCGCGAATCGATCGCGACAGCACAGCATGATCTGGCTGCGCGTCGTATCAAACAGGTCGACGCAGCCATTGCGGTACTGAACACGCGCATCACCGCGCAACGCAAACGCGAGACCGAAATGCAAGTCACGCAGGCGCAGGAATTCGCACGCCGACTGGCTGGGCAGCCGGCGGCATTGCGCGACTATGCCGACCAGAACGCCGAGATCCGCATATCGCTGAAGCGCCTGGCCGAGCGTCTGGAGCAGGCGCGCGACGTGCAACAGAAGTTGCAGGCCCAACAGAGCGAAGTTGCCGATGCGTGGAAGAATGCCGAACAGATTCTTGCCATCGGACGTATCAGCGACGAGTCGGGACACTTGCTGCGCGGCCTGCAAGCTTATCTTCTCGCACCTGGCGCGCTCCAATCGCGTATCGCGACTCGCGAGGACGTCATCGTCGACGCTCGCGTGCAGCGGTTGCAGATCCGACAGGAACTGCGCGCCCTGCAGCCGACAGATACGGTGGCGAAGCGCTACCTCACCGCAAACGCGGTCGCGGACACGATGCCCAATCTCGATCTAATTGCAACCATGGTCGAGCGCCGACACGCAGCGCTGGTCGATCTGGATGAAGCACAGGGTCGGCTGATTTCCATGCTCTCGGAAGCCAACGCGGTGGACTCCGAGAGCATGCAAGACACCGAACAATTACGTTCGCTGCTGAGTGAGCGCCTGCTGTGGTTGCCAAGTGCCTCCCCGCTCGGAGGCACTTGGCTGCGGCAACTGGGTAGCGGTATTGCCTGGCTGATCGCGCCATCCAACTGGTCAGCAGTGCTCCCGACGCTTGTTTCAACGTTGCAGATACATTGGCTCAGCGGGCTCATACTGTTGGCGGCGATCATTGCGCTATTCCTCGCTCGCCGGCGGCTGGTGACGTCATTGGAGACGCTGGCTCGGCCCATCGGACATCGCAACGACAGTTTCCGGTTCACCCTGCTGGCCAGTGCAGCCACGCTGCTGCTGGCGCTGACCTGGCCACTGGCGATTGGCGCTGCAGGCTGGATGCTGCGCGCGCCCGCAAACCTCGGGGGGTTCACCAACGCCGTAGGTCAGGGTCTGCTGGCGGTCGCGATCGTGCTGTTCATGCTTGGTGTGTTCATTGACATGTGTCGTACACACGGCATATTCATCGCGCATTTTGGTTGGGGTACGCAGGGCACACGGCGATTGGCCCGCGCACTGCGCCTGCTGCTGTTGGCGATCGCACCTGCGGCGTTATTGACCGCAATGACGGATACCAGCGTCGATCCAGAGTTGGTCGACGGTATCGGCCGGCTGGGCTTCATGACCGGCTCGCTGGCGCTGGCGTTGTTCCTGTATCGCGTATTCCGACCGCATGGCGGCGCACTGACCGGCGGTCTGGATCGGAAGGGTTGGGCGATGCGCACGCGCGGCGTGTGGTCCAACGCGTTGGTTGCGATACCGCTGCTCCTGGCCGGACTTGCAGCAGCCGGCTATTACGTCTCCGCCCGCGAGTTGCAGAGTCGTCTCTTCACTTCAGGCTGGATCATGCTGGCCGTGGTCATCGTGTTCTCTATTGCGATGCGCGGCGTGCTTGTGGCCAGCCACCGCGCCGCCTGGCGGCAGGCGGACGAACGCCGCGCCAAGGCTCTTGCGGGAGCGGCGGAAAAGACGGATAGCGGCGAAGGCAGTGACGCGCTGAATCTGCAGAACCAGGAGTCCGAGATCGATGCGGTCGCGGACAGTCAGCAGACCCGGGCACTATTACGCGCCATCAGTGGCGTGGTGCTGGCAGTTCTGCTGTGGGGCATCTGGAGTGGCTTGGTGCCCGCGCTGAACGTGTTCAACGACATCGCGCTGTGGTCGCACGTCGTAAGTACTGGTGCCGGCGATAAGATGGCCGTGGTCACACTCGGCAATGTCCTAGTGAGCCTGTTGACCCTGATGCTTACGTTCATCGCGGCGCGCAACCTGCCGGGATTTCTGGAGATCACGCTGTTACAGCGTTTGCAGATCGATTCGGGCACGCGCTACGCGATCGACACCATCGGCCGCTACCTCATTCTCGGCATTGGTCTGGTGGCAGCCTTCAACTATATCGGCACCGACTGGTCGCAGTTGAAATGGATTGTCGCCGCACTCGGCGTGGGTCTTGGCTTTGGCCTGCAGGAAATCGTCGCCAATTTCATTTCCGGTCTGATCATCCTGTTCGAGCGGCCCGTGCGCGTAGGTGACCTGGTCTCCATCGGTCCCACCACGGGTACCGTAAGCCGGATCAAGATCCGGGCCATCACGATTACCGATTTTGACAATTTCGAAGTGATAGTGCCGAACAAGGCCTTCATCACCGAGGCGGTCCAAAACTGGTCACTGTCCAGTCAGGTGACGCGCCTGTTGATCAAGCTCGGAGTCGCCTACGGCAGCGACGTTAAGCAGACACAGAAAATCATGCTGGACGTTGCGACCGCCAACCCAAGGGTATTATCGTCGCCCGCCCCCAGCGCATACTTTCT
>JBDTOX010000089.1:0-2009 GCA_039933015.1 Methylophilaceae bacterium
TGAACACGGTGATTATCTCTACCGCTTTGCACTGGCACGGTTGCGCGATCCCTATCTTGCCGAAGATGCAGTGCAAGAAACTTTCCTTGCAGCCATTCAAAACCAGACCTACGCAGGTAAATCCACGCCACGTACCTGGCTCACCGGCATACTCAAGCACAAAGTCATTGATTTAATACGGCGCCAGATGCGCGAGCAGCCACTGGAGCATGAGGAGGAGTTGCCGGATGAGCCAGGCATGGATGAATTCTTTGCCGGCGATGACAGGCATTGGAGCGAGAAGCCGCAGTCCTGGGGTGCGCCGGGGAATGAGCTGGAACAGAAACAATTCCTCGCGGTATTGCAGGATTGCATGGATCGCCTGCCCGCTAAATTAGCCAGCTTGTTTTTCATGCGTGAGGTTTGTGAAATTGATAATGAGGAAATTTGCAAGGAACTGCAGATTAGTTCGACTAATGCTTGGGTAATGTTGTATCGCGCCCGTATGGGTTTAAGAAAATGTCTCGAACTGAATTGGCTGGGCAAGTAATCCACAGCGTAAAACAGGAGTGTATCAAGCATGCTGAGTTGTAAACAAGCCAGTCAATTGATTTCCCAATCACTGGACCGGCGTTTGTCAGGACGTGAGCGCTGGTCTTTGCGCTTTCACTTGATAATTTGCTATATGTGCACACGCTTCAGCAAGCAACTCATGGTGTTGCGCCTGGCCGCGCAGCGCATGCGGCAAGAGGTTGAACAGGACGAACATTTGCAACTGCCCATTGAAGCAAAAGCGCGCATTGCCGACGCGATTGCATCCAATCGCAAGTAATGTGCGTGCCAAGAGTAAGCATCACAAACTAATCAAGCAGTCCTTTGACCTTATCATTTTAGGAGATTTACATGAAAGCATCCTTGAAGCCCTAGCCTTAGTTGTTGGTAGCGCATTGGAGTGAAATTCGTGGTGCGCGGCTAGGCCTGAATCGAGAGCTGATTTCGCAGATTCAGGCCGGGTTTGGTCGGAATTTAACTGCACCCATTGATTTTCCTGAAATCGTACCAGAAAGCTGGATTGGCGTCGGGGCCGCGTGGGTAAACAGCTTGCGTGGCTCGCCAAGCGCTATCCGGTTGCTTGCCAGATTGGTCCCTGACACTGGGCGGGCTTGACCCGCTCAATGAAGTTTTTTTGCAGCAGGTTAAAGCGTTTCTCGAACTGCATCAAATCCCGCTTATACCGAACACTTAAGCTATTATAGTGATGGCGGTTACCTTTATGATTTTATGCAGATTTGTTCAATGGCCAGCCTGAAATCAGAGGGCGCTATTCTGGGTACTTTTGCCGGGCATCAGCCTGATGCCCGGCAGCTTGGCTAGTCAACGTAATCAACACCCATTCGGGACGCATGTTGAAACGGACCGGAAAAATGCTGACGCCCAGTCCGCTGGTGACATACATATTGTTACCATGGTGTTTAACCCAGCCATGAGCCCAAGCGCGCGGGGCGCTACTGCGGGTAATCAATGCGCCTATCCATGGAAGATATACCTGCCCGCCATGCGTGTGGCCGGCTATAAACAAGGCATTTAACTTGGGCAACGCTGCAAAGCTTGCTGGGTCGTGCATCATGATCAGCGCGGGTGCATCTTTAGGCAGTTGGGCTATGGCCAGCTCCGGTTTGGAGTGCCTGGTACGGTAATCGCCGATGCCGGCAATCCACGCGCCTGTATTACCCAAAGGGGCTGCATTGTTTTCCAGTACCTGGATGCCCACTTTGCTGAAGGCACCACGTAATTTAAATCCATCATTCCAATCGTGATTGCCCAGGGTGGCAAAAACGCCTAAAGGGGCTTTTAATTGCCCGAGCACACTGGCGATTTCTTCTGCTGCCTTTGCTGTAGTTTCGGGCTGGTAATTTTGGTCAGCGATAAAATCGCCAGGAAGCAAAATTACATCAGGGTGGGCCGCGTTAATCTCTTTAACTATCTGGCGTGCGCGATCCGGGGTCATGACGCGCCATAAGGGGCGGCTG
>JBDTOX010000090.1:0-18407 GCA_039933015.1 Methylophilaceae bacterium
TTGCTGCACGTGCTGCATGGCGGGTGAATGATGGCGCTGACCTGGCAGCAGCTTTACAACGTTTGTTTGGTGACCCGGAGGCGCGTCAGAGCATGGGCCGTGCCGCATTGAATTTCAGCCGTAGTGCGGGCGGCGCTACGCAGCGGATTGCCGATCTGGTGGGGCGCTATCTGGTTTAGCGTATTAAACGGCTGATCTGCTTAAAGACGTCGCCTTCCGCCACGCCCAGCCATTCAAACACGATAGATTCGGTATTGCTGACGATGACCCCGGCTTGCCGCAACCTGTCCAATGCGTTGGCTTTGTGGGCGGCATTGCGCGACAGCACGGCATCTTCTGCTACAAACACCTGACGTCCCATATCATGCAGTTGCAATGCGGTTTGCATGACGCAGATATGCGCCTCCATGCCGGCCAGCACGATCTGGGGCCGGTCACTCGTGAGCTGGTGACAGAAAGTGGGCTCTTCACAGCAGGAAAACGCAGTTTTTTCTACACACGCCTGTGCCCTAAGCCAGGGCATGAGTGCAGGCATGGTATGGCCCAGGCCATTAGGATATTGCTCGCTGTAAAGCAAGGGGATCTCCAGCAGCGTGGCCGCTTGCAGCAGGATGCCGCAGTTTCTGATTACGGCTTGCATGGCCTCTTCCGGCATGGCGCTGGCCAAGCGCTCCTGCATGTCCACGACGATTAGGCGGCTTTGATCACGGCGTGAGATATGGCTGGTTGTCATAGTCTGGGTTACCGATATCAATGGGTATTAATTGCCAGGCGTTGGTTAATGTCAGCAAGATCTGCTGCGTTAATCAAGCCGGTGGCGGATTTGAGCTTGAGGATGCTCAATAGATAGGTATAGCGCGCTTGCAGCAAATCGCGTTTGGCACTGTAAAGCTGTTGCTGCGCGTTTAACACATCCACGCTTGTGCGCACGCCGACTTCATAACCCAGATTGGTTGAGTCGAGCTGGCTCTGGCTGGAGGTAAGTGCCTGCTCATAGGCGCTTACCTGGGCGATGCTGCTTGCCAGATTCAAATACGCTTGGCGCGTATCCAGCGCGGCCTGCCGCCTTGCTACTTCCACGTCTTCCAGCGCTTTCTGTTTATTGGCAACGGCCTCGCGCACCTTGGAGCTGACAGCGCCGCCTTGATAAATAGGGATCTGCAATTGCAAGCCTATGGTCGTGTTTTTCAGATCGCTGCCAAAACCATAAGCACTGCCATCGGCGTACGAGGAATTATAGCTGCCTACCGCATCCAGAGTGGGCAAGTGGCCCGCATTCTGGCGTTCGACTTCCTTGCTGGCGATTTCGAATGCCTGTTGCTGGATACTGAGCGTGAGATTATTCTGTTCGGCCATTTCTACCCATTTTTCCATGTCTGCAGGCTGTGGCGACGTGGTTTTGAGATCGGCGCGCGGGCTGGTGAGTTTTTGCGGCAATTCACCAATCACGGACTGTATCGTACGTTTTTTGACTTCGAGGTCATTGATGGCCGCAATTTCCTGCGCCACGGTTAAGTCATACCGTGCCTGCGCTTCGTTGACATCGGTAATAGTGGCTGTGCCTACGTCGAAATTAGCCTTGGCTTGTTCCAGTTGGCGGTTGATCGCGCTTTTTTGCGCATTGATGAGGTCTATCTTGTCCTGCGCCAACAGCACATCAAAATAGGCTTGCGCCGTGCGCAACATCAAGTTTTGCTGAGCCAGCAGAAGTTGTTTGTCGGCTTGGGTTACCTGGAACTTGGCCTGCTCATATTGGGCGCTGATTTGTTTGCGAAACAAGGGTTGATTGACATTGACGCCGTACTCCGAGGTATTGAACGATTGCCGTCCGCCTCTGAATACCGAGCCTCCGCTATAGCGGGTATCCGTATCTGAATGGTTGGTACTGGCATTTATTGTGACCGTTGGGCGATAGAGTGCCTTGCCTTGCTCAAGTTTTTCCTGGGCGGCGCTATTGGCGCTGCGCGCAGATGCCCAGGTCGGGTCGTGGCTTAATGCCAGCTGGTAAATATCCAGCAGATTTTGTTGAGTTTCTGCCGCCTGCAACGGCCCGGAAAGGATAGCAACAGAAACCAGACCAATAGCGATGAGATTTCTGCGCATTATTAAGGGCACTTTAGAAGTGGAAGCGCTCGGGTTGCGGAGCATTAACCAGTGCGGGTAAACAGGTTTCAAACAGCACATCACGTTTGAAAGTATTCTCTGAAATTCTCTGGATCATGGTGGCTTCCATCACTGGCGCCTCGCCGACTACTACAAACATGCGGCCTCCTATCTTCAGGCTTTGCTGCACGCTGTCAGGCGCTACCGGCAGCGAGCCGGTATAGACGATCACGTCATACGGCTTATGGGCGGGCCAGCCATTGACGGCATCGCCGATTGCCAGCGTTACATTCTGGATATTTTGTTGGCTCAGCCGCTTTTGTGCGTTCTGGCTCAGCTCGGCGATGAGCTCTACGCTATAAACATGATTGGCCAGGATGGCTAATAACGCTGTCAAATAGCCGCTGCCAGTACCGATTTCCAGCACTTTGTCGGTTTTTTTCAGTTGCAGTGCCTGTATGATGCGCCCTTCCATTTTGGGCGAGAGCATTAGCTGTCCATGGCCAATCGGAATTTCCAGATCAGCAAAAGCCAGGCCTAGGTATTGTGGCGCAACGAAATTTTCGCGAGGCAGCTTCTGTAAAAGATCGAGCACGGTGGCATCCAGCACCTCCCAGGTACGAATCTGCTGCTCAATCATATTGAAGCGCGCTTGCTCATGGGTATCTAAAAGGGCTGGTTCGAAGTGTGTGGTCATATTCACAGGTAGCCGTATTGATTTAAGAGGATATAGTTGATTGAGATTATAGCTTAATCATTCAATCTGCACCTATGGCATCCGCGGTCCGCGGCTTGGTGACGCGAAACCAGGCAGCATAGAGCGCAGGCAGGAATAGCAAGGTCAGCAAAGTGGCTACGGTAAGCCCGCCCATGATGGCGACTGCCATGGGTCCGAAGAATGCGCTGCGGGTGAGCGG
Source organism: Methylophilaceae bacterium (assembly GCA_039933015.1). Lineage (GTDB taxonomy): Bacteria > Pseudomonadota > Gammaproteobacteria > Burkholderiales > Methylophilaceae > JBDTOX01. The sequence goes on from JBDTOX010000090.1 coordinate 3,021, forward strand.
AATCATGGCTAATATTGCTGCGGCAGCCGTCAAGACGATAGGTCTCAGGCGCCGCACCGTGGCTTCCACAATGGCTTCCCAGTCAGGCTTGCCGGCTTTTTTATCCTGTTCAATCTGGTCTACCAAAATGACCGAGTTGCGCATGATCATGCCGGAAAGCGCGATGGTGCCGAGCATTGCGACAAAGCCAAAAGGCTGGTCAAACACCAGCAGAAACAGCGTGACGCCTACCATGCCCAGCGGTGCGGTTAGTAGCACCAGCGCGACGCGCGAGAAGCTTTGCAATTGAATCATCAGCACCGTCAGCACCGTAAACAGGAATAGCGGAATACCAGCCGCCACCGAGGCGCCGCCTTTGGCAGATTCCTCGACTGCGCCACCTGTTGCCAGATGGTAGCCGAGCGGTAGCTGTGCTTTGATGTCGCCCAGCTTTGCTTCTATCTGGTCAGATAGCTCGGGCGCCTGAATATTGCCGTAAACATTGGCGCGCACGGTGATAGTAGGTATGCGATTGCGGCGCCAGATCACGCCATCCTCAAAGCCGTAATCGAATGTGGCGATTTGCGATAACGCCACACTTTTGCCGGCGGCCGTCGGCACCATCAAATCCGGCAGGTGCGAGAGCTGGGTACGTTCAGTAACGGAGCCACGTACCACCAGGTCGATGCGTTCGACACCTTCGCGGAATTCAGCGACATATAAGCTTTGCAGAGCGCCATTGAGTAAATGTGCCAGATCGGTTGAAGTGACTCCCAACAGGCGTGCCTTGGATTGATCAACCTCGACATGCACCAACTTGACCGGCTCTTCCCAGTCCAGCTGGACATTGCTCAGGTTGGGGTTGCTACGCATGACATCGGCTACCTGGTGCGCCAGATTGCGTAGCGTAGGCAAATCCGGGCCGGAGACGCGGAACTGTACCGGAAAGCCCACCGGCGGGCCGTTTTCCAGACGCAGTACCGAAGCATGAAGATTGGCCGGTTGCTCATCAAAATGCTTGATCAGCTTGCTGCGCAGGGCTTCACGCGCGGCAGTGCTTTTGGTCAGAACCACAAATTCGGCAAAATTGCGCTGCTCCAGTTGCTGGTCTATCGGCAGGTAAAAGCGCGGGCTGCCAGTGCCGATGTAAGCCACATAGTTTTCAATGCCAGGTTGCTTCGACAGCCAGGCTTCCAGCTTTTTCACCTCGTTATTGGTGGCTGCATAGGAAACGCCTTCTGCCAGCCGCATGTCGACCAGCAATTCGGGCCGCGTGGAATCCGGAAAGAACTGCTGCGGCACAAATTTGAAACTGAATATGGCGGCGGCAAAGATGGCCATGGTGATAGCGATGACACTCCAGCGGTAGCTTACGCACCAAGTGACGACTTGGCGGAAAGCACGATAAAACGGCGTTTGGTAAATGTCATGCGGTCCTGAATGCGGCTTGCTGGCGAACTTGGGAAACAGGCGCGCCCATGTTCTGGCAAACAACGAAGGCTTGTGGCCGTTGGCATGGAAATCAGGCAACAGCTTATAACCCAGATAAGGCACGAACACTACGGCAGCTACCCATGACACCAATAGCGCGATAACCGTGACTTGAAATATCGAACGCGTGTATTCGCCGGTGGAGGAAGCGGCAGTAGCAATCGGCAGAAACCCGGCCGCAGTTACCAGCGTGCCGGAGAGCATGGGCATGGCGGTAGAACTGAAGGCAAAGGCCGCAGCACGGCTACGCTCCATGCCCTGTTCCATTTTTGACGCCATCATTTCAACGGCAATAATGGCGTCATCCACCAAGAGGCCCAGCGATAGAATCAGCGCGCCCAGCGAAATTTTATGCAGGCCGACATCGAACAAGTGCATGAACCAGAAAGTAATGGCCAGTACCACCGGAATGGTAATCGCCACTACCACGCCAGCGCGTAAGCCCAGTGAAAGCAGGCTCACGCCCAGTACAATAACCACTGCCTCAAGCAGTGAGCGGGCAAACTCGTTAATCGAGCGCGTTACTGCATGTGGCTGGGATGCCACCGGGTGCAGTGTGAGGCCGACCGGCAGTTGTTGTGCTATGCGCGCGGTCGCGCTGTCCAGATCGCGCCCAAGCTGGATGATGTCGCTACCTTCGTTCATGGAGATGCCGATCAACAGGCTTTCTTGCCCCATATAGCGAATGCGTTGCGTGGGCGGGTCTTCAAACCCACGGGTGATGCTCGCGACGTCGCCCAGGCGGAATTCACGGTTGCCGGCACGGATGCGTGTGTCGCGCAACTGCTCAAGCTGGTCGTAGCGGCCAGATACCGCAATGCGGATATGTTCCGACCCGGAATCAAAGTTGCCCGAGGCGGTGATGGCATTCTGAGTTTGTAAAATCCTGAGCAAACTGGCGGTATCTATGCCCAGCGTGGAGAGCTTGGCATTAGACAGTTCAATATAGATGCGCGGCTTCTGCGCACCAAAAAAATCCACCTTGGCTACATTGGCCACCTGCAGAAGCTCATTGCGTATGTTATCGGCCTGGCGCTTGAGTTCGGCATAGTCGTAGCCATCGCCGGTCAGCGCATAGAGATTGCCATAGACATCGCCAAATTCGTCGTTGAATGTTGGGCCCTCAATGCCATCTGGCAAAGTGTGCTGTATGTCGCTGATTTTTTTGCGTACTTGATACCAGATGTCCGGTACATCGCGTGTTGGCGTCGAATCCTTGGCAATCAGAAAAATGAGCGATTCACCTGCGCGCGAGTAGCTATTTAGAATATCGAGATATGGTACTTCCTGTAGTTTTTTCTCCAGCTTGTCGGTGACTTGCAGCTCCACCTCGTGTGCGCTGGCGCCCGGCCAGCCGGTGCGTATCACCATGGCCTTGAAAGTGAATGGCGGATCTTCCGATTGGCCCAGTTGCGTGTAGGACATGAGCCCGATCAGCGTCAGCACCAGCATGGCGTAGAGTACCAGCGTGCGATGGCGCAACGCCCATTCCGAGATGTTAAAGCTGCCGCTAGAGAGGTTCATGTCCTACCCCGGCATCAATCGGCCGTACGACTTGTCCGGCTAACAGGGTATGCACACCAGCCACCACAATGCGTTCGCCGGCGGCCAGGCCGCTCAGGACCAGCACCCCGTCCTCGCGGAAAGCGCCGGTTTGCACTACACGCGGCTGTACCCGATGGGTATTTGCGGACGACGTTTTGGGGTCAACCACCCATACCACGCTCTGGCCGTTGATCTGGGTCACGGCGGCGCTGGGTAATAACAAAAATTTGTCCTCAAGCGATGCCAGCTTGACCCCTGCTGTCATGCCCAGCCGTACCGCAGCATCGGCATGCAAAACCGATACCCGCACTTGAAAGGTACGTGTGGTTGTATCGGCAATTGGCGCAACCTCACGAATACGGCCGCTGTAGGCCTTTTCGCGCGCCACCCAGAGCCTGATCTGGGCCGGTGCGCCTGCGATTACCCCTGTCATGCGCGATTCGGGTACGGCAATCACTACTTCCATCTCGCCCGGCACGGCTACTCGCGCCACTACTTCACTGGCTTCAACTACCTGCCCGGGCTCGGCGCGAATTTCTGTTACCACGCCATCACGCTCGGCAATAAGCGCGGTATAGCGTGATTGATTGGCAGCGACGGCCGCCTGAGCGCGGATTTGCTGCAGATGCGCTGCAGCGGATTTGAGCTGCGCCTCATGTGTATCCAGCGCGCTGTGCGAGATAAATTGGCGTGCATAAAGCTGTTTTTGCCGCTCGAATTCGGCCTGTGCCAATGCGTAGTCTGCCTCGGCGGCACGCACTTGCGCTTGGGCGCTTTGCGCACTAAGGCCAGTGTCGGCAGGATCCAGCCTTGCTAATATCTGCCCTTTCTTGACTGGAGTGCCTATTTCGACACGACGCTCGATAATTTTTCCGGCAATGCGAAAGCTTTGTGCCGCTTCATAACGCGGCCTGATTTCGCCGACTAAAGCTGTGGGTGTGGCATGGTCTGCAGCGCCAACTATCATGGTTAATGCTGCGCGCGGTGGGGCGGGCGGTAGTGCAGGGTGCTCGCAGGCCGCCAACAACAGGGCGAGTGTGAGTGTCGTCAGGTGGCATGAGGTTTTCTTGAGTGGAGACATCGCTTGTCTAATTCCTTGGTTCTTTAAACAGCCTTAATCAATCCGCGTATTAAAATGTCCTGCATGAGGGCAAGCCGCTCTTCGGCTGGTTTTCAGTTGACCCAGCTATCATGGGCCAGCGCGATTTGCAGTGAGCACACACCATGTATTCCAGCCCATATGGTCTGGGCAATCTGTTCAGTGTCTTTCAGCTAAAGCGCAGTGGGTGAATATCGAACTATCTGGGCAATTTCCCGCATGGTGATGGCTTCTATTCCTCGCGCTACAAATAGTTCGCGTGCTGCATCGAGGATGCAGGAGCGCAGTTGGTCACGTTGATCTTGCGTTTTGGGGTTGGGCGGCATAACGTATTTTAAAAGCTTATTCAATAGGTTAACGATGTCATTTAAACGTTGTTAACTTGACGCTGTCAACCGTTTTTTGTCTTGCATTAATTCGGTAAATCAAGTACTTTCAGCCTATTGCTAGGGGTCTGTAGTTGGTTCATTAATTACAGTGAGAGATACCCTTTGAACCTGACGCGGATCATCCCGCCGTAGGGAAGCACGTAGCATGCTTCCCTCAACCGAATGGAGAAGCACAAAAGTGCTCCCCGTAACTTTAAGGGCGAAGCACGCAGGTGCTTCCCTTAACAAACCAATAACGTGAAGCAGATTTTCTGTTTTCACGTTTGCCTTTGAGGAAGCATCCATGAATGCCACTGATAAAAATCTACACGCCAAATTTTTAAACGAAACTGCGGAAATCGACGCCGGTACCACGCAGCCTTTCGCTAAATCCCGCAAAGTTTACATTGAAGGTTCACGTCCGGATATTCGTGTGCCTTTCCGCGAAATTGCGCTCTCCGACACGCCGTCTGCTTTTGGCGCAGAAGAAAATCCGCCAGTCATGGTGTATGACACTTCCGGCCCATACACCGACCCTGCTGTCAAAATCGATATACGTGACGGCTTGCCGGCTTTGCGTGCCCAATGGATTGAAGAGCGTAACGATACCGAGCAACTGGATGGTCCAAGCTCGGCATTTGGTCAGCAGCGCAAAACCGACCCAGCTTTGGCGGAAATGCGCTTTAACCTCACGCGCAAGCCGCGCCGCGCTAAACCCGGCATGAATGTGAGCCAGATGCACTATGCGCGCAAAGGCATCATCACGCCGGAGATGGAATACATCGCCATCCGCGAAAATCAGCGCCGCGAGCATATGTCCGAGCTGATACAGACACAACATGCGGGCCACAATTTCGGCGCATCTATCCCTAAAGTCATCACCCCTGAATTCGTGCGTGATGAAGTTGCTCGCGGCCGCGCAATTATTCCGTTGAACATCAATCACCCGGAAATCGAGCCCATGATTATTGGCCGTAATTTCCTGGTAAAGATTAACGCCAATATCGGCAACTCGGCCTTGGGCTCCTCCATCAGCGAAGAGGTTGACAAAATGGTGTGGGGCACGCGCTGGGGTGGCGATACCGTGATGGATTTATCCACCGGTAAAAACATCCATGAAACGCGCGAGTGGATTATCCGCAACTCGCCAGTGCCTATCGGCACCGTACCTATCTACCAGGCGCTGGAAAAGGTCGACGGCAAGGCCGAAGACCTGACCTGGGAAATCTTCCGCGACACCTTGATTGAACAGGCGGAGCAAGGCGTGGACTATTTCACCATCCACGCTGGCGTGCGCCTCGCATACATCCCGATGACGGCCAAGCGCATGACCGGTATCGTCAGCCGCGGTGGTTCCATCATGGCCAAGTGGTGTCTGGCGCATCATAAGGAATCGTTCCTGTATGAGCACTTTGAAGACATCTGTGAAATCATGAAAGCATACGACGTGTCATTCAGCTTGGGTGATGGCTTGCGTCCCGGCTCGATTTACGATGCTAACGATGAAGCGCAGTTCGCAGAATTGAAGACCTTGGGCGAACTGACCCAGATCGCCTGGAAGCACGACGTGCAATGTATGATCGAAGGCCCTGGGCACGTGCCTATGCACCTGATCAAGGAAAACATGGATCTGCAACTGGAGCATTGTGGTGAAGCCCCGTTCTATACCCTGGGGCCATTAACCACCGACATTGCCCCCGGCTACGACCACATCACCTCTGGCATCGGTGCCGCCATGATAGGCTGGTACGGCTGTGCCATGCTGTGCTACGTCACCCCGAAAGAGCACTTGGGCCTGCCGGACAAGGAGGACGTACGCGTTGGCATCATTACCTACAAGATTGCAGCGCATGCGGCAGACTTGGCCAAGGGTCACCCCGGCGCACAAATCCGTGACAATGCCTTATCCAAGGCGCGTTTTGAATTCCGTTGGGAAGACCAGTTCAATCTAGGTCTCGATCCAGAAAAAGCCAAGGAATTCCACGATGAAACCCTGCCGCAGGAAGGCGCTAAACTTGCGCATTTTTGCTCCATGTGCGGCCCGCATTTCTGCTCCATGAAGATATCGCAGGATGTGCGCGACTATGCCGCGGCTGAAGGCTTGAGCGACCAGGATGCGCTGAACAAGGGTATGCAGGAAAAAGCGATTGAGTTTGTGAAAAAAGGCTCCGAGGTTTATCAAAAAGTTTAAGTGCCCATGAAAACCCTCAAACTGCCTGAAAAATCGGCAGAAGAAACTTCTGTCAAGGTTGAAAAACCACCAGTCAGGCGTACCGACCCGGCGAAGCGCTCACGTAGTGCCGCGCCGGTAAAGGCGCCTAAGCCACAATACGAAGCTAATAAAACCGAGCCCAGAAAAAGCGAACCCAGAAAAAGCGAACCCAGAAAAAGTGAAGCCAGACCACAGGAGAACAGGTCTCCGGAGGACAGGCTGTCCGCAGCCAGGAAGCCTGTTGCTGGCAGCACGTATGTAAAGCCTCCCAAGGCTTTAACGCCGGATACCAGAGCGCCCAGCCCGCGTGCTATTAATGCCAAAGCTGTCGATGCTGATCGTCTTGGTACACCCCGCCCCGGTCCTCAAGACAAGCGTGATTTGCCAAGCTATACGCGGCCATCAACCCAGCGGCCGGCACACGCCAGGCGCGATGCGGAAAAAAGGGCGCGCAACCACCCTTATAACGAGCGCCCTGCACGCGGCGCTCCGAGTGCTGCGCCTCAAGACGCAAGGCCGGTAGTCAAGCCTGAATATACTGAACGCAAATTGGCGACCAGGCCTGGCGCAAATAATCAGGCCGATGAAAGCGGGTTGCCCCGCCTTTCCAAGCGCATGGCAGAGTTAGGTCTTTGCTCAAGACGTGAGGCTGATGAGTGGATTAGCAATGGCTGGGTCAGTGTGGACGACGTCGTGATCGATACTTTGGGTACGCGCATTTCTCCGGCGGCCAAAATCGAAGTGAGCGCTGCGGCACGTAAACATCAGGCGGAAAATGTCACTATCCTGCTGCATAAGCCCATAGGCTATGTGTCTGGCCAGGCAGAAGATGGTTATCAGCCGGCTATCGTGTTGATTAACCCTGACAACCAATGGCAAGAAGAAGGCCATCAGCAAGACCCCACCCAACCTAAATTCAAGCGTGGCCATTTGCAGGGCCTGGCACCTGCGGGCCGTCTGGATATTGATTCAACGGGATTGCTGGTGTTCACGCAGGATGGCCGCGTGGCACGGCAATTAATCGGCGAAAATTCTACGGTTGAGAAAGAATATCTGGTGCGGGTTGAAGGTGAACTCTCTGCCACTGGCCTCAAGCGGCTGAATCATGGGCTGGAGCTGGATGGCGTCATGCTTAAACCGGCGAAAGTCTCCTGGCAGAATGAAGACCAGTTGCGCTTTGTGTTGCGCGAAGGGCGCAAGCGCCAGATTCGCCGTATGTGTGAATTGGTAGGGCTGACCGTGACCGGCCTCAAACGCGTGCGTATAGGCAGTGTGTCGCTTGGCAAGCTGCCGCTGGGAACTTGGCGTTACCTGCGCCTGGGCGAACGTTTTTGAGTGCTTGCAAGTCATCTCCGTAGTTTCAATCAGGGGCGTCTGTCGCCCCTGTTCTATTTATACAGCGTTTATTGCTATAGTTAGGATGCATGTGACATGGAATTAATGATTCTTCTCAAAGCCTTGCTTCTGGGTATGGTCGAAGGCGCAACGGAATTTCTGCCCGTCAGCAGCACGGGTCACCTTATCATCGTCGGCGATTTGCTCAACTTCAATGATGAGAGAGGCAAGGTATTTGAGATCGTTATCCAGCTTGGCGCCATTCTCGCCGTGTGCTGGGAATATCGCGCCAAAATCGGTCATGTCGTGGCGAGTGCCACTGTGGAAGCGGCTTCGCGTCGATTGATCGTCAATCTGGCGCTGGCATTTTTGCCCGCCGCGTTGCTGGGTTTGGCCTTTCATCACCAGATCAAACAATATCTGTTTACCCCGCTGACAGTAGCTTGTGCCTTGATTGTCGGTGGGTTTGCCATTCTGGCTGTGGAGCGTTTTGCGCCCCAACCGGACACATTGACAGTCGACGACATGGACTGGAAGCACGCGCTCAAGGTCGGCTTTGCGCAGACGCTGGCACTGTTTCCTGGGGTTTCGCGTGCCGGGGCGACCATTCTCGGCGGTGTGATGTTCGGCCTGTCGCGCCGGGCGGCGACAGAGTTTTCTTTCTTTCTCGCCATTCCTATCATGTTCGCGGCAACGGCATTTGATCTCGTCTCCGGGTGGAATTTATTGAATAGCGCAGATATACCACTGTTCGTGGTCGGCTTCGTCACCGCTTTTGCCAGTGCACTGGTGGTGGTCAAGGGCTTGTTACGCTACGTGGCGCATCATGATTTCCGTGTTTTTGCCTGGTACCGGATTGTGTTCGGTTTGCTGGTGCTGGCCTATTTCTGGCAGCATGTATGAATCATTATGATGCCCTGGTTGCAACGCTGACACGCTTTGCCGAGCAGGCCAAAACTCAGCCTCTGACCTTGGGAGAAGCACTGGATACGCTGGATGAGACCGCTTATGCCTTGATCGCCTTGATTCTGGTGTTGCCGTTTCTACAGCCCTTGCCCTTGGGGCCGTTGACGGTGCTGGGCGGTCTCACTTTTGCCACCCTGGGCTGGCAGTTATGGCGCGGTCATGAATCGCCAATGCTGCCGGAACAAATTCGTGTGGTGGCGCCGAGCGAAAAAAGCTGGCGAATTTTGGTTGCCGTTTGCCTCAAAATAGTCAATTTCTGCGGAAAATTTACTCGGCCACGCTATACCGTGCTGACTTCGGGCAGACGCGGGCAGAAAATAGGTGCTTTAGTATTGATGTCAGCGGGTCTGCTGATGGCAATTCCATTTGGGATACTACCGTTTAACAATATGCTGCCTGGCCTGGCGATCCTGTTCTATTGTTTCGGCGAGCTGGAAGACGACGGGTTGATGGTAATCATTGCGTTTGCCTGGCTGGTGATTACGGTGGTCTATTTCAGCCTGTTTTTCTTTGGCTTGTGGTATTTTGGTTCAGCCGCGGTTATGCGCTGGCTGTCGTGACAGACAGCCGGTGCTAAACTGATCTTTATCAGCTGTTGATTGCTTGTGGTGAATTGGAAATTATCATGAAAACCCCTTTTAAATACGCGTTATTTGGCTTGGGTGGCCTGGTTCTTCTGCTGGTGATTATCGTGGCTGTTGTTGCCGTCACTTTTAATCCTAACGATTACAAGCCATTGGTCGTCAAACTTGTGCAGGATAAAAAGCAGCGCACGCTGCATATCGATGGCGATATCAAACTGGCGTTCTGGCCCAAGATAGGCGCAGATCTGGGTAAAATTTCACTCTCCGAGCACAATGGCGATAAGGAGTTTGCCGCAGTCAATGGCCTGAAGGTCTCGCTAGCCTTGCTGCCCTTGCTTAAAAAACAGCTGGTGGTAGATACCGTTTATGTTGATGGCGCACGCGCCAATATTGTGCGTTACAAGGATGGCACTACCAATTTCGATGATTTGCTTAGCAAGGAAGAATCCGAACAAATCAAATTTGATATTGATGGCGTGCATGTCAGCAACTCCGCCCTGAATTTCACCGATGAAAAAGCCGGTAGCCAATACAGCATCAGCAAGCTTAACCTCAAGACAGGCCACCTGGCGTTAGCTAAGCCATTTGATCTGGCAACGGATTTCATATTGGAAGCAAACAAACCAAAACTGAAAGCGGCAGCTACCTTAACAGGCAATTTTATGCTGGATCCTGATGCCAGGCATTTTGTCGCTAAGGGGCTGGATGCGAATATAAAAGGCAATATGGCGGGCGGTAAAGATGTGATTTTCAAACTGTCAGGCAATGTGGACGCCAAGCCTGAAAATATGGAGTTTCTGGTGGATGGCTTGAAGCTGGCGCTATCCGGAAATTTCAACGGGGCCAAGCTGACGGCCGATCTCGATGCACCTAAACTGACCGTGCTTAAGGATGAAGTCAGCGGTAAAGAAGCCCATGTGAACCTCACACGGGAAAAAGACAGCGACAGCTTAAAGGCGAGCATGGTGCTGGCCGATATCAAAGGCTCGCCTAAATCGCTGCAAAGCAGTGGCATCACTGGTGAACTTTACATTAAGCAGGCTGGCGACCACAGCATCGCAGGCAAGTTTTCTTCGCCTTTTAGCGGTAACCTGGAAAATCTGGTTTTTGATTTGCCCAAACTGGCGGGCAATGTGGAGGTGAAAGACGCCGCGCTGCCTAAGGGAGCGATGCAAGGCACTTTCGCCTTGAAATTGCACGCCGATATCAAGCAAGAGCAGGCCAATAGTTATTTCAACCTGAATATTGATACCACTAAATTAAACGGGAATGTGACCGTAACAGGTTTCTCCAAGCCGGATATCAAGTTTAATCTCACGGCCAATCAGCTCGATCTTAACAAATTGCTTGGCAAGAAGACCGCGCCTAGTGGTGAAAATAAACCCGCAGGCGTGGATAAACCCAGCGATTTGTCAGTCTTGAGCGGCCTGTTACTGCAAGGCAACGTCAATATCGGCAGCATCATTTATGACAAATATCGCTTGTCTGGCCTGGCATTGGGTGTAAAAGCCGATGGCGAGCAACTACAAGTGCGCCCTTTCGCGGTCAAGTTTGACGATTCGAATATTAAAGGCGCTTTCGGTATCCGCCGCTTTGCCAACCCTGTGTATAACTTTGATGTTGATATCGACAAACTGGACGCAGACCGCTATATCACCCAATCCGCATCATCCGGTACGCCGACCAAATCCGACCCCAATGCGCCCGTGGACTTGAGCGCCTTGAAGAAAATTAATGCCAATGGCGAATTGCGCATAGGCTGGCTCAAGCTCGCAAATGTTAAAAGCACGGACGTCCGCATCAAACTTAAAGCCGACGATGGGGTGGCTGAACTCTCCCCTTTTTCCGCCAACCTCTATCACGGCTCCATGGCCGGGGTCCTCAAGGTGGATGCCCGCAGCACGCCTAACATCGCTTTCAAGCAGGACATGAAGGGCATCGCAATCGGCCCTTTGCTGGTGGATGCCATCAATAACGATATGCTCAGCGGCAAAGGCACTATGAATGTAGATGTCACGACGCAGGGAGCTACGGTGGGTGCGCTAAAAAAGTCGCTCAATGGCAAGGCGGCGCTTAATCTGACGGATGGCGCAGTGAAGGGCATTGATATTGCCGGCACTTTGCGTGGCGCCAAAGACAAGTTGAATGCGCTGAAATCGCAAAGCACAGTCGCAGGCGATAAAAGCAAACAAACCGATTTTAGTGAGATGGTGGCTAGCTTCAATATCAAAAACGGTGTGGCACATAACGACGACCTCAACATGAAAGCCCCGCTTTTTCGTATCAGCGGCAGCGGAGATGTCAATATTGCCAATGAAACCATCAATTATCTGGCAAAGCCCACGGTGGTGGCTACCCTCAAGGGCCAGGGCGGTGCCGATCTCGCAGCAATGAATGGCCTTACTGTCCCGGTGAAGCTGAGCGGTACTTTTGCCCAGCCCAGCTATGCCATAGATTTTGCCGGGCTTGCTACGGCCTTGGCGCAAAAGAAACTGCTGGAAGGTGTAGGCGGTACCAAGGCTGAAGCCGTACAAAAACTGCTGAGTGGCGATAAAGCCGGTGGGCTGGAAGGCTTGCTGGGCGGCAATAAAAAGAAATCAACAGAAGCGCCAGCGGCGGCTAAAGATGGTACTGCCCCGACTCAGCCTGCGCCGGAAAAAAAGGCTGAAACACCTGAAGAAAAAGCCAAGAAAAAGCTCAACGAGCTACTGGGCCTTTAGCCTGCGCGCCCATTACTTTCTGGGTGCTCCAAGCTTGCCCGGGATGTGCCAAATCCTCTAGCACGTTCGTCTATACAGCCCTTCAATATTAAGAGCCCCATGTCTGACTTTGCAAATCGCCTGATTGCCTGGCAAAAAATTCACGGTCGCCACGACTTGCCCTGGCAAAATACGCGTAATCCTTATGCCATCTGGGTTTCCGAAATCATGCTGCAACAAACGCAGGTGACAGCCGTGTTTGCTTATTACCAGCGCTTCATGCAGCGCTTCCCCGATATTGCCAGCCTGGCCTCAGCAGAACAGGAGGCCGTGCTGCAATGCTGGAGCGGCTTGGGTTATTACTCGCGTGCGCGCAATTTACATCATGCGGCGCAAATCATCGTGCATGAACATGCGGGGTATTTTCCGCAGGATTTTGAAGCCATGCAGCGCCTGCCTGGCATAGGCCGTTCCACGGCAGCGGCCATAGCTTCATTTGCTTTTGATCAGGTGCGGGCCATTCTGGATGGCAATGTGAAACGCGTTTTTGCGCGCCACTTTCTAGTGGAGGGCTGGCCCAGCCTGCCCAAAGTGGAGAAGCAACTATGGCAGCTGGCGGAAGATTTGCTGCCAGAAATCAACATGGTGGCCTATACCCAAGGCCTGATGGATTTGGGCGCTACGCTTTGCACGCGCGCCAGGCCGCAATGCGGCGTATGTCCACTACGGGAAACTTGCCGCGCTTATGCCGAACACAGGGTGAGCGACCTGCCTACACCAAAGCCGCGCAAAGCCATACCTGAGCGACAAACGACTATGCTCCTGTTCTTGCATGAAGGACAAATCATGCTGGAGAAACGGTCTGGGAGCGGTATCTGGGGCGGCCTCTGGAGCCTGCCGGAAATCAGTGCCAATGAAGTCGCCGAGGCAGTTGCCGAACAGCGCTACGGTGTGCTGGCCGAGAGCCTGCCGCTGTTGCCGACCTTGAGTCATGCTTTTACACATTTCCGGCTACACATAACGCCACTACCGATGCAGGCCATTGCTGTGAAACCCCAGATTCGCGAGCCCGGTGTGGTCTGGCTGCCGCTGCGTGATGCGATTGCTGCAGCCCTGCCTGCGCCCGTCAGAAAAATTCTGCTGAGCCTGAAATAAAAAAGCAGCCGAAGCTGCTTTTTTCAGAGTTGCCGCGTTAAGCACGGCTACTGGGATAATTAGATATCGCCCCAGCTCTCTTCCCACATGCAGTGCTTGATGGTATGGCGGTTCTTGATCAACTCATCAATTGAAGGCTCGTCATTCAATGCACGCTTGATAGCAAGCTTGGTAGCTTCGTAGTTATTCTTGTACAGGTCAGCCTTGTCCAGGTTCGCCTCTTTGACGCAGCCCGGATCGATCCAGAGCAGGCTGATGATACACAGGTCGTTGGCCTGGTCTTTAGGAATAATGCCTTCGATTACACAGTCCAGTACAGCGTCAGCGGTTGCAGCCTGTACCACGCCACCGAACAGCGCGATAGTAGCAGAATCCTTCAATGTGACTTTCGGTACCATGATGGTGGCCGGGCGTACCTGTTGGTTGATGTCGCGTACGGCGAACATGGCGGTGTGGCCTTTGCTCTGCGCCATCATATTGGCGAATGCTGCACCTACCGGGCCATCTACCGCGCCGATGAGGATTTCAGGCATCGCTGCTGTGACGTCTTTGCCAGGGGTGAATACAGTGGCTTCGCCAGCCTTGAAAATGATTTTGGACATAAAATTTCCTTTAAAACGAGAGTTGGAAGAGGTGTTGGATGAAAGGCCACATTGTATAGAAACTGGACGGGCCGGGCAAACTGGCCACATGGTTTTTTGATATTCTGGCAATACAAATCAAATGTTTAGCTGAAGCACCATATCCCGGTGAGGAATGCCGGCATCAAGGTATTCTTCACTGCACACTACAAATCCGGCACGTGCATAAAACCCTATGGCGTGCGTTTGTGCAGACAGAGAAAGGCGCAGCCAGCCGCGAGAACGGCAACTGGCGATCGCCGTCTGTAGCAATGCGTTGCCAACGCCCTGTTTGCGCCAGTTTTTTAACACAGCCATGCGACCTATGCTGCCGCCCTCAAGAATGCGTGCGCAGCCAATTGCGTTCTGATCTTGATCACGAGCCAGCAAATGAATGGCGGCTGCATCGAGGTCGTCCCATTCCATAGCTACAGGCACGTGCTGCTCAACCACGAAAACCTGTAGGCGCACCTGTGCAAGCTCGGCCTGCGCTGCCTGCCAGCTTGCTTCTTGTACCATATAACCAAGCGGCAGCTTATTCAGTCTGCGCATCTATTTTTTGTTTTTTTTGATGGGCCGCTTGCCCAAGCGTTGCCTCTACGCTTTTGGCTTTATCCAGCGCTTGACGCTGGCTTTCGACGATTTTCGGGGTCTGATCTGAATTCGGGGGTGAACAGCTGATCAGCAAAGGTGCGGCAACACACAAGATTAAAAGTGATGATTTCATTAAGCCTCCAAGTGGTGGGCTGTTGCGGCTAATGCCGCTTAAAGGCATCATGCCATCTTGCAATTGATACTGCGTTTAAAGTTAAAGGTAAAGCAATGGATAAATATTTAGGGCTAGCCGCCCGCATTTTGCTGGCATTGGTCTATCTGGTAGTTGGTTTGTATTCTCATGTTTACCAAAGCATGACCAATCCCATGTTTTATGATGGCTTTCAGCAATATCTAGGCAGCGTCGGCTTGCCCGGTGTTTTTGCGCCGCTGATGATACTGATCGAAGTGGCTGGCGCAGTCATGCTGCTGCTGGGCTACAAAACACGATTTGCAGCCTTGTTGCTCGCCGCTTACAGCATATTTATTGCGTTTATTTTCCATCACAATTTGGTAAATCCGCAGGAGATGTTGGCTTTCCTGCAATATCTGGCGGTAACGGGCGGGCTATTGGCGATCGCGGCAAATCCAGTTACGGCTTGCAGCTTGGATAATCTGAAGCAATAGTCGGATTGCAAGTCTGTATATAAAAAGGGCGTATGAATAACGCCCTTTTTATTAAAAATGACCCGTCCTAAAATAGGTTGACACTTTTCTGAAGTGAAATGGAGGAGAGTCAA
>JBDTOX010000091.1:0-1766 GCA_039933015.1 Methylophilaceae bacterium
CCGGTAAATTCTATTTCAATTTCATCCTGCTGCAGTCCTGATAGCCTGATCATGTCTTGCGCCAGATCAGCAATACGCACAGGCTCGCCCATATCCAGCACAAAAATCTCCGCGCCCGTACCCATCAAGCCTGCTTGCATCACCAGCTGGGCTGCTTCAGGGATAGACATGAAATAGCGCGTGATATCCGGGTGGGTAACGGTAACCGGGCCCCCTTGCGCAATCTGTTCGCGAAATTTCGGAATGACACTGCCGCTGCTGCCCAGCACATTACCAAAACGCACGATGACAAATCGCGTGCCTGTACTCTCCTGCAAGCCCTGGCACACCATTTCCGCCAGGCGCTTGCTGGCCCCCATGACATTGGTAGGATTTACGGCCTTATCCGTGGACACTAGCACGAACTTCTCTACCCCAGCCTCCTTGCATGCCTTGGCTAGCGTATAAGTACCGACTACGTTATTAGACAGGGCTTCACCGACATTTTCCTTTTCCATCAGCGGCACATGCTTATAAGCCGCCGCATGAAACACCATCGCCGGACGATAGCGCTGCAGCACGGATGTCAGGCGTTTTTCATTTTTCACGTCACCCATCACATAAGCAATCTGTGTTTGTGGAAAATATGCGGAGAATTCCTGCTCCAGTTTATACAACGCGTATTCCGAGAGCTCCAGGCACACTAGCAGGCTGGGCTGATATTTGGCGATCTGACGGCAAAGCTCGGAGCCTATGGACCCCCCTGCCCCACTCACCAGCACCACACGCGCTTCCAGCAGGCCATGCAAACCGTTATCATCCAGCCTCACCGGTTCCCGGCCCAGCAAATCCTCTACTTCGACAAGCCTGATTTGAGAAATGCTGACCTTGCCGCTCATCAGGTCATCGAAAGCTGGAACCGTCAGTACCGTAAAACCGTTTTGATTGGCTATATCAACTGCACGGCGGCGAGCCTGATGCGCAGCAGAAGGCATGGCTACGATCACGTTGCTGACCCCCATGGAAGAAGCTAGCTCCGGAAGCTGTTCCACATCCCCCAATACCTTGACGCCGTAAATTTGTCGGCCATGCAGCTCGTGGTCATCATCCAACAGGCCAGTCACGCGCCATTCCTCGCTACGCGCCAAATCTTTCAACAGCGCGATGGCGGCTTCTCCCGCGCCCAATACCAGCACCGGTTCGCCGCGCATATGGGTAAGACCATACAGCCTATGCTCCTTCCAGGCGCGGTAGGCAAAACGACTGCCTCCCATCATCATGAGCAACAGTATGGGGTCAAGCAGCAGAACTGAGCGTGGCACTGGCGTAGACAGGCGCAACATCACCAGCAATGCAATCACTATTAGTGTAGCAGCGGCTATTGCCCGTAAGATGCGATGCAAATCAGGGATGCTGGCAAAACGCCATACGCCGCGGTAAAGACCAAAAATGATAAAGACGATTGCCTGCAGCGGTACTACCCAAAGCAATGTCTGCCACATGCCAAGGACAAACTCATGCGGAATATCCAAGTTGAAGCGCAGCTGATAGGCAAAACCCCAAGCCAGTGCCGCCACCAGCACATCATGTGTAAATGCCAGCAAGGCGCGTCCACGCGGAATCAGCCTTAGAGACTGAACAAAGATGGATTCGCGTTGAGGCTGGTTTATTTTTGATGTATTAATCGCCATGCGGCCAGACTTCCCTATATGTGTTCAGGGCATTTTACAGAAAATCAGCGGCTAGTTGCGGATGTGTGCAGCCCAAAAGCGATCAATCAGCCACAT
>JBDTOX010000092.1:0-24922 GCA_039933015.1 Methylophilaceae bacterium
TTGGCATCTTCAATGCTGGCAGAAAGCGCACCCAAATCCATCAATATGTCACTTAAGAGATCGGCGGTATTGTCTCTGGCCTCGATTTTAAGCGATATCCAACTCATTGTAATAAGCCCCCAGCCTTTATCGCGTCAGCCACACGATCATTTAGTCGTGATGCCGAGCTTTTGTTCCAGGTAGTGAATGCTGGTGCCGCCTGCGTGGAACGCAGCGTCCGCCATTAAATCGCTATGCAAGGGTACATTGGTTTTAATGCCCTCCACTACCATTTCGGATAAAGCAATACGCATACGGGCAATCGCCTGTTCACGCGTATCGCCGTAGGCAATGAGTTTGCCTATCATCGAATCGTAATGTGGTGGTACCAGGTAGTTCTGGTAGGCGTGAGTATCTACGCGGATACCAGGGCCGCCCGGCATGTGAAATGTAGTGATGCGACCAGGTGATGGTATGAAGTTATAAGGATCTTCCGCATTAATACGGCATTCAATTGCATGACCGCGGAACTGAATATCCTTTTGACGGAAAGCCAGTTTCTCATTGGCTGCTATACGGATTTGCTGCTGCACAATATCAATGCCTGTGATCATTTCCGTGACGGGATGCTCTACTTGCACCCGCGTATTCATTTCTATGAAATAGAACTCATTGTTTTCATATAAAAATTCAAATGTGCCTGCGCCGCGGTAATTGATTTTGCGACAAGCATCCGCGCAACGCATGCCGACTTTGTCTCTGAGTCTGCTACTCAAGCCCGGTGCGGGAGCTTCCTCAAGGACTTTTTGGTGGCGGCGTTGCATCGAGCAATCACGTTCGCCCAAATAAACTGCATTACCGTGCTGATCTGAGAGTATCTGAATCTCGATATGACGTGGATGCTCAAGGAATTTTTCCATGTAAACCATGGGGTTGCCAAAAGCAGCCTGAGCTTCGGCTTTGGTCATATTGACAGAGGCAAGTAACGCGGCCTCGGTATGCACAACACGCATTCCGCGGCCACCGCCACCACCAGCGGCTTTGATGATGACCGGATAGCCGATTTCCTTGGCCGTGCGCAGGATGATTTCCGCATCGGCGGGTAGTGCGCCTTCAGAACCGGGCACACAGGGCACACCGGCTTTTCTCATGGCGTCCTTGGCGCTCACCTTGTCACCCATCAAGCGGATGGTTTCGGCGCGAGGGCCAATGAAGACAAAGCCACTTTGTTCTACGCGCTCCGCAAAATCTGCATTTTCCGAAAGGAAACCATAGCCCGGGTGTATGGCTTCGGCATCTGTGACTTCCGCTGCGCTAATCACTGCCGGGATATTGAGATAACTCTGGCTTGATGGGGCCGGTCCGATACATACTGATTCGTCAGCTAATTTAACGTACTTGGCTTCACGATCAGCTTCCGAGTGTACGGCGACGGTCTTGATTCCCAGCTCGCGACAGGCACGCTGGATGCGCAGGGCAATTTCGCCACGGTTGGCAATGAGGACTTTTTCAAACATAGAAACCTCTTAGCCGATGATAAACAAGGGTTCGCCGTATTCGACGGGTTGGCCGTTTTCAACCAGAATGGCTTTGATAACACCGCTGTGGTCGGCTTCAATTTCGTTGAGCAATTTCATCGCCTCAATAATGCAAAGCGTATCGCCAACGGACACATTGGAGCCAATATCAACGAAGGACTTGGCATCAGGTGAAGAAGAGCGGTAAAAAGTACCTACCATGGGCGATTTCACCACGTGGCCTTCCACAACTGGCACAACGGCTTCAGCTACAGGGGCAGCCGCTGGAGCTTGGGGTGCCATGCTGTGCATGTACGGCTGAGCATAATGCATGGCAGGTTGTGAATTCGGTAAAGTGCGGCTAATGCGAACTTTCTCCTCGCCTTCGGTCAATTCCAGTTCAGAAATACCGGATTCTTCCACCAGATCGATCAATTTTTTGAGTTTACGTAAATCCATGGTTAACCTCGAACAAAGCGATTTTTATAATATGGGATTTAATGACAATATTTATTAATTACATACGCCAATGCCAGCGTATAGCTCTGTGCGCCCAGACCGCTAATCACACCGACCGCAATATCAGTGAAGTAGGAATGATGACGGAAAGGTTCACGAGCATAGACGTTGGATAGATGAACTTCAATAAAAGGAATTTTGACTGCGGCCAATGCATCGCGCATGGCGACAGAAGTGTGTGTGAAAGCTGCCGGATTGATAATGATAAAATCGGTACTTTTACCAGCCAATGACTGCACTTTGCCGATTAGTTCGGCTTCAGAGTTGCTTTGATAGGTTTCAAGTTGCACACCAGCTTTGCTTGCTTGCTCTGCCAGGCCTTGATTGATGCTATCTAGCGTGTCTTTGCCGTAATGCTCAGGCTCACGCAAACCCAACAAGTTGAGGTTGGGGCCATGTAGCACCAGAACGGATTTAGAAGATTTAACAGTCATACGAAGTTGTTTTTTGAGGCAAGCGGCAATAATTCATGGCAGCAAGTTTGCCGCAAATGGGGGTATGTTGTCTAGAGAATTGACGAAATTTAAAGAAATTGGAAGTTTTGTGGGGGCTTATTTTGTAGCATGGATTTCTGCAGATGTTTTTATTAAGGGTAACAAGGTTTTTTCTAAAAGCGACTGGTTAATACGCCCAAAATAAGTATTTGCAATACCGCCATCAGCTTGAATAATGACAGTGTAGGGTAGCACCCCTTTATCGTTGCCCAGACTGGCGCCTATAGCCATTGCCTCCATATC
The DNA here is from genome assembly GCA_039933015.1 of Methylophilaceae bacterium. Lineage (GTDB taxonomy): Bacteria > Pseudomonadota > Gammaproteobacteria > Burkholderiales > Methylophilaceae > JBDTOX01. Next base: position 2,753 of record JBDTOX010000092.1, read on the forward strand.
GCCAGCAAGCAAGGGGTAGCTTACTTTTGTTGTTTTGGCGAACTCGCGCATTTTATCTATATCATCGGTAGAAATGCCCAGCACAATTACGCCACGATCTCGATATTGATCTTGTAGGCGGGATAATTCTGGCATCTCCTCGCGGCAAGGCGGGCACCAGCTTGCCCAAAAATTGATCACCGTTATCTTACCCTGCCACTGGCTAATGGCTTGCGCAGTGCCATTAGCATCTGGAAAGCTGGCTGCATACAGCGTATGCGTCGGTAAGGGCGTAGTTGAAGAATTTAGCAGGGAATGTCGGATGATAATGACGGTCAGTAGGATAGCGGCGCCAGCGGCGATAAGCTTAAGAAGTTTTTTGTTCACGGGTTAGCGCTTTAATTTATCCAGGATTTAATTATTGGCGTTTAATCTGTTAAGTGTGGCTAAAAATTTATCAGCGTCCTGATACCCGATCACTTTCAGCTGCGTGATTTCCTGACCGGTAGGATCAAAAAAGATAATACCGGGAGGACCAAACAGACCAAAGCGTTTCAACAATGCCGAGTCGCCTGCTGAGTCTCGCGTCACATCGGCTTGCAGCAAAACGACGTTCGCCAAGGATTGCTGCACGCGCGGATCACTGAAGGTGAATTGCTCAAACTCTTTACAGGCGACACACCAGTCCGCATAAAAATCCAGCATTACCGGCTTGCCTGACGAGGCTTTTAAATTGCTTTCCAGATCAGCTAAATTTGTTACGCGGTGAAAAGGTAACGATACCCTGGATTCGGAGCTAGCGCTCGCCGTTAAGCCAGCAAGTGGCTGCAAGGGGGATTTTGCGCCGGAGACTGCACCTATGAGCAAGGCGGTGCCGAGTAGCAAGGCAATGACTGCGATACCCTTCCAGAACTTCATCCATTGGCTGGCGTGGGCTGGCAAGCCATCCAGAGCATGCATGTATATGGCGGGCACTATCAGTAATGCCGCCCATAATGCCATTCCAATCCCCATAGGAATTAGTGGCGAGATGAGCCAGATGGCCATGCCCAGCATGACAACGCCAAAGAAGTTACGCACCGCCGTCATCCATGGGCCTGTTTTGGGCAATAAGGTACCGGCGGATGCTCCTATGAGCAGTAATGGCACACCCATGCCTAATGCGAGCGCAAAGAGTGCAGTGCCGCCTAGAACCACATCGTGCGTGTTGCTGATATAAAGTAAAGCACCGGCCAGTGGAGCGGCTACGCAGGGGCTCACAATCAACGCAGAAAGTGCGCCCATAACGAATACACCGAGAAAGTGACCACCTTTGATGTGGTTGGTAGCGTTAACCATACGGCTTTCAAACGAGCTCGGTAATTGCAGCTCATAAAAGCCGAACATCGACAGTGCAAGCAATACGAATACGAAAGCACTGCTACCCAAGGCCCAGGGGTTTTGCAGTGCATTGCTCAACAGCTGACCAGAAAGTCCGGCCGCAATCCCGGCCAGCGTATAGCTCAGCGCCATGCCCATGGTATAGGCGAGTGAGAGGTTGAAGGTATGCAATCGGCCAGATTTTTTGCTGCCGACAATGATGCCCGATAAAATCGGAATCATAGGCAACACGCAAGGCGTAAGCGCAAGTAGTAAACCGAAGCCAAAAAAGCCCGCAATAATCAGCCACAGCTTGCCGCTTTTTAACAAAGACGCTGCTTGGTCATCATCTGTAGCGTCTGCAGATAGCGTAGGGTTTATTGAGGCGGCCAGGCCAGAGCTGGCTGTGGGTAAATCGACTTCCAGCGTTTTGTGTATGGGGGAATAGCACAAACCCTTTTCGCTGCAACCCTGGTAAGTGGCTAGTAATTTGATTTTATTCGGGCTTGAGCCAGCTGAGGCCAGATTAATAATAGCGTTAAAGTTTTGATGAAAGACCTCGGTCTGGCCAAAATTGGGATCTTGCTTGGGCTCGCCTTTTGGCAGTTCTACTGCACTGATGCTGCTTCCTGGTGATTTGATTTCAAATTTGATGCGATCGCGATATAGATAATGGCCGGGTGCGATTTGGAAATTGGCATGCAGTGTCTGCGCATCTCTGGCCGTTACAGTAAGCTTGAAAGCCTGATCTGGAGGCAGAACGGTGTCGTCGTCGGCTTGTGCCAGAAACGCCAGTCTTCCACTGTCGGTTTGATTATTTAGTGACGCCGCAGTTACCGCAAAAGGAAAAATACAGCAGGCGAATAAAAACGTACGTAATAAAAGCAGATAAGGTTTCAAGCAGAGGTTTCCCCGTTAAGCCATGTAAGATAGGCAGGCAAACCGCCTGTAACTGGGACATGGATGATCTCTGGAAGTTCGTAGGGATGCTGTTGGCGTATGGCCTCTTCCAGAGCGGTATAGCACGCTTCCATGGTTTTAATTAAGAGCGGGATTTCAGTCGCACTTTCGGTTTTGCCCTGCCAGTGGTAGATTGAAGTACATGGCGCCAATATATTGACACAGGCCGCCAGCTTCCGGGATATCAAATAGTGCGCCAGCTTTTCGGCGCTGGCTTGATCCGGCAGGTTGGTCAGCACCAGCAATGCGCCGGTCGACTGAGATGATGAAAAGGCAGGCAAAATTCGTCATTCTCCAAAAGGGTATTGCAAAAGCGATCCGAGACCCTCATTTACTGCATGTAAACTTCGGGTTGCCTCATTAAGGCATTTAATTTTGAGTAGCCTGCTTTTGGCTTCGGTCCGCTTTTGCACAAGTATTGTAATGATTAAGGTTGGAATTTCATGCGTTTGCTTTTCCTGTTGGTAATTTTACTCGCTTTCCCGGTGTTGGAGATATGGTTGCTGGTAGCACTCGGCAACCGCTACGGCTGGTGGTTGCTAGGATATCTGGTGGTAGTTGCCATGCTGGGATGGCGCCTGATCCAGGATGAAAAATTATTGCTGGTCGGGCGTATGGTGCACACCCTAAGCCAGGGTGGAACGCCGGCCAAGGTATTGTTAGGCAGCGCTAAAAATCTGATTGCCGGCATATTGCTCATATTGCCTGGCGTATTGAGTGATGCGCTTGCAGTCATTTTATTATTGCTACCATCTCCCCATGTCCCGCCACCAGATCCTCATGCCCGTTCAACGACAACCACAGCGGCTAACGATGATGTGATCGAAGGCGAGTTTCGCCGCGAAGATTAAGTGCCAGAGGCGTTTAAGACTGCTTCTTGCTTGCTGTGATAAACTAGCGCCTTTTTAAGTCATTGCAGCCCTTTGTTTAGGCTAGGAATTTCAGCATGTCCCACCAAGTCACGATCAAACCCAGCGGTCATATTTATTCAGTAGCGGCCGATGACACCATACTAAATGCCGCGGTAGAGGCAGGCTTTAATCTGCCTTATGGTTGCCGTAATGGGGCCTGTGGGGCCTGCAAAGGCAGTGTGCTTGAAGGCAAGGTTGATTATGGTGATTTTCAGGCTGGCGCACTGACCGAGGATGAAAAGCAGGCCGGCCTGGCTTTGTTCTGTTGTGCCAAGCCGCTTACCGATATGGTGATCGAGTGTCGCGAAGTCACCGCAAGTAGTGGTATACGTCCACGCATTATGCCGGCCCGCGTACAGAAAATGGAAAAGGTATCGCATGACGTGATGGTGCTGTTTCTCAAGTTGCCCAGTAACGAGCGCATGCAGTTTATGGCCGGCCAGTATGTTGATTTCTTGCTTAAGGACGGCAAGCGCCGTGCTTTCTCGATAGCCAATGCGCCACACAGTGATGAATTGCTGGAAATGCACATGCGCCTGATACCGGACGGACAATTCACCCGCTATGTTTTTGACGAAATGCACGAAAAAGCCATTTTGCGTCTGGAAGGCCCATTCGGCAGTTTTTACCTGCGCGAGGATTCCGACAAGCCAGTGATTTTTGTTGCGGGCGGTACCGGCTTTGCGCCGATCAAGGGCATTATCGAACATATGATGCATCATAAAATGCAGCGTCAGATAATACTGTATTGGGGTGCGTATGCTGGCGAAGATCTATACATGCCCGAGCTGCCGCAACAGTGGCAGGCTGAGTATCCTAATTTTACTTATATTCCGGTATTGTCAGAGCCGCAGCCAGAAGATAATTGGCAAGGCAGGACGGGGCTGGTGCATGATGCTGTGCTGGAAGACCATGCGGATTTAAGCAGCTATCAGGTCTATTGCGGCGGCGCTCCGCAAATGGTGGAAATTGCACATCAAGCATTCCAGAAGCATGGCATGCCCGAAGAGGAGTTCTTCTCGGATGCCTTTACTTTTTCTAATCCGCCACCTAAAAAATAGTATGTTGGAACGAGTTTAGCCCAGTCCTTCACCTTGCTGACAAAAGTGTACGCTGCGCCGATAGTGCTCTAAGGCGGCTGCACTTTCGCCACGGCTTTCCAGCATTTTGGCCAGGGCAAGATGGGCAGCAGCGCAGGGCTTTACGCTGATGCTGGCTTCCAGATAGCTTTGCGCTTTGCCCCATAGGCTAAGCCGCGTACATATATTGCCCAAGGCAAGCAGTAACTTGGCATCGGCTTCGTGGCGCATTAGCCAATGCTCGGCTTGTTGCAGCCGTTTCTGTGGATTATCGCTCACGCAATCACCTAGTAATCCGGCAAGATCGCTATCCCAGTTTTTGGTCAGGCTCTTTTCCAGGATTTCTGCGGCCTGAGTACCTGCACCGATCTGGATAAAACTTTGCGCGGCAGAATAGGCAAGACGGCTATTGAGCCGGTCTTCTTCCGGCATTTTTTCCCAGTAAGCAGTCAGGGCAGATAAATCTTCGGCATAGCGCTTGAGTAGCTGCTGGTGTGCTTGCTGGCGTATTTCTTTTAATTGCCAGGATTCGATAGCGTCGCGCTTTTCCAATTGCCTCAGAATAACCAGCACCTGCTCCCAATTATTCAGGCGTAATTGTACTTTTAGTTCTAGATGTAATACTGGCGGGTGTTTGGGCTCTAATTTCTCCAACTGTTGCAGCACATGCAGTGCTTGGCTGTATTGTCTGTCGTCCACTAATAATTCTGCTTGCAGCAATAGCCGTGCGATTGAGGCTTCTGGTGCATGACGTTCTGCCTCTGCCAGATAATATTCACGCTGGCTTTTGTGTTGGAGCTTGTGTGAAGCGCGCGCGGCAATCAGCGCGCTCAAGCCGGCGTCTTCACCGAGTGCCAGTGCGCGCGCGGCTGTTTTTTGCGCAATAGCATAACGGCCTTCTACCATGGCGTGCATGCTTTCCAGCAAGGCTGCGCGTCCATCTTTACGGCGCTTGGCTTCCTTGTAGGCACGTACGCTGGCTGGCAGGCGGCGGGTGTAATTAATGAGTCGCAAGGCCAGATGCAGCAAGGCAAAGGCCACTATGATCAAGATGAGTAGCAGGTTAAGCGATAGCTCCAGCCGATAAGGCGGCCGCACAATCAGCACGTAGCCTTCATTATTGCCGGCCAGCAGGGATACGCCTATGGCCAGGGCCAGAATCAGTAATAACCAGAATAGCCAGCGCACTATTTGTTCTTTCCTTGGTTATTTTGTCCAGGGGTGTTCTGCACGGGGATATGATGATTAGCGCTGTTGGCCCGTTCCAAAGAGAGTTTGTATTTGCTGATGAGCCCAAGGCTCTCGCTGATGTCCGGCACCTGAATGACGATATTATTGGCGGAAAGCTGCTTGATCGTCGCCAAGGCGCTTTGCGTGGCGGCTTCACGGGTATCAAAATGGCCGGTCAGCCATTGCTCGGCGGCTTGCAGATCAGCGCGATAGGTCGCTTCATCGTGCTGTAAAAGTGCGATACGTGCGGTAAGCAGGCGCAGCTTGATATTTTCACGCAGGAAAAAGGTCTGCTCTGGCGCCAGCAATGGCGGTTCTGGACGATCTACACGCTCCAGTCTTACCATGTGCTTGAGATCCTGCCAGACTTCCTGGGCCAATCTACGCCATGGGTTGGGGTCCCAGCCCGGCATGGGTGTGGCGACCGCCGCTGGATGGCGCTCGCTGACTAATGGCAGGCTGTCGATAACTTCAGCCAGGTTTTCCAGCTTCAGGCCCATGCCTACAATATCGATTTGCGGCAGGCTTTGTAGCTGCTGGATATTCTGCGCTATTACCTTGCGTAATTGGATTACCTGTGGGGTGTCCAGCTGCTGTAAGCGCGTATCAGCAGTTTGCAAGGCGAGCAGGGCTGGCTTGATGTTGCCGGCAAGTTGGAGTTGTTGATTGGCAATAATCATCAACTGCTCAACTTCAGCCATCACGCGCTCCTCGCGGACATTAGCCAATTCCAGATAAAGTGTTTGCAATGCCTCTTGCTGATCGCGGGATTCAGCTAGCTTCTGTTCCAGTAATTCTGTGCGTGCAGTGGCTTGAGTGCTGTACTCATTAGCCTGTTTTGACAGAGTCAGGCTTTGCTGATTATTAGTACTATATTGCTCCAGGCGCTGGGTGAGCGTTTGCTGAAGCTCAATGAAACGGTGATGCGTGCTAAACCATTGCCAAACTGCTATGCAAAGCGCGATAAGTGCCAGCAGCAACGCAGTTGTTGCAAAAAGTGAAGGGTTCCTTCGCGCGGTTGCTGCCGGTGCTAATTCCGTAGTTGGCAGCACCGCCGTGGATTCTGAAATGTTGTCTGGTTCAGTCATATTTTGTATGGGTTAGCGCCTTGATTAAGCATTGCAGCATGGCTTCGTCTCCAGGGGCGTCAGCAATGGCAGTTTTCAAGCCGAGTTGCTGGGGCAACTCAGCAATGCGGGCATGGTTTACGCACAAGGTCACAGCGCGTAGCCAGCCTGCATCACCATGGTCGGTAATATCCAGCAAATAGCGCATGGCCTCGCTGCTAGTGACGACGACAGCGTCTAGTTGTTCATTTTGCCACAGTGAAGATAAAACATCCGTATTGCTTTGCGGGTTAACGCGCCGATAGCATTCGGCAAAATCAACGTAAGCGCCGCGCGCTTTGAGGGTATCGGCCAGCACTTCGCGGCCACCGACGCCACGGAAAATCATGATGTGTTTATGCGTAACGGCCTGCATTTCAGGCAAATCCAGTAAGGATTCACTATCAAAACGCCCTTCTGGAATCAGCGTGGCAGTCACGCCGAATTTTGTCAGTGCTGCCGCTGTGGAGGGGCCGATGGCCGCAAATCGTAGGTTTTCAGGAGGGGTGCCGAGTTTTTCCAGCAGGCGCGGCATGGCATTCTGTACCGCGTTCGAGCTGATGAAAATGGCCCAATCATAGCTTTCAAGTCGCGTCAGTTTTTGTTCAAACACGCTGTAATCCGTCAGCGGGGCAATGGCAATCAAAGGAAACAGTATGAGCTTGCCGCCTTGCCCCGCTATCAATTCGCTCAGCCTGGTAGCTTGGCCGACAGGGCGCGTGATGGCGATGCTGTAGCCGGTTAATGCAGCTTCAGGCATGGCCCGCAGGATTTTGATTGTCGGCTAACGCAGCCAGAATGCGGTCGGCGCCCCGCGCTATAAGTTTTTGTGCCAACGCCTGTCCCAGCGCTTCCGGCTCGCTGGCAGCGCCACGGACTTGTTCGCGCAATAGTTCGCGGCCATCAATGCTGGCAACAAAACCCGTCATGTGGAGTTCAGTGCCATGACGTTCGGCATAGGCCCCCAGCGGTACCTGGCAACTGCCTGCCAATGCACGGCTCATACCGCGCTCGGCTTCTACGCAAGAGGCGGTGTCGTCATGATTCAAGGGCGCCAGGATAGGCAATAAGTCTTTGCGCGCAGCGTTAATCTCGATACCCAGTGCACCCTGACCTACGGCGGGAATACTTTGTTCGGTGGCAATCAATTGGGTAATGCGCGACTCCAGCCCCAGGCGCTTGAGTCCGGCCGCGGCCAGGATAATGGCTGCATATTGGCCCTCATCCAGCTTGCGTAGCCGTGTTTGCAGGTTACCGCGCAACGATTCTATTTTCAGATGCGGCAGGCGCGCTTGTAATTGGCTCTGGCGCCTCAAGCTGGAGGTGCCGACGACACTGCCATGCGGCAAATCTTCAAGGCTGGCATGGTTGTTGGAGACGAAAGCATCGCGCGGGTCTTCACGTTCACCTATCGCCGCCAGTACGAAGCCATCCGGCAAATGCATGGGGACATCTTTCATCGAATGCACGGCAAGGTCGGCGCGGCCATCAGCCAGAGCTTGTTCCAGTTCTTTCACAAACAAACCCTTGCCGCCTATGCGTGCCAGCGGAGAATCCAGAATCTGGTCGCCGGTCGTCGTCATGCCAAGAATCTCTATCGTCATGGCCGGGTATAACGTTTGTAGCATGCTCTGGATATGCTGCGCCTGCCACATGGCAAGCGCACTTTCGCGTGAGGCTATGACTAGTTTATTGGATAAGGTATGCATGCGCGGGCTAGGTTAGGTGGTGAAGGAAAAAGTCAGGATAAACAATGGCGTAATTTTAACACAGACGGCCGGCCCGCTAGCCACCAAGACCCCGCAATACATGTTGTTGACGGCGGCTGACGGCAATGATCTCCTGAACATCCTTGAGTAAAGCCACCCAGTGACTTTCGCCGTCCGCCCCTTGGCGTTTTTCATAGCCCAGTATGCTGGCTTGCGCCACCAGGCAATTGCGATGCAGGCGCAAAAAGCGTTCGCCGAATTCCAGTTCGATGTTGGTGAGCGAATCTTCAATCAGATATTCACGCTCTTTGGTGCGCACGGTCGTGTATTTGAGCTCAGCCCGCAGATAAATGACCTCCGCCACCGGCACCAGCAAAATCCGGCCACGCTCGGCGACGCTGAAATAGGTGCGCTGCGCCTGTAACGGTTTAAGCGCGCTAAGCTGCGACGGCAGCAAAGCACGCGCCTTGTTGATTGCGTTTTGCAGCCGTTCCAGACGGATAGGCTTGAGCAGGTAGTCCACGGCGTTCATATCAAAAGCCCGTATGGCATACGCGTCGAACGCCGTAGCGAAGATGATAGCGGGCGGCAGGTTCAGTTTCTGCATATGTCCGGCAGTTTCTATACCATCCATTTGCGGCATGCGGATATCCAGCAGAAGTACGTCAGGTTTAAACTCTGCAGCGAGTTCGAGTGCCTGTTTGCCGTTTTTGGCCTCACCGACTACGGTGGTGCGGGGAATATCGGTCAGCAGTTCACGCAAACGTTTACGTGCCGGTGTTTCGTCATCAGCAATCAGGATTTTTAGCTGTGCCGTGTTCATGTCGGGTAGCTCATGCGGATGGATGGCGGCGATAAGGGAGCACAATATGGACTTCATAGCGGTCGTCAACAATTTTGCTGGTGAGCGCTGCTTCAGCATCGAAATGCAGGGCTAGCCGTTCACGGATATTGGCGAGCGCCATTTTATTACCGTTGTGACGGCCATTTTGCTTGTGGTAAGGGTTGCTCAGCACCACATGTACCTGGTCGTGGCGCGTATAAATATTGATCGTGATGTTGCCATTCTCCGGCATGGGTTCTATGCCGTGATAAACGGCATTTTCCAGTAAAGGCTGCAAAACCAGTGGCGGTATCATTGCATCCGGCGGCATGTTGTCGATTTGCCAGGTGATAGTCAGGCGCTCATCCAGTCTTAACTTTTCCAGCGCGAGGTATTGCCGGCTTAGCGCCAGTTCCTGTGCGAGCGGTACCAGGTCGCGGTTATCGGCCATCAGCACGCGGAACAGATCTGCCATATCCTCAAGTGCGGTTTCGGCGTGTTTGGGGTCGCTGCGTACCAATGAGAGTACGGCATTGATGCTGTTAAATAAAAAATGCGGTCTTATACGGGCTTGCAGTGCCTGCAGCCTGGCCTCGGCGATGGCGGGGGTGAGCGCGCGCTGGCGCAAATCAAAGTAGTAAAGCACAATCACCGTGGCAATCAGCGTCAGAAGACATGCACGTAGCAAAGAGGGCATGGAATCCGGGCCGAATAGCAGGATGGCCAGATAATGTGCCGCGCTTGTTAAAACAAGTTCGGCGCCGAGAATGGTGGTGGCCCCCCAATGATAAGGCAGTTTGTTTAAGATGGGGTAAGCTGCATAAAGCAGTAATATACTCAGCAGCAGAATGGGTTGTATAAATGCTGAGAGTTCCGCCAGCCCGTTCATGGCTTGTGTCAGGCTGGAAGTTTGCAGGAGTGCTGCGGCCCAGGCCATCAGGTTGACCAGGATCAACAGGCGCAGGCAAATGCCGGGATTGCGGAAATCCGGGAGTCGCCCGGACAGGCGCTCCGCGGGGCGCATGGAAATGTTGGAGTTTTGCTTTATACTTAACATGTAAGCGTATTATTCTTAACCATTTTTCATCATACAAGATAATTCGAAGCCAGAAAAATTGAAGTCAGAAAAATTAAACCAAGAGCAAGCTAAAACCTGGTCAGGACGCTTTAATGAGCCGGTTGCTGAGCTCGTCAAGCGCTATACCGCTTCCGTAGGATTTGACCAGCGTCTGGCTGAATTCGACATACAAGGCTCTCTGGCGCATGCGCGCATGCTCGGTGCCCAGGGTATTATCAGTGTGGCGGATGTTCAAGCAATCGAACTAGGCTTGGACGAGATTCTGCAAGAAATACGCAGCGGTACATTTGAGTGGCTGCTCGATCTGGAAGATGTACATCTGAATATCGAAAAGCGCCTCACCGACAAGATTGGTGATGCAGGTAAGCGCTTGCATACCGGGCGTTCTCGTAATGACCAGGTCGCAACCGATATACGCTTATGGCTGCGTGCCGTCACCGATGATGTCATTGTGGGTATACGCAAGCTTCAGCTATCGATTGTTGATTTGGCGGAAGCGCATGCCGATACTGCCATGCCCGGCTTTACCCACTTGCAAGTGGCACAGCCAGTAACGTTTGGCCATCATTTGCTGGCTTATTTCGAAATGCTGCAACGCGACGCCGGGCGTTTTGCTGATGCACGCAAGCGCATTAATCGTTTGCCACTGGGCGCGGCTGCGCTGGCCGGCACCAGCTATCCGATAGATCGTGAGCGTGTGGCTAAGGAGCTGGGCTTTGACGGCGTCTGCGAAAACTCGCTGGATGCCGTGTCGGATCGTGATTTTGCCATTGAATTCACGGCCGCTGCCGCGCTGGTGATGACGCATCTTTCGCGTTTTTCCGAAGAGTTGATTCTGTGGTCCAGCCCGCGTTTTGGTTTTATTGATATTGCCGACCGCTTTTGCACGGGCTCTTCCATCATGCCGCAGAAAAAGAACCCGGATGTGCCCGAGCTGGTGCGTGGCAAGACCGGCCGTGTCAACGGACATCTTGTTGCATTATTAACCCTGATGAAAGGTCAGCCGCTGGCCTACAACAAGGATAACCAGGAGGACAAGGAACCCTTGTTCGATACGGCGGATACGCTGCTGGTGACGCTGGAAATCTATGCCGATATGCTGCGCGGCATCAAGATAGATAAAGCCGCCATGCGGCTTGCTGCGGCTGAAGGTTTTGCCACGGCCACGGACCTTGCCGATTACTTGGTCAAGAAAGGCACGCCATTCCGCGATGCGCACGAAGTAGTTGCGTTGGCGGTACGCCATGCCGTGGGTAAGGGGTGCGATCTGGCGGATTTGTCATTGCAGGAGTTGCAGCAGTTTAGCCAGCATATAGACGATGATATCTATGCCGTACTGACGCTGGAAGGCTCGCTGGCCAGCCGTAATCACCGAGGCGGCACTGCACCTAACCAAGTGAAGCTTGCCATTAGCCGTGCACGCCAGGCGCTAGGGACTTTCTGAGTTGAGTAATTGGCGCTTAGGGTCGAGTGCTAGTTTACAACATACGCAAAGCCGGATTTTCGCTATCCAATTCAATCCAGGGCCTTATTTGCCGCTACTGCTGATAGCTGCGGCCATTTGCTGCAGCAGCCTGGGGTTGGCGGAGTTGGCAGGTGATAAGGCAATATCAAACCCGCCAGAGGCCATGACTTGGCCGATATTGCCTGGCGAAAGCCTGAATCAGCTTGCAGCCTTGTTTTACCCCGGCAACAAGCCCATGCAGCGACGCTTTGTCGCCAAGACGCTGGAGCTGAACCGCGAAATTAATCCTGCGCTTGATCCTGCCAGCATTTTTGATCAGCCGGGTACACTCATTATTCCTGAGCTTAAAAGCTTGTCACGTCAGGCGCTGCCGTTCATATCGCATCATCATGCATATGGAAAGTTAGCGCTGGATTTGCGTTTAGGGTACCAGCTTAAAGATGCCGCCAAATTTCCCGTCACTCCGGAAATGAACGTCGCCTATGAGAATTTGAGTAAACGTAATGTGACTTTGAAAGAAGAGCAGCAGCGTCTGGATCAGCGGCTTGCGCTCCTGCAGGCCAATTTGCAGCAGATACAGGCGATGCTTATGCATCAAGCTGCGCCAGCAGCGGTTATACCGGCATCAGCGACAGCGCTAACAGCTACCGCGGTGCCACTACGCCCGCCGGCGCAGGTCGAACAAGCGGCAACTCTGCCGATTTGGAATAACTTAATAGTCCAATTTTTAATGCTGGTGGGCGCACTGATATTAGCGCTCGGTACTTGGTTCTGGGTGCGCAGGCGTATGGCCAGAAAACTAGCAGAGGCGACTAATGGGCAGATGGACGCCATGCGTAAAAATGCGTTCAGTCACATTAATAATCCACTTTTGGTGACAGTGGACTCTGGCGCCACGGATAGCGTCGATTTGGGCATGTTATCGGTCGAAGAAATTGAATCTGTCGTTGACGAAGCCAGGATATTTGTCAGTATGGACAGAACTAATGAAGCTATCACGTTATTGCTGAGCTATATCGAAGCCCGGCCTAAGGGTTCTGTACAACCCTGGGTTTACCTGCTGGATATCTATCGCAGCCAGAATAAGCAAGATGAATATATAGAACTGGCCAAGCGTTTCCACCATACATTTAATGTCATGCAGCCACAGTGGGAAGAAACCAAGATGGCCATGATAGTGGCCACCAGCCTTGAGGAGTTCCCGCATATTATTTCCCACCTTGTGGCGGCATGGACGGCAGGCGAGGCCATGCAATACCTGCAGGAGCTACTGGACGATAATCGTGATGGCGAACGCGCAGGTTTCACTCTGGAGGTTATGCAGGAAATTACGCTGCTACAAAGCATATTAGGCATGCGTGATGGAATGCCAGATAAAATCCACGATACAAGGGTGGAGCTAAGTTAAAAACAGTTGCAATAGCTCGTTCAAAAAGCGTTGTCCAAGTAAAGTAGGTTTAATCATTTCTGCATTGCGTTCGATCAAGCCGCGTGCGCTGGCAATATTGAGAGCCGTTTCAAGTTTTGCCAGGGTTAATCCTGTGCGCTGCTGAAACAGGCTGATTTCAAAGCCTGCGGTCAAGCGCAACGTATTCATCATGAACTCGAATCCGAGTTCGTCCGCTGTAATTACCCAGCAGCGCTCTACAGTATCGCCAGAGCTGGCTTTTTCCAGATAACGGCTGGGGTGCTTATAGCGGCTCTCACGCACGATGCGGTCGTGAAAGCTCAATTTGCTGTGCGCCCCCGCACCTATGCCCAGATAATCACCAAACTGCCAGTAATTCAGGTTATGCCGGCAGCGCTGGCCTTTTTTGGCAAAGGCCGAAGTCTCGTAATGCTCGTAGCCATATTCGCTGAGCAAGTCTTCGATCGCCTCCTGCATGGTGGCGCTGGTATCGTCGTCCGGCAGGCTGGGCGGCGAGTGGTGGAAAGGTGTATTGGGTTCCAGCGTCAGGTGATAAAAAGACAAATGCGCAGGACCCAGGCTGCAGGCACGCTGTGCGTCAGCCAGCGCATCTTCCAGGCTTTGCTCAGGCAGGGCATACATCACATCCAGATTGACGGCATCAAAAGTATTGAGCGCCAGCTCGGCTGCACTGAAGGCCTGTTTATCGTCATGGATACGCCCCAGCGCAGCAAGATAGCGGCTGTCAAAACTCTGGATACCTAGCGATACGCGATTGACACCAGCCCCGCGGTAACCCTTGAAATGTGCGACATCGACTGTGCCGGGGTTGGCTTCCAGCGTAATTTCAGCGCCATATTCAAGCGGTACCAGCGCGCGCACGCTGCTCAGAATCCGGTCTATGGATTCTGGCGAAAACAGGCTGGGTGTGCCGCCACCGAAAAAAATGCTGCGTACCTTGCGCCCCCAGATGCGCGGTACCGATTGCTCAAGGTCGGCGATCAAGGCCGTTACATACTGTTGCTCGGGGATGTCGGTGCGCGACTCATGCGAATTAAAGTCGCAATACGGGCATTTGCGCACACACCATGGGATATGGATATAAAGCGCCAGCGGCGGTGGGGCTTGCAGCCCTGACAGCGTGATTTCTCCGGCTGACGGAGCCGGATTACTTGCTGGCGTTATCGGAATGATTGTGCTGATAGGGGTTCACCAATTCGTCTACTAGGCGATGCAAAGCCTCGCGCATCTGAGCTTCTGAGACTTCCATCAACAGGCCGTCTTCCAGTGCATCTTGTGCTATTTGTTTTAACTCATCAAAATTTTCTGTCATGACTTTGACCTTCTCGGTGCATGACACCACGCTGCCGTCATCGCGCAGCCATTTTGGCCATTTATTCATGCCTTTTCCCCTGCAAGCCTTTCCAGCCTGTGCAGCAGCTTGGCTAATGCCTGCCCACGGTGGCTGATGCGGTTTTTAATTGCCAAAGGCATTTCGGCACCGGTTTTGTCGGTTTTGGCATCAAGGAAGAGTGGATCATAGCCAAAACCGCCATCACCACGCGGCAGCTGCAGAATCTCGCCTTGCCATACACCTTCCGCGATCAGCGGCTGCGGATCATCCGCATGGCGCACTAGTACCATGACGCAGTAGTAATGCGCGTGGCGGTCTTTTGCCCCATGCAGTGCCTGCAGCAATTTCAGGTTATTGCGCGCATCGGATTTTGGTTCTCCGGCAAACCGTGCAGAGTGCACGCCCGGTGCGCCGTGCAGGGCATCAACACAAATGCCGGAGTCATCGGCCAATGCAGGCAGGCCCGTGTGCCGGCTAGCATGGCGGGCTTTGGCAAGCGCATTTTCGATGAAGGTCACAAAGGGTTCTTTCGCTTCAGGCACGGCAAAATCAGATTGCGGCACTACGTTGATCCCTAGCGGATGCAGCATCTGCCGGATCTCGCGCAATTTTCCAGGGTTGCCACTGGCAATAACGAGTTTGTCCATGACAGCTAAACGCCGAGTGCTGCTTTTTGCATGGTAATCAGCTGGCGTATGGCTGCCTGTGCCAGATCCAGCATGCTATTCATGTCTTGGCGCTGGAATGGCGTACCTTCGGCAGTACCCTGAATTTCAACAAATCCACCGCTGCCTGTCATAACCACATTCATGTCCGTGTCACAGTCAGAATCCTCGATGTAGTCGAGATCAAGCACTGGCCTGCCTTGGTAGACGCCCACCGAGATAGCTGCGACAAAATCATGCAAGGGTGATTCGGTAATAATCTGTTTAGCCAGCAAGTGGCTAACTGCATCATGTAGCGCAACATATGCGCCGGTGATGCCGGCGGTGCGCGTGCCGCCATCCGCCTGTATGACGTCGCAATCTATATGGATGCTGCGTTCGCCAAGTTTTTTCAGGTCGATAATTGCTCGCAGGCTGCGGCCAATCAGGCGCTGAATTTCCTGCGTACGTCCGGATTGTTTGCCATGAGCTGCCTCGCGCTGCATGCGGCTTCCGGTCGAGCGCGGTAACATGCCATACTCAGCGGTGACCCAGCCCTGGCCTTTGCCACGTAAGAACTGCGGTACTTTTTCCTCGACACTGGCGGTACAGAGCACATGCGTATCGCCAAATTTCACCAATACAGAGCCCTCGGCATGTTTGGTGTAGTGGCGGATAATTTCAATGGGGCGCAACTGATCTTGGGCACGTTGGCTTGGACGCATGGAGAATCCTGGATGCTTAAAAAGCTAATTATAAGCCAAGCCGGAGGGCAAGTAATATCGCAATGCAAGCTTGGCTAACGTTGGGTTTTGCGTATGGCCGTCTGAATCTCGGTGATGGCCTGTTCAATTTCGCCATCCGTCAAATCCGCTATTACCTGAGCATGATCATCGCGCAGGGTAGGCTGCTGGGTCATGGGGTTGACGATGGTGGTAGTGGTACCCAGCGGCATGGTCATGGTGGAAATGGCTAACAGGTTATCCTCGTAGCGATTGCCCCATTGCACCCCGATGGCGCTCATGTTGTCCCCTTGCGCTTCACACAGCGACTCTGCCATATCCAGCAATGTGGGTACGCTCTCGTTGACGGGTCCCGCGTGCAGAATAGCGCTCATTTCTTCGTCGCTGAAGATAGACCATAAACCATCAGTACACAGCAGCAGGGTGTCGCCATCCCGCAGGACGTGTTTGTGCGTCAGATCAATCTTGGGTGGATGGTCCGCGCCCAGACAATTGTAGATTTTATGGCGGGCGGGGTGCTCCAGCATGGCCTGTTCCTCAAGCTCGCCTCTGCGGTAAAGCATTTGTACGATGGAGTGGTCCTCAGTGCGGAACAGCAGGCGGCCATTGCGAAAGTGGTAAAGCCGCGAATCACCGACATGCGCACAATAGAGGCCGTCATCTTGTAACACTGCCGCAACGATGGTGGTGCGTGGGGCTTCAAGCAGGCCCTGGTCGAGCGTCAGATGGCCAATCGCATCGTGTATTTGCTGGATATGCTCTTTGAGAAATTGCGCAGGGTCTCCTAAACCCGGCGTCGCCATGCGCTGAAAAGCGTCGGTTATGTTTTTCACAGCCAGCTGTGCTGCGACTTCGCCATGTCTGTGTCCGCCCATGCCATCAGCGATGACTAATAGCAGCGCATCCTTGCTGTACGAATAAGCCTGCCTGTCCTGATTGTAAGAGCGTGGCCCCTGGCGGCTGCCCTGGTGGATGGTGAATTTCATAACTGGGTTTGTAGGTTAAGCGTGGTTAGGTGTGCAGATAGTCTTTAATTTTACCCAAAAAACCGAATTTTTTGTCCTCAAGCTGATTATCTTCCATCAGGGATTTTTGCAGAGAAAACACGCTTTGCGGACGCTGCAGGTGATCCAGCGCCATGCAGCTATCAATAATCTGCAATAAATTTTTGGAATAAGTGTTCTTGCACAATTTTTTGGCAGGGGTCAGCAGATCATTTTTCAGGCGCAAATCGGCTGCCATAGGTGCGGTGCGTGACAAGCAGGCATACATGGTGGCACCTATGCTGTAAATATCGCTCCACGGACCCAGCGACTTGCGGTCTGCGTGTTGTTCAGGGGAGGCAAAGCCCGGTGTGAGGCTGGAGGGCAGCTTGGGCTGCGCATTAGCCAGGGTTTGCCGAGCCGAGCCGAAATCCAGCAATACCGGCGAGCTATCCATGCGAATGTAAATATTGGCCGGCTTGATATCCAGATGCAGCAGTTTCTGCGTGTGCACTTCGCGCAGGCCATTGAGCAATTCGCTGAATACGCGGCGGATGAAGTTTTCCGTGACAGGTTCGGTTTGGCCCAGAATGTATTCCAGCAAGGATTTACCGTTCTCGTATTGCATGACCATGTAAACCGTATCATTGGCGCGAAAGAAATTAAGCACGCGCACGATGTTTTTATGGTCGATATTGGCTAGCGCCCGGCCTTCCTCAAAAAAACATTTGAGGCCATGGCGGAAGCTGGCGGTGGCTTCGGCCGAGCTGGCTTGCACCTGTACACCCTGGGTGCGCAGTGCGAGCGCAGTGGGCAAATATTCTTTAATGGCTACGGTTTTTTTGTCTTTATCCTGGGCGATATAGACGAAGCTGAATCCTCCAGCACTTAAGACTTTCCTGATTTCATAGTCTTGTAGCTGATGTCCAACAGGTAATGCGTGATTGTTAGTAACTGGCATCCCCGCCCAAATCGCTGTAAGTGGCTATTAAAAGACTATAAGTGCGGGCTATTCTGGCATGAATTGCCTAGCTCATGAATTTCATTTGCAACGCATTTTAACGGATTTGATACCATGCTCTACCTTTAACAAGGAATTCTGTCCCATGATTTTTAGCATGACCGGCTTTGCCGCAGTGGAACGCGAGACCGCCAGTGGTATTTTAATTATAGAGTTACGCTCGGTTAACCACCGCTATCTGGAGTTGCAGCTAAAGCTGGATGACAACGTGCGTAGCTTTGAGCCGCTGGTGCGTGAACTGGTAGCCGCCAAACTTGGGCGTGGCAAGGTGGAATGCCGCATGAGCCTTATGCAGCGTCCCAGTCAAGCCAGACAGGCACACCTGGATAACGCCGTTTTGCAACAATTGGTGCAAATGGCGGCAACCGTGCAGCAGTACTTTCCACAGAGCACGCCTCTAGGCGTCGCCGATATTCTGCGCTGGCCTGGGGTGCTGATGAGCGATAGCGCTAATCACGAAGCGCTGGCAGGAGAAATCCAGGCCAGTCTGACGCAGGCATTGCAGGATATGGCCGATTCACGGTCGCGCGAGGGCGCCAAGCTCAAGGCCTTGATTCTTGAACGTCTGGCGGAAATGGAGCAGCAAATAGCACAAGTCAAACCATTATTGCCATTGCAGATCAAGGCTTACCAGGAACGGCTCACGGCAAAATTCCGGGAGGCCATGACCAATGTCGACGCGGAGCGCATGGGGCAGGAGCTGATTCTGTTTGCGCAGCGTATTGATGTTGATGAGGAGTTGACGCGTCTTACCGCGCATATGAGTGAGGTTAAGCGCATTCTGGATACGAATGGCGCAGCAGGCAAGCGTCTGGATTTTCTGATGCAGGAACTTAATCGCGAGGCGAATACGCTGGGCTCAAAATCGGTATCCACCGAGGTGACGCAAGCCGCCATGGCGCTCAAGGTGCTCATTGAGCAGATGAGGGAACAGATTCAGAATATCGAGTAAAGCAAGCTTTTGCACTCGACATGTGGCAACAGCATTGGATCAATAAAAACAGGATAATTTGAAATAAATCATGCATATGCTCGGTACCCTTTTCATTATTACTGCGCCTTCCGGGGCCGGCAAAACCAGTCTGGTGCGCGCTTTGTTGGAGGCTGACCGGCAGATCCGGCTGTCCATTTCCTACACCACCCGCAAACCCAGACCAGGCGAGGTGGATGGCGTGGACTATCATTTCGTGGATGAAGCGCAATTCTTGCATATGCTTGGGGCGGGTGACTTTCTGGAGAGTGCAGAAGTCCATGGTGCACATTATGGCACCTCGCAAATACGCGTCGATAACGCTTTGCAGGCGGGTGATGATGTAGTGCTGGAGATTGACTGGCAAGGCGCCGCACAAGTACGCAACTTGCATCCGCAAGCCGTCAGCATTTTTATATTGCCGCCCTCTATGGGAGCATTGCAGCAACGTCTCACACATCGCGGGCAAGACAGCAGCGAAGTAATTGCACGGCGCTTTGCCGCAGCACGTGAGGAGATGAGCCACGTCGGCGAGTTCGACTATGTTACAATTAACGACAAATTTGCGGTGGCGCTGGAAGATTTGCACGCCATTGTCCGCACGCAGCGCCTTAAACGAGATAAGCAATTGTGGCGACATGAAGCATTGCTGCAGAACTTATTAAAAGCCCCTAAATAATTTAGCAAATGTAATCTGGAGGTAACCCTGTGGCACGTATTACTGTTGATGATTGTCTGGAAAAAATCCCTAACCGTTTCCAGCTCACCCTGGTAGCGGCTTACCGCTCACGCCAGCTGGCTAACGGCTCTGAGCCTTTGGTGAGCACGCACGGTCAAAAAGATAAGCCTACCGTACTTGCATTGCGCGAAATCGCTGCTGGCAAGGTTGGGCTGGAAGTGCTTAACCGCGGGCATGCTTAACGCTTGATGATTTCAAATTGCATTCATGCGAAGATACTGGCAGCAGCAAACAGTGTGGCTAATATGGCAATATTCGGAATATAAAATATTTGTGTGAATGCAACTTGAAAATAAGCAGAGAATAAGATGTTATGTCCAAAGCGGGCGAAAAACGTGCAGCGGAATCTGTAAAGCCACCTACCCCCCTTTTGCTGCCCGCCGACAGCGAAGACTCACAACTCACGCTGCGCCTTAAAGAATACCTCAAGCCAGAAGACATCGCCCAAGTGTGGGAAGCCTATCGTTTCAGTGCTGCTGCCCATGAAGGGCAGATGCGCAAAAGCGGCGAACCCTACATTTCCCATCCAGTTGCGGTAGCCGGCATTCTGGCTGCACTGCACCTGGATGTACCTACCCTTATCGCAGCGCTACTGCATGATGTAGTAGAGGATACGGGCGTAACCAAGCAGGAAGTCAGTGATCAGTTCGGCAAGCAGGTGGCCGAGCTGGTGGATGGGCTTTCCAAGCTCGACAAGATCGAATTCCAGAGTGCTACCCAGGCACAGGCAGAAAACTTCCGCAAAATGTTGTTGGCCATGTCGCAGGATGTACGCGTCATTTTGGTCAAGCTGGCAGACCGCCTGCATAACATGAGTACGCTGGATGTGATGGGTTCGGACAAGCGCCGCCGCATTGCCCGTGAAACACTGGAAATCTACGCACCTATCGCCAATCGGCTGGGCCTGAACTCGATTTATCAACAGTTGGAAGATTTAAGCTTCAAGCATCTTTACCCCATGCGCTATGGCGTGATCTCCAAAGCGATCAAGGCGGCGCGCGGCAATCGCAAGGAAGTCGTAGGCAAAATACAGGAAGCCATCAAGCAGTGTCTGCATGAAATGCAGATTGCAGCGGATGTTACCGGACGCGAAAAGCATCTATACAGTATCTATAAAAAGATGGCGGGTAAAACCATCACCTTTTCGCAAATCTACGATATCTACGGCTTTCGCATCATCGTCAAGGATACGTCCACGTGCTATCTGACGCTGGGCGTGTTGCATGCGCTTTACAAGCCGATTCCGGGGAAATTCAAGGATTATATCGCCATTCCCAAAGCCAATGGCTATCAGTCCCTGCATACAACGCTGTTTGGCCCCTTCGGCACGCCGATCGAGGTGCAGATACGTAGTGAGGGAATGCACAATGTTGCTGAGGCTGGAGTCGCCGCACATTGGCTCTACAAGGCTACCGATGCCCATCTGAGCGCACTGCAGCAGCAGACCCATCAATGGCTGCAGCGCTTGCTGGATATACAGAGCGAGAGTGCAGATTCACTGGAATTCCTCGAGCATTTCAAGGTGGACTTGTTCCCCGACGAAGTCTATGTGTTCACGCCCAAAGGCACAATCATGACGCTAGCCAGGGGTGCGACAGCCGTGGATTTTGCCTATGCGGTGCATACCGATATCGGCAACCGTTGCGTAGCAGTCAAAATCAATCAGGAGTTGGCGCCGCTACGCACCGAACTGCACAATGGTGATCGTGTAGAGATTATTACTGCCTCCCATGCTCATCCCAATCCCGCATGGCTCAATTATGTTGTGTCGGGCAAGGCGCGTGCGCACATCCGCCATTTCCTCAAATCCATGCAGTCGACAGAATCTGCGCATCTGGGTGAACGCATGCTGAGCCAGGCTCTGCGCGCGTTGCAGGCCGACCAGACACAGATTGAAGAAGCGCATTGGCAAAAGCTGATGCGTGATTATGGCGCCAAGAGCAAAGAAGAAATTTTGACCGACATTGGCCTCGGCAAACGGCTAAATGTGATGGTGGCTCACCAGTTATTAGCCATGGGTGATGATCAGGGCGAGCGTAACGGCAAGCAAGCCAACAAGCCCTTGGGCACCATTACCATACGTGGCTCGGAAGGCATGGCCGTACAATTTGCGCAATGTTGCAGACCTATTCCGGGTGATCCGATTCTGGGCTTTATCAACAAGGATAAGGGGCTGGTGATCCACACGCACGATTGCCCGGCTATCCGTAAATTCCGTGTCGATCCGGATAAATGGCTCGATGTGGAATGGGATCCAGACACCAAGCGCTTGTTCAAGGTCAATTTGAAGTTAACCGTGGCCAACCAGCGCGGCATGCTGGCCAAGATTGCTGCAGCCATTGCCGATGCGGGCTCGAATATCGATAATGTCAGCATGGAAGAGCCGGACGATAGCGCTTACACCAATATGCATTTCACCGTACAAGTGCAGGATCGCGTGCATCTTGCAGGCCTAATGCGGCGTCTACGCAAGATCCCCGATGTGGTCAGGATTAACCGCGTCAAGGGGGCAGGGGCGGAGCAAAGAAGCCAGTAGCGATAGAAAATCCAATAATATGTTTTTAGTTCAGGACAATTGAAGATGGCAAAGCAAATCATCCATACCGACG